>JBFWIP010000096.1:0-9081 GCA_050255935.1 Desulfobulbus sp.
ATTAAAAACTTTGTCTTTTTCTTTCCAAAGCCTGTTTTTCCCGGAGCAATTCCATCAACAAAACAATATTTCCCTCCTTTTCCGCCTCGGCAATCCGCTGCTGCAAACCGGCGCCGTCACGACGTTGAAGCTCGGTCCGCAACCAATCGAGCAGTTCATCGACCATCCGTTGCCCCTCCCCTTGTTCATCCTCTTCGGTGAACGGCGGAAGAGCCGTCAGCAGTTCGACAATATAGTTTTGAACGCCCATATTGCCGATTCCGCCCAGCAAATCCTCCGGCTGGCAGGCCCCACTCCGGCTCTGTCCCTCGATATGGGCAATGATCTCGAGAGCCAGGGGATCCGTCACCACCTGCTCCATGCCGGCATCCCGCAACTGATGAAAAAATTCAGGATGCAGGAGAAGGAAATCGACCAGTTGCTTGTCCCGCCTGGCCATTTTCCGTGATGGCTCGGCCTGCCGTTCGGCCGCAACAGGCGGACGAATCATGTCCGAGCCCGCTTTCCTGCTAAAATACCCCGGGGAAACCCCCAATTTTTCACTAAAATGGGCGATCATCAACTCTCGCTGCTCATGATCGGCGGCTTCGGCCAGTAAGTGCTGCAACTCGCCCACGATACGGTTTTTTCCGGCCAGGGTCAGGCCATGCTCGCGAACCAGGGTGTCAAAGGCGAACTCCGCCAAAGGACGGGCCGAGGCCACCAGGGCCTGCACGGCGGCAGCCCCCTGCTCGCGGACAAAACTATCCGGGTCGTGCCCCGCCGGAAGCAGGGCGACCCGCCCGTCAACCTGTTCCGCCAGCAGGTAGGGGATACTGCGCATGGCGGCCTTGAGTCCGGCGGCATCGGCGTCAAAAAGCAGCACCACTTCATCCCCATAACTGCGGAGGGAATGGATATGGCTGCGGGTCAGGGCCGTTCCCAGCGGGGCGACCACGTTTTCGATGCCATGGACAACAAGGGAAAGCAGATCAAAATTCCCCTCGACCACCAACGCCCGGCGTGCCTGGCGGATGGCCTGGCGATGCTGCTGGAGCCCAAAGAGCAGGCGGCTCTTTTCAAAGATGGGGCTCTCCGGAGAATTCATATATTTGGGCTGCCCTTCGCCCAAAATCCGACCGCCAAAGGCCACCACCCGTCCGGTCATGTCGTTGATCGGAAACATGATCCGCGACCGGAACCGGTCATAATGCCCCCCCCGATCTTTCCGCACCGCCACCCCCACCTGCTCGAGGACCTCGGCTTTCATCCCCTTGGCGGTCAACTGGTCAAAGAGATAACTCCAGCCACCTTCCTCGGGACCCGGGGCATAACCGAGGCGATACCGATCGATAATTTCCCGGGGGACGCCCCGCTGCTCAAGATAGGTGCGGGCGTTTTTCCCCCATTTGGGATGGCGCAGGCATTGCTGATACAGCAGCACCGCCTCCTCATTGGCCTGATACAACAAATCACGCTGCCGCAGATGCGCCTGTTCGGATTCGGAAAGTTTCCGTTCCGGCAATTCGATCCCGAATTTCCCGGCCAGCAGTTTCAGGGCATCGGGAAAATCCATGTGATGAAACTTCATCACAAAGGAAAACACATCACCGTGTTCGCCGCAGCCAAAGCAATGGTAAAATTGCCCCTGGGGATTGACCGAAAAAGAAGGCGTCTTTTCACCGTGAAAGGGGCACAGGCCGGTAAAACGGGCTCCGGCCCGCCTCAGTTCCACATGCTCGCCGATCACCTGCACAATATCGGCGGCATCTTTCACCATTGCCTTTACCTGATCACGGGAAGAAGAAAGGGACATAAGCAATCACATCAAAAAAACATGTTCCCCGTGGGGGATCAAATATTCTCGTTCTCGATTTTTTTTTCGGAAACGCTCTTTTTTCGGGCCCGGCAACTGTTGCACAAGCAAGACCGGCACCCCGTCATTTATCGTAACATCGGGCCGTGAACAAAGTCTTCGTCCAGAACAAGGCGTTTCCAGCCGTTTTTTCCATACATCGCACCGACATCGTCTTTCACTACTACAGCATTTTTCTTCCGGGTTTTATATGATGAATGCAGGCAGCACGAATTGAGCCCGTCCCCTCCGGCCACGGGTCGATAATGCAAGGAGGTGCGTTATGATGAACAGCATGGAAGAGATGCTCTCTCTGGAGGTCAAGAGGGAAATCGCCGAGCGCTATTTCGGCTTTCGCAAAATGATCGAGGATGACAGCCAGCTCTACAACGAGCATGTCCACGCGGCCTACCGCCAATTGGAAAATGAGGTCGGCTTTGACCTGGTACGACTCTACATCCTTTTACACCGGGAAGCCTTGATCAGGGATTTTTTCCGCATCACCGGGTTCCGCGACGCGATTTTCCTTGATCCTTATCTGCTGCAGTCCGCCCCCATCCGCCGCCGCCTGTTCAAGGGGCAGCTGATCCACGGTTTCACCCGCCACCTTCGCTTCAACCACCTCTTTTTCGACATCTATCTCCGCCTGGAGCAGGGCCTGGAAAATTACGCCTCCACCTTGAATCAATTGGCCGGGGAGGGCAAGGCCATTGTCGAGGAAATCGAGGTCTTTCAACGAAAAAACGATCTGGGGTCGATGATGAGCTTTCTGCGGCGGCTGGACAGCAGTGATGGCGACTCCATGAGCGGTGAACTCTCACCGATGCGCGACACCTACCTTGAAGACAAAATGCGCATCCAGGCTCCGAGCGGGGCAGAGGCCCTGCTGCCGGCCTTTCCGCTCCTGCCGCCACTGAAGACCTGCAAAGGCGAACTCACCGATCTGCTCGACAAGGCCTACGCCCAGCAAAACCAACCGGAAGTCCGCGATTACTGCCGATGAAACAGGGCGGTTACAGGCCGACCCAATAATCGAGCCGGTCGAGGTTATACACACAGCCGCCTTTCTGATCCAGGGTGCAGGCGCCATGCACATCCAGGCCCTGATGAATCACTGAAACCGGACGGTCGGAAGAAACAACCACCACGATGATGTTGGCGTGTTCGGCGGTGAAACGCAGTGCCGAATTATAGCGCGCCCCCCGGGCCAAATCCTCGCCCGCGAAGGAGCGTCCGTCGAGCAGGCAGGCAAATCCGTGCAGGTGCATGTCGGCACCGATATGGAGGGCGCCGTCGACCTTGGCCAACGACTTGGCCATTTTCAGCATGTAGGGCTTGCGCAGGTCAAGCGGTGGCGACAGGGTTTGTCCGGAGATGTCCACCGCCGTATGGTTCAGGTCCAGGACCACGGTGCAGCCATGTTTGCGCTGCTGGGAGTGATGCACCAGACTGACCACGATCTTGAACAGGAAATAACTCTCCGAACGGTCGAGATCGGTTTCCAGGAGCAACTCCTCCAGCTGCACCAGTTTGGCCTGGTAGGTGGTTGAGCTGAAACGGCCGTCGGCAAAACTGCACACCTTGTTCCGGTTCATCTTCAAGAAGCCGTGGCGGCCGCGGAAATCGGCGCAGAGTGAAAATGGCGGCAGGGATTCGCCGCAGATGCCCAGGATCGAACGGCCATCCGTGACCAGGTACCCGTTTGATCGTTCCACGGTGAGCAACAACTTCCGCACATGCTTGTAGTTGATCAACTGCGGCCGGGCACTTTCCTGGAATTTCACCAGAAACTTGAGATGGTCCTGCATGCAGGGGTCAACCACCAATAACCGCCCCTCGGGCCAGGACCCCTCCTCCCGCGTTTCGGAAATCATCAGCACCGCATCCAGTACCGGATAGACCCGCACCGGAGTATCCCAGCCGAGTTCAAGATTCATCTGGTCGATGATATAGTCACGGACGGCATGGGTGGCGTATTCCCGTAAAAAATAGCCGGAAATCCCGGTGTACAGTTCCCTGTCATTGGCCATATCGTGGGAAAAGCGCCAGGCCGCATGTTCGAGCCAGCATTCGGTGGGACCGGTTGAGCAAAGATCCGGATGGTGTTCGGTGAACCACTGCTGAAAAAAAACCGCGCCTGAATAACCGCCGTTGGAGAGCAGCCCCGCCAGCCCCGGGTCCTTGACCGGTTTGATATCGGCAAACTGTTTGCTGTCGATTTCCACTAGGCTGTTGTTGCGCCACTGTTGATTATCCACATACAGACTCTTGAAGATGGGCTCATGCCCCCGGAGCAGGTTCTGCGGGTCGCAGAGGAGCATGGGGCTGTCAGGCCGCAGGGCAAAGATGACCGCCGCGCGGCTGGTTCCGGAAAAATGGGTCAGGCCGTCAATCAAACCGTTGATGATGTCACTGACGCAACGGCGAATGAAAAAATACTGCCGCTGGTCGATCATGGCCAATTCTGAAGAAAGCGATGCGGTGCAGTGTGTCGACATACTCACCTGGCTTAAAAAGATTCAATACAACCGGGAAATTCTCCATTCGTTCACGGGGCAGGACGTCACCGCGGCTTGGCGGCTTGATGGACAAGTCGAGCCTCCTCAAAACGCAAACCCGTACACAACAAGGACAATACAATTATACAACAAGACGCGAGGAACAACAGGCACCCTTTTTCGCCACGGGTGCCCGAGGGGCAGAAAACACTTGGCCAACGCCCGTTTCCCGCCTATCATGGCACAACCTTCGTTGCCCCGGGCAGGCTGCCATCCGAAAACGATGTCCGGGCTCCTTTGCCAAGTCCCTGCATACGGTGAACGCATGGAAGAACAGCTAGCCAATGAACTCGTCAAAATCATGAACAAGAAGACTTCCTCCGACTTTGAGGAGGCTTTTGAACGCTCTTTTGAACTGACCAAGGCCTATGCCGGCTCTGCCAATGCGCAGGCCTCGGCCATCCCCTTTGTCTTTGAAAAATTGTTTGAGCTCTTTGTCTCGGGACAAACCAAATCCTGAATCACGGTAGCGGCATCTGCCCCGCCCTCCATCCCTGATCCGGCTATTTGGTGCCGAAAATTTTATCGCCCGCATCACCGAGACCGGGCAGGATGTAGCCGTTGTCGTTGAGTCGTTCATCGACCGCCGCCACATAGCTATCCACATCGGGGTGCTGCTGCTCCAGCTTGCTGATGCCCTCGGGAGCGGCCACGAGAAAAATGCCGCTGATATTCCGGCAACCGGCCTGTTTGAGCATATCGATGACGGCCAGCACGGTCCCACCGGTAGCCAGCATCGGATCGAGGATCAAGGCCCGGCGCTGATCGATATCCCGCACCAGTTTCTTGAAATAGGTCACCGGTTGCAGGGTCTGCTCGTCGCGATACAGGCCGACCACCGAGACCTTGGCGTCGGGCAGGGTCTTGAGCACCCCGTCCATCATTCCCAGGCCGGCGCGAAGGATGGGAACAATGGTTATTTCCTTCCCCTTTATCCGGTCAACCCCGACCGCTCCGGCCCAGGTATCGATGGTGACTTTCTCGGTGGGCAGGTTGCGGGTCGCCTCATAGGCGAGGAGCATGCCGATCTCCGAAGTCAACTCGCGGAAATCCCTGGTCGAGATGTCCCTTTCCCGCATCAATCCCAGTTTATGCTGTACCAGTGGATGTTTGATTTCGTGAACAGCCATGCAGTCCCTTGTCCCTCAATGTTGATCGCTTCGTCCCCACTTAAAAAACGAAAAAAATGCTCCGATCCGTCACCGACATCGCCCCGGACGGTTCATCTCCGGCCTCTCCCCCTTATCTCTTGCTCAACCGGGGGGATTGACGGCTTTCGTTCTCGCCTGCAACTCCCGCTGCACGATCAGCAGATCATGCCAGGCCCCCTTCTTCATGCCCGGTTGCTCCAGGAGAAGCCGGGGATGGAAGCTGACCATCACCGGAATCGATCTCCCCGAACTCCCGGTAAAACTCGTGGGATGCAATCGCCCCCGTAAACGGGACACCGGGGTTTCGGTCCCCAGGACCGCCCGTGCCGCCGACATCCCCATGGCAAGAATAATCTTGGGCCGCACCAGGACGATCTCCCGGTGAAGATACCCCCGACAGGCCTGTTCGTTCTCGATCGTTGGAGCCGCCTCCCCGGAAGGGCTGCATTTGACCACATTGGTTACATAGACATCCTCCGGTCCCAGACCGATGGCCTGCATCATTTTCCACAACAGCTCATCCTCCGCCCTGCCGAACAGACAGGCCACATCACCCGCCTCATCTCCTGATCGCGCGTAATCGCCGACAATCAGCAACCCGGCGCCAATCTTTCCCTGGCCCAGCACCTGCGCATCGCGCCTTGTCGACAATCCACACCCCGTACAGCCGGCAAGGTCCCGGCTCAAGTCAACCTGGCGCTCGCCAGGCGGTGGTGGCGAAGGGACCGTTTTGTCGGGCCGCTGTTGCCGGGATGCCGAGGCCGCGGTAACCGGGGACGGCTGCGGGCGGGCGGGTGCCGGGGCGGGACCGCGCCGTTGCGGATGGAGGAATTGCTGCAGTTCCCTGCTCAGCGGATAAGCGTCCATTCCCATCTGCTGATGCAGCAGGAGGTGTTTGCGCAGGGCCTCCGCCAGAAGCACGGCGGAGCGTTGGTCCGGAATTTTTGCCTCTCCGGCTCTTTTCGGGATCGATTTCCCCTGTTCAGCCTTGGTCATTTCTTTTTCGCAGGCTTCTCAAAATCAAAAACCATCTCGTTTTTCTTGAGCAGACCGTGTTTTTCCCTTGCAACCTTCTCAAGATAGGCATTATCAGACTGCAGTTTTTTGATGTCCTCGGTCAGTTCAACATTTTTTGCCTCAAGCCGCGAGTTCTCTTCCGTCAAGGTCGCAATTTCCCGATGCAGTTTCAGATAGTGCAAAAAACCGCGTCCCGGGGCAAACAAAATCCACAGCAGAAAAAAAATGGCGACCACGCTTCCCAAAAGCCACATCATTTTCCTGTCATGCAGCTCGTCTTCCTCTCTCTTCCGTATCGCCATACAACCTCTGATTCCCCATCTTTCATCATTGCATCATGAACAGCCCTAAACCTCGCTGCCTGGTCAGCGCCTGCCTGATCGGTCTCTGCACCCGTTATGACGGCCAAAGCAAAGGCAATGCCGACTGTGTGCGCCATCTGGCCGACTTCCACTGGAGCCCTGTCTGCCCGGAGCAGCTCGGCGGCCTGCCCACCCCGCGGATCGCGGCGGAAATCGTCGGCGGCGACGGCCACGCCGTTCTTGCAGGCACCGCCCGCGTCATCGACCGAAACGGGATCGACCGCACCGCTCATTTCCTCAAGGGCGCCCGCATGGTGCTTGCCATCGCCCAAATGCAACAGATCAGTTGCTGCCTGTTCAAGTCCGGCAGCCCTTCCTGCGGCCTGGAGCCGAAGGCCGGGGTGGCCACCGCCCTGCTGCGTGAGCACGGCATCAGGGTCATCTCCTACTAGGGCCCCGGCCTTCAGGCCGGGGGCGGCTTCGTTTCCTGGGCCGCGGGTCCGTTCCCCCGCGCAAGCAGACGGATGAACAGGATGCCGGATTCATAGAGTAGATAAAGCGGCACCCCCATCAAGGCCATGTTCACCAGATCCGGCGTCGGCGTGAGAACCGCGGCAAGGATGGCAATGGCAAGGATGGCATACCGCCGATGCCGGGCAAAGGTCGCCGCCGAAACAAGGCCGACCTGGGCGGTGAACACCATGAAGACCGGAAGCTCGAATACCAAGCCGAAACCGAGGATGAAGACGACCACAAAATTGACGAAACGGCTGATCGAGATCACCGCCTGCAGGTCCTGCGACTGAAAACTGAGCAGAAATTGGATCCCAAAGGGCAGGGTCACCAGGTAACAGAAGAGCGTGCCGCAATAAAAGAGGATACAGGTCGCGCTAACAAACCAGGTCAGGCGGCGGCCGGTGACATGAAACGGTTTTCCCACCGCCTTCCACAACACATACATGCACAGCGGCATCAGCAGATAGAGCGCCCCGAAAAATGCCAGCTTGACGTGGGCGAGAAACGGTCCGGCAACGGAGAAAAAATACAGATGTTCCCCGAGATGGCGCTGAAAAACCGCCAACATCCGGCTGGAGAGAAAAAACAGGGCCACAGTGGTGCTCAATAAAGCAATCCCAAGCATCTTCAAGGAATTACGGAGCTCCAGCACAAAGACGGCAAAGGATTTCAGCGATTCGGCCATGGCAGACGGGAACGGGGGACGAGTGCAATCAGCAGCGGACAACAACGGGAAAAAAGTAGCAAAACCGACGGATAAAAGCAATTGAATACCCGTTGCGTTTCCCGGGAGGCCGTGATAAAAGCGGGATGAACCGGCAATATGTCGGAACATCCTGGACTTCACATTCTCCACCCGCACACAAACCTTCCACAGACGAGACCATGCTTGAATTACGCTTTGTCAGGGAAAACCTGGAACTGGTTCGCAAAAAAAGCCTGCTCCGCGGTGTTGATCCGCAGCTTATCGACCGCTTTGCAGAAACCGATAGTCGGCGCCTTGCCGTCCTTGCCGAAACCGAATCGCTGAAAAACCAGCGCAACACGGTTTCCAAAACCATTGCCGGCCTGAAACAATCGGGGAAACACGAAGAGGCCGAACCGATGATTGCCGAAATGAAGAAGGTTTCGGAGCACATCAAGGAACTTGACGGTGAACTAGCCACGATTGAGGAAACGCTCCAGGACGTGATCATGTCCATCCCCAACCTTTGCGACGACTCGGTCCCCGAAGGACGGGATGAGGCGGACAACCTGGAGATCAAACGGTGGGGAGACATTCCCGCCTTTTCCTTTACACCGCTAGCCCATTGGGAACTCGGTGAAAAGCAGGGCATTCTTGATTTTGAGACCGCCGCACGCCTGGCCGGGGCACGTTTTGCCCTGCTCAAGGGCTTCGGGGCACGGCTCTCGCGGGCCTTGATCAGCTTTTTCCTTGATCTCCATACCCAACGCCACGGCTATACCGAGGTGCTGCCGCCGTTCATGGTCAACTCCAAGGCCATGACCGGCACGGGCCAGCTGCCGAAATTCAAGGAAGACCTGTTCAAACTCGAGGGCTGGGACCTGTGGATGATCCCCACCGCCGAGGTCCCGGTCACCAACATCTTTGCCGGCGAAACCATCGACGAGGGCCAACTGCCGATCAAGTACACCGCCTACACCCCCTGCTTCCGTTCCGAGGCCGGTTCCTACGGCAAGGA
>JBFWIP010000097.1:0-1154 GCA_050255935.1 Desulfobulbus sp.
TTGGGCAACCAGTGAGGTCGATTGCCTGTTGAAGGGGACCGGTCGTCGGGTCAGCGGAGCAGGTCCGGGCGGAAGGTCATCGCCATACCGAGGACAAGGAGGACGATGCCGCCGATGATCCGGCAGTGGCCGGCATAGCGCTGGCCGATGTTGGTGTCCAGGGCCAAGACGGCCAAGCTGAAAATGATCAGGTCATCGAGCATGAAAAAGAAGGTGTACAGGAGGATGTAGCCGTAATAGGCGAACGTGGGAAGTCGGTGCAGGGAGAGGGCGTGGGTGTAGACAGCCGGCAAGGCGGCGGAACAGGCAAATTCGATTGAATTGACGATGAAGGCCAGGACGATGACGGCAAGCACCGTGAAAAAGGTCAGTGGTGCATCGACGATGCGGTCGATGCGGTGCATGGTGCGCTGCCTGGAGTCGGCATTGCCGAGATGGCAGACGACCTGTCCCTTGGTTTGGATATATTCCCGGATGTTGAGGATCCCCGCTCCCAGTGCCCCCAGACCGACAACCAGCGTCAAGGGGCGGAGAAAGCCGAGAAAGAGGAAAACATTGAGCCAGGCGGTCATGAACAGAAAATACAGAATTCCGGAGCTGGCCACAAAGGTTCCGACCAGGAGCCAGATTTTTCGCCGGTCATCGAGACTGACAATGAGGGAAATCAGGTAGACCAGCACCCACATCGCGCAGGGGTTGAAACCGTCCGCCAAGCCAAGGATCACTGTCAATACCGGCAGGGAATGCTCCATGGGATGGATGGTTCCAAGAATCGGCAGGGTCAGGGACGCGAAGCTCCCGCTGGCCGAATCGTGGGCGGGATCGGAGGGAAGACCGGCAAGCAGGGCGCGAATGGCCTGTTCCAATTGAACTCCTGTGGTTTCCGGCCGATCAAAGCCGATGATCACCCTGGAGCCGATAAAGGTCATGGGGACGGCGGCCGAGAGTTCGGGTTGGTGGCTCCGTTGAATAAAGAGATGGAGCAGGCGGTTGTTTTCAGGACTGGAGGTGTCGTACAATTGCCAGGAGAGTTGGGGATACTTGGCCTGGAGAGAAGGAATAAAAGCCTTTTCCGCCCGGCAATGCGGACACTGCGGGTGGAAGAAGAGGCTGATTTGATAGCGTTCCGGAGCCTTTTGACTCGCCGTTTCCCG
>JBFWIP010000097.1:1254-9033 GCA_050255935.1 Desulfobulbus sp.
CCGGGGCCTTTGTTGAGATGTTCCGGAAAATGAAGTGGTGCGGGGACTACATCCGGCGGTAGAGTTCCAGGACCCGTTCCTTGGTCATGATGTTTTTCCAGTCCTTGCCGAAACAGTTCTCCCAAAGCGGCGCCAGTCCCAGGGCCACGTTGGTCATGGTCTCCATGGCCTGCTCATCCAGCCCGGCGGTGAGGTTGCGCGGCAGGTGGATGTCGTGCTTGGCCATCATCTCGCGGAATTCCTTCACTCCCTGGGGATAGACATCCTCCAGGTAATCAAAGGTGATGCAGCAGCCGATGCCGTGATGGGTACCGAGGACAAAGGACAGCCCGTAGGAAAGGGCGTGGCAGGCGCCGACCTGGGAATAGGCGATGGACATGCCGCCGAAGTAGGAGGCCATCATCAGTTTGTCGTCCTTGTCGGGGTGGTTGTCGAGGAAGACCTGACGGCAGAGCTCGATCGATTTTTCGCCGTAGGCCCGGCTGAACTCGTTGAGGAAGGTGCCGTGGAGCGACTCGACATCGTGAATGTAGCAGTCCATGCCGGTATAGAACCATTGGTCCTTGGGCACGCCCACCAACAGTTCCGGATCGAGCAGTACCTGGTCGTAGAGGGTGAAGTCGGAGTTGATACCGAGCTTCTTTTCCGGACCGGTGAGGACCGTGGTGCGGGAGATTTCGGCGCCGGTTCCCGAGATGGTGGGGCAGGCCGCATGGTAGACCGCCGGGTTTTTGATCAGGTCCCAGCCCTGGTAGTCGACCGCGGAGCCGGGATTGGTCAGGAGCAGCGAGACCGCCTTGGCGATGTCCATGGTGGCGCCACCGCCGATGCCGATGATGCCGGAGGGAGTGCGGCCGTTGAACGCCTTGACCTTGGCGACCAGTTTGTCGATATAGGAGGTCTTGGGTTCGTCGTCGACATTGACCAACAGCAGCATGTCGTCCTTTTCCATGGGCAGACGGCCCTGCAGGGCTTTTCCCGTGAAGACGTCGTCAAGAACGAAGACCATGAAGGAATCCGGAGAAACCCGTTTGGCCTTGAGGATGTCACCCAGTTGGTTGAAGGAGCCGCGGCCGAAAATGATATTGGGGACTATTTTGAAATTTCTATACATCGGATAAGCTACCTGTGTAAGAGGAATTGGAAACTGGCGGACGGCATGACGCCGGCCCAGCGGTTTGAAATCGGGGGATCATCGCAGACGCATGCGGACGGCACAGCGTGCCCCGTTGAATGGAAAAGGATGTGTGTTGCTGATGCGGCATGCTGAATCGAGATCGAGTCATTTTTCTTATCAGAAAAAGGTGAAAAATTCAACCAGGATATGGTCGAAGCCTGCAGTGGCAGCAGGCCGGACCAATGAGGAGAGCAACGGAAAATGAAGGAGATCGAATCGCTTTCCCGGGAGCTTTATGCCGATATTCCCGTGGGCACCCTGTATCATTACACCACCTTCAGCGGCCTGTTGGGGATTGTCCGCAGCCGGGCACTCTGGGCCAGTGATGTCCGTTATATGAACGATTCGGCCGAATTGCGGCACACCGCCGACCTGATCAAGGCCGAGGTCCGCGAACGGATCGACAGCGGTCATGCCAACGGCAACCTGCTGTCCCAGTTCGCCGACTGGGTCGCCGGCCGGATCACCAACGGGCACATGCTTTTTGGCGCCTCGTTCCGTTCGCATGGCAATCTGCTCAGCCAGTGGCGTGGATACAGCTCGCCGGGCAAGGGGGTGAGCCTTGGGTTCTGCCCGGATTACATCCTCGAATGTGCGCAGAAACAGCGGTTCATGATCGGCAAATGCATCTACGAGCCCCATCGGCAGCGGGCGTTGATTCGGCAGGTGGTGGATGCGGTGGAGCAGATGGCGGAGGCTTTTGTCGGCGGGGCATACTCGGCCGGCGAGCGTTCCGGCCTGTATCGGCAGGCCTTTGCCGCCATGGAGACCGACCTGCTGCGGATGGCCGCCATTCTCAAGCATCCCTCGTTCCGCGAGGAGAAGGAGTGGCGGATCGTCTCGCCGGTGATTGCCAACACCGCGGAGGCACCGATCCTTTTCCGCGAGGGGCATGCCATGCTCGTCCCCTATATCGAGTTCGATCTCGGCATTGGCGGCAAGCCGCCGGTGATGGATCATCTCTATCTCGGCCCGACGGCCAACATCAATATTTCAATGAATTCCTTGAAGATGTTTTTGAAGCAAAACGGCATCGTCCCCAAACGGGGGATCGACTACTGTCAGATTCCTTTTCGTCAGCGCTGAAAAACGAAATTTTTTGAAATTATTACGCGAATTTGGCCTGCTCGATCCAGGCCCGGGTCCCCAGCGAGGTGCAGGAAAGACTGGCCACCTCGCCGGCCCGCTCCAGGCTGAGGAGGAACTCGTTGCCTTCAAGGATATAGTGGCAGAAGGCGCCGTGGAAGATGTCGCCGGCTCCGAGGGTATCCACCGGTTGTACCGGCATGACCGGTATCTCGCTGGTCACGCCCTCGGTGTGGGCCACAACGGAATTGCCGCCGCGGGTGATGGCGATATGATTGATGCCGAATTGACGGAGCGAGCGGATCACCTCGTCGCTTTGTTGGCAGCCCGGAGGCAGGAAGTTGTTGGAACAGATGGCGTAATCAACCAGGGGCAGGAGTTTGTCCATACCTTCCTTCCAACTGCCGCCGTCAAGGACGACCGGTATACGCATGGTCCGCGCCCAGTGAGCCAATTGGGTCGCCTGAGGCAGGTAGTATCCGTCGAGCATGAGCAGGTCGGCATATTCCAGGGTGGTTTCGGTGACCGCGTCGTGGCGGAGTTTGCGCAGATCGGTGTTGGAGTACACCACGGCCCGATCACCGGTGGAAAGGTCAACCATGATCGAGGCCAGCACCGGCGGCCGCTTGGGCTGGTCGGTGCAGTCGATCAGCTGCACCTTGCAGTCGAGGATGTCCCGCTTGGCCACCTGGGCCAGGGAGTGCTGGCCCAGACCGGTCACCAGGGAAGCATCGTTTTCAAAGGCGGCAAAGGCGACCGCCGCATTGGTGGCCGGTCCGCCGGCATAGGCGATTTGCCGTTCAGCCTTGAGCTTCTCGTTGTTGTGGAGATGGTGGGGAATGTAGTAGACGATATCGGCGGTTGCCAAGCCGAGAAAGATGCCTTTGTGCATGGTGGAGAGTCAGTGAAGGAAATGGTGATTGGTTGTCTTCATACAAGCCATGATACCGGTCGGTATGATAAAAGAACAGGATTTATACGAAAAAATGCATTCCAAGGGTTAGCGGCTCATTTCCAGGGCAAAGCGGACCGCCATGCTCAGGCCGCGGAGGTCGACCGGCTTCATCAACAGGTCGCAGGCCCCGGCCTCGCGGGCGATATCGTAGTTGAGTCGGTCTGAATAACCGGTACAGAGAATGACGGGGATCTGGGGGTAGAGGCCGCGGATTTTTTCGGTGAGATCCAGGCCGGTCATCTTGGGCATGGTCTGGTCGGTGATGACCAGGTCGACCGGCGGCTCGGCATTGGCTATCAGTTGCTCGACTTCGAGGGGAAACGCGGTGGTGGTGATGGTGTAACCGAGATGGCCCAGCATCATCCGGCAGGTTTCGCGGATTTCCTTTTCATCGTCCACCACCAGGATATGCTCGGTCCCGCCGGGAAGGGGCTCTTCACCTGAGAGCAAGCCGCCGTTGCCATGTTCCGCGATCGGCAACAGTACCGTGAACACGGTTCCCCTGCCGGGTTCCGACTGGACCGAGATTTCGCCGCCCAATTCCCGGACAATGCCGTGCACCACGCTCAGCCCCATGCCGGTGCCTTCACCCGGTTGCTTGGTGGTGAAGAAGGGGGTGAAAATTTGTTGCAAGGTTTCGTTTTCCATGCCCTGGCCGGTGTCCTTGACCACCAGGACCGCCCAGAGCCTCTCTGCCTCCTCGATTTTGCCGAGTTGCATGCCGTTCTGCTCGTAAAGCCGAATGGTGAGTTTGCCGCCCTTTTCCTTCATGGCGTAAAAGGCGTTGGTGCAAAGGTTCATCACGATCTGCTGGATCTGCACCGGAGCAGCCACCGCCTTGGCTTGAACAGCTTCGATATACTGGATGATTTCAATGGTGGAGGGCAGGGTGGCCCGCATCAGCTTCAGGCTTTCCTGGATCACCGGGGCCAGCAGGATCGGTGAGCGTTCCTCCGCCGATTGACGGCTGAAGGTCAGGATCTGCTGGACCAGGTCCGCCGCCCGCTTCCCGCCCTGACGAATATGGAGCAGATTGCCGTGGAGGTCGGTTCCCGGAGGCGTCTGCAAAAGGGCCATGTCGGTGAAGCCAATGATTCCGCCGAGGATATTGTTGAAATCATGGGCAATACCACCGGCCAGTGTGCCGATGGCCTCCATCTTCTGTGCCTGCCGCATACGGGTCTCGATCTCCACTTCGTGGGTAATGTCGCGCTGTACAAGCACAAAGTGGCTGATTGCCCCCTGGACATCGCGTACCGGCGACACCGTGGCCGCGGTCACAAAAAGGCTGTTGTTTTTTCGTTGGTTGACGATCCGGCCCCGCCAGACCTCCCCCAATTCAACCACGTCAGCCATCTTCTGCTCGAAATGGGCATCCTGTTCCTTGGCCCAGAGCATCCGTACCGGCTGACCGGTGCATTCACCCCGGCTGTATCCCGTCATTTCACCGACGGCCATGTTGACGTATTCGATGGTCCCGTCGGCAGCGGCGATGAGCACCGCCTCCTTGACCTGGTCCACAGCCATGGCCAGCCGCCGTTGCCAGGCCAGTGCCTGCCGCTCTTCCGTGGTATCGCGGATGAGCACGATGCACTGTTGTTGATGTTGCGTGCCGAGAGCGGAGGCGGAGGCGGTGATGGATATGTCACGGAGATTGCCGTCTGCAGTCCGCAGCACGGCCTGTTCGATGTTGATCGTCCGGCCCGGAACGGAATCATGGAGCTGTTCCAGAACCGGGAACCTGTAATCCGGATGGAAGAAATCGGCCAGCGGTTGGCCGATGAGCACGGGTTGCTGCTCCCCGCCGATCAGCCGCTCCGCCTCCAGATTGGCATAGACAATCGATTGGCGGACATCGAGCACCACCACCCCCATGGGGACCAGCGCCAACAGTTTTGCCAGTTGTTCTTCCATGGCCCGGATCTGTTGTTCCTGTCGCTGGACGGCAACAACGCCGGAAAGGAAGAAACTGAGCAACCCCACGGCCACCACCACGATACTGGTGACCAAAAGCCACTGGGAGCGGAATTCAGCCATGGCGCCCAGGACCTCCTTGGCCGGGGTCACCAGGACAATCGACCAGGTGTTGCCGCCGGAGAGGCGGACCGGGTAGAGCACCGCATACATCGCTTCGGCATCCTTCCCGTCGGAGGCGAGCAGCGAGCGGTCGAGCTTGATCAGCTGGTTTTCTCCGTTGACCACGGCCGATTCGAACTGCCCCAATTCCTCTTCGATTCCATTGAGCCCGTTGAAGCGGGTCCCCACCAGGCTCGGTTCCGGAGCATGCAGGATCCTTCCCGTCTGGCTGAAGAGCAGCACGTAGCCGTTTTGGTGGAGGAGAATGCGGTTGAGGGTGCGCGCGGCAAGTTGTTCGTAGGGAAAGGGGAAGGCCAGACAACCGGAAAACTGTTTTTCGTGGACGATCGGGGCCACAAAGGTCAGTTCCGGTGGTCCGTCTCCGGGAACCTCCTGTTCACTGATTTCCGCATTGCCCTGGAAACGCATCTGGGGGCAGTGATGGACCGCTGCTGCCGTGGCGGTGGTCGTCGGATAGACGAAGAGGATCTGCCCGGCGGCATCAAGACGGATAATGCCATTGAGGTCCTCGGGATGAATGGAATAAAAGTCGCGCAGCAGGGCCTTGCCGCTCTCGTCGAGTTTTTGGATCGAGGGCTGTTGACTGAGATAAATCAGTGCTTTTTCATAGGTGGAAAAATAGTTCTGGAACTCCGTGGAGGCTTGCCTGGCCAGGAGAACCTGTTGATTGCGAAAGTTCTCGATGGTCTTGGAGCGGACCGCGAGGTAGGGAAGGTAAAACAGTCCGGCGACAAGCAGGGTTGCCGCCAGGGCCAGGATAATCGGTTGATAGCTGATGCGATCTTTCATTGAAAAAGAGTGGTAAAATGGAGACAGCCCAAAGCGCGATGGCTTGTTCAATCATCAATTATTGCAAAAACCGTACCACAGCGCACGGAAGGGCCTTTTTCCTGTTTTTTGCGTGAATGGCAAAATGATCTTGATGGAATAACTATAGCAAATTCTCTCCATATCCATAAAATAAAAAACAATTTTGCAACTTGTGCCCGGACGGGGGCCAAAATCGGCTGAAACCGTTATCGTGCAACCCTTTTCCCGGACAAATGGAGTAGACCGTGTTCCTGTATCAATCCAATCGCCTGGAAAATTTGTTTCAGCAACTCGCCGCCATCCTGGAAGAGCCGCCCGATGACCCGCTTCAGCCGGAGATCATCGTGGTCCAGAATCAGGGCATGGCCCAGTGGGTGAGCCGGCAGTTGGCCCTGCATGAGGGCATTGCCGCGAATCTCCATTTCCCCCTTCCCGGCCGTTGTATCTGGGACCTGTTTGATCGGCTGACCGGCGACGTGCTGGCAAAGGATCTCTTTCAGGCATCAGTCCTCCGTTGGCGTATCTTTGCCCTGCTGCCCGAGTTGCTTGAGCAGCCGGCCTTTGCCGAACCGGCATCGTATTTGGAGGGTGATCATGACCGCAGCCGGCTCTACCATCTCAGCGGCAAGATCAGCGACCTCTTCGATCAGTATCAGGTGTACCGTCCCGATCTGCTCCTCAACTGGCAACAGGGGTGGGACAACCATTGGCAGGCGATCCTTTGGCGGCACCTGAGCGAGACAGCGGCCTCACCGCGGCTGGAACTCGGCCGGTTGCGGGGGGCGCTGCCCGCAGGTCCGTTGGCGGAGAGGGGACGGCTGCCCCAGCGGCTGCATCTTTTCGGCCTCAATTCGCTTGCCCCGATCTATCTCGATATTTTTACGCAGGTGGGACGGCACCTGCCGCTGCACCTGTACCATCTCAGCCCCTGCCTGCATTACTGGGGGGATCTGGTTTCGGCCCGGCAACAGGCGGCCATGCGGGCTCAGGGCCGTGAGGCCGGGGCGGAGCAGTATTATGAACAGGGCCACCCCCTGCTGGTTTCCCTGGGGCGGAGCGGCCAGGATTTTTTCCGGCAGTTGCAGGAATGCCCATTGGAGGAGGCCGACCTGTATCAGCCGGGGGAGGGGCGCCACCTGCTTTCCGTGCTCCAAAACGATATCCTCGAACTCCGGGACCGCTCCGCCGGTGCTGAGGACCAGTATCCACTGGATCCCGCGGACCGTTCGATCCAGTTGCATTGCTGTTATTCACCGCTCCGGGAAATCCAGGTGCTGCACGATCGGTTGCTGGATCTTTTTGGAGCCCATCCCGAGCTGACGCCGGGCGATATCCTGGTGAGCGCGCCGGATATCGGCCGTTACGCAGAGGCCATCCGGGGCGTGTTCGGCGAGGCCCTGCAGGAACATCGTCTCCCCTGGTCGATCGCCGATCAGTCCCTGGCCCGGGAACAACCCCAGATCCGCTGCTTCCTCGACCTGCTCGCCCTGTTGGAGAGCCGTTTCACCGCGCCGGAGGTTCTGGCCCTGTGCGAGAACCCCTTGCTGCTGACGCGTTTCGGCCTGGATGCGGGGCTGCTGCCCCGGCTGCATGCCTGGGTGGAGGAGTCGGGGATCCGCTGGGGACTGGATGCCGGCCATCGGCACCAATTGGA
>JBFWIP010000098.1:0-8989 GCA_050255935.1 Desulfobulbus sp.
GACCAGATCAACAAAGTGGCGGACATCATCCACCACATCAACGAACTCATCAGCGGCATGGCCGGTGCCGTCAGCGAACAGTCCACCGCGACCCATGAAATTACCGCCAATATCAGCCAAGCCTCCGAAGGAATCCGGGAGGTCAACGAAAATATCAACAACAGTTCACATCTTGCCCAGTCCATTGCCGACAAGATCGCCGACGTCAACGCCTCCACCGGCAGAGTACTCACCAACAGCGACAACGTTGAGCAACGGTCAACCGCACTTTCGGCGCTGGCGCAGCAGTTGGCACAGGCCGTGACCATCTTTAAACTGAACTGAGTCGGGGACGCCCCGCCATTGCGGGGCATACCTCGATCCCGCAACGGCATCCTCGCATGTTGACAAATAATAGCCGGCGCATTATATATCGATAAATAACAATATAGGAATATAGAAATTGAACGACATAAAAAACTTTCTCCGTATCACCAAGGCCCTTTCCGATCCCAACCGGGTTCGGATCGTCAAGCTCCTGGAAGACCGGTCGCTCTGTGTCTGCGAAATCCGGGAGGTCTTGGGGCTGGCCCAACCCACGGTATCCAGCCACATGAAAATTCTCGAGGACGCCGGCCTGGTGGCCAAGGAACGCCAAGGCACCTGGATGATCTACAGCCAGGCGGTGGAGAGCGACTCCCCCTATGTACGCACCATGCTGGAAAAATTGCGCCTTTGGCTCAACGACGACCCGGAACTGCGGACCATGATCGCCGGCCTGCCTGCGGCGGCCTGCCTCAAGGTGGTCACCCTCAAGGCCTGATCATTGCAAACAAGAGCATCTCAAACCAGTTCGATATCCCATGAAACCGATACAACCCCTTGACACCCCCTGTGCCTGCGGCAAACCCGCAATCGACAACCGTTCACAGCCCCCCTTCCTCTGGCTCAAATGGAGTCTCGCCGGCATCATCGGGCTCGGCCTGTGGTTTGCCGTGTATCTGAGCCTCAAACCCTGTGCCGACTTTGTCACCGCCACCCTCCTTGGGCTTGACCAGGCCAGCCACCTGGGAAGTGCGGTCGCGTTTTTTGTCTACGACACGCCCAAGGTGATGCTGCTGCTCACCCTGATCGTCTTTCTCGTCGGCATTGTCCGCTCCTTTTTCACCCAGGAACGGACCCGGAAATACCTGGCCGGCAAACGTGAAACCGCGGGCAACGTCATGGCGGCCATGCTGGGCATCGTCACGCCCTTCTGCTCCTGTTCCGCCATACCGCTCTTTTTGGGCTTTGTGCAGGCCGGCGTTCCCCTGGGAGTCACATTCTCCTTTCTCATTGCTGCGCCCATGGTCAATGAAATCGCCCTGGTCCTGCTGTACGGACTGCTCGGATGGCGGGTGGCCGCCATTTACCTGGGAACCGGCCTTCTGATCGCCATGGTCGCCGGTTGGGTCATTGGCCGTTTGCATCTGGAAGACTGGATGGAGGACTGGGTACGGGAGATGCGCGCCGGCGAGGCAGTGGTCCTGGAACGGCAACTGACCTGGAACGACCGCCTGCACATGGGGTGGGACGCGGTGCGCGACATTGTCGGCAAGGTCTGGATCTATGTGGTGGCCGGTATTGCAATCGGCGCCCTTATCCACGGGTATGTTCCGGAAAATTTCATGGCCGCCCTCATGGGCAAGCAGGCGTGGTGGTCGGTTCCGGCTGCGGTTGCCATCGGCGTGCCGATGTACTCCAATGCCGCGGGTATTGTCCCGGTGGTGGAGGCACTGCTCGGCAAGGGTGCGGCCCTGGGCACGGTGCTGGCCTTCATGATGAGCGTGATCGCCCTTTCCCTGCCGGAAATGATCATTTTGCGTAAGGTACTGAAACCCCGTTTGATCGCGGTGTTCATCGGCGTGGTGGCCTGCGGCATTGTTGCGATCGGTTATTTGTTCAATTTCATTATCTAAATGTCAAAACCAAGGAGAATCCCATGATTATCAAAGTGTGTGGCCCCGGATGCGCTTCCTGTGAAAAAACCCAGCAGATTATCGAAGCGGCAGTGGCGGCAAAAGGGGTTGGCGCCGCAATTGAAAAAGTGAAGGACTTTCAGGCGATGGCCATGATGGGTGTGTTTTCGACTCCGGCGGTGGTCATCAATGGCGAGGTAAAATGCGTGGGTCGCATTCCCACCCAAAGTGAGGTCGAGCAGTGGTTGGATTGATCCCCGGGGGCTCCTTCTGCGACCTGTTCTTTTTCCACCAATAACAGTCCCCCGTCACTCTGCGTTGCCTTGTCCCCTATGGCCCTCTTCCCTGCACCCGCTGGCCCTTCGCCGGATTTCCCCCGGAAGATTTACCTGGAGACCACCACCCGTTGTAACCTGCGCTGCCGCATGTGCGTCAAACATGCCCGGGGCAGTTGCATCGAAGAGGGCGACCTGGATCAGGCACTGTTTCAACGGTTGTTGCCCTCGCTCTCCCGGACCCGCTTTCTGGTCTTGAATGGTATCGGCGAGCCCCTGCTCCATCCGGAGCTGGCAACGATGATTGCCCGGGCCAGGCAGGTCATGCCGCAAAAGGGAGTGATCGGATTTCAAAGCAACGGCCTGCTGCTGAACCAGGTCAAGGCACAACAGTTGCTCGAGGCCGGCCTGGATACCGTCTGCCTGTCCATGGACAATCTCGAGCCGGCACCGGGGGGAGAACACCAGTGCTCCCCGGTGGAACGGGCCATTGATCTCCTCCGACACGCTGCCGGCGGCCGGCAACGTCCGCTCAGTATCGGCCTCGAGGTGGTGCTTCAACGCCGGACGGTCCATCAGCTGCCGTTGATCATCGACTGGGCCGCCGGGCGGGGAGTGGACTATATCATCGCCAGCCACCTTTTCTCCTTTGATGGCCGCCTGGAGGAAGAAAGCCTGTTTACGCCCTGCAGCAGGGAGGCGAGCTCACTGTTTGCCAAGTGGGCGGAGAAAGCCTCTGCCCAGGGGTTGAATCTGGCCGAGTTCCCCTCGACATACCT
This sequence comes from Desulfobulbus sp., assembly GCA_050255935.1. Classification (GTDB taxonomy): domain Bacteria; phylum Desulfobacterota; class Desulfobulbia; order Desulfobulbales; family Desulfobulbaceae; genus Desulfobulbus. The sequence continues at coordinate 2,992 of JBFWIP010000098.1, forward strand.
CAAATTCAAGAAAACCGAACAAGACCGGCAACTCGTGGACCTTGGCAAGGCCATGCAACAGGAAGCTCGGGAACAGGATATTACCCTCCATTTCCCCAACATCCTCAAACAGGCCGCAACGGATATTGCCGATATCGAGCCCCTTTGGCGGCAAGCCGTCGATCTCGCCCAACAACGGGGGATCCGGCTCACCCTGCCACCGATCCAGGCACCGGCCGCCAATGCCCGCACCTGCCCCTTCATGGAGGATCAGGCGGTGTTCATTGCCATGAACGGCGATGTCATGCCCTGCCATTTTCTCTGGCACACCTATGCCTGCATGGTCAACCAGGTCCCGGTGCATGTACGGTCCCGTTCCTTTGGCAACATCGGGGAAGATCCCCTGGAACGTATCTGGCGTGATTCCGCTTACGCTGCCTTCCGTTCCGAAGCGGGCGGCAACGATTACGCGCCCTGCTGGAGTTGCTCCTCCGGGCCCTGCCCCGATCTCATCAACCCCAACCTCCTCGATATCCACGACTGTTACGGCAATCGCGTTCCCTGCGGTCACTGCATGTGGAGCCTTGGCTGGATGCGTTGCCTCTGATTTTCCCCTTCTTCATTTGCGGCCATTGCCCTGCATGCTTACATATTAAAGCAGGAAACAAGAATTATTCCCAAACAGGCAAAAGGGGCCGTTTCCTCCACCTTTTGCACTCCTGAACAGGGAGGTGTCATCATGAAGCACAATGCAGAATTCCTTTCCGGGCAGCGCCATTTTCTTCGGGGCGAGTACGGACGGAGCATTATTGGGTTTGGCAAGGCGCTGGAATCCGGTATGGATCCGGCCAGGGTATACCTGCCCCTCGGGTTGGCGTATTTTAAAAACAGTAACTTTGCCGAGGCGGAGACCGAATTGAGCCGGGCACTGGAACTTGATGCAAAAAACGACCACCTGCTTTTTTTGCGGGCCATGGCCCGGTTCAATCGAGGAGATCTCGGCAATGCGTTGGATGATTTGAACGGGTCCCTGCGGTTGAACCCGCGGCGAAGCGTGGCCTATGTCGGCCGCAGCCTGGTCTTGAGGGCAATGCACCGGGACAATGAAGCCGAACTTGACCTGCAGGCTGCTGTCGGTATCGGTGGCGTCGAGGCGGAACTCTTCATGCGCGAGTACTGCCTGGCACCCTCGCTCCAAAACCTGGCCATGTCGCTCTTGGATGTAGACCGGGCGGCCTGGGGGGACGAACTGAGAACAGGGGGCTCAACACGCACCCATTGATCTGAAGCGCTGATATGATAAAAAGGCTCCCCTTGGGGAGCCTTTTTCATGTCCATACAGACTTAATCGAGAAATGATCTCTTGGGCCGATTGCGGCGTTATGCCCACAATTTCATCCTCGGCATACCTGTTTCCGAAAGCCGCCCGGGTTACAACTTGCGCAGCCGGCACATGAAGCTGCGGCTGGTGGAGGTGCCGCTGATCGGGTTGCGGATGTCATCCTCGGTCAGGCTGTTGAGGTTGGCCTTGGGATCGTAATCGCCCCACCCCCAAGCCAGCCGCACCATGCCCGGGCGAACCGTGGTCGAGAGCCGTGCGGTCATCTCGATGGATCCCTTGGGGGTTTCGATGGCAATGCGATCCCCCTCGGCAAAACCTTGGGCGACCGCATCCTCGGGATGAATATCCACCACGGCCCCGGCGCCGGCCTTGAGCAACGAGGGGATGGTGCGGTACTGGGAGTTGGTGAAACGGATATCCCGGCTGCCGCTGATGCCGAGAACCGGGTAGCTTTCGCTCTGGCCGGTAAAACTGATCGGGTCCGGCCCCCATCCCTTGGCAAAGGGAACGCCGCAAAAACCGGCATCGGCCAGGCGGCTGGAGAAGAACTCGATCTTGCCCGAGGGGGTCTTGAAGGCCTGGTCCCGGTATTTTTCGTAACGCAGTTCCTCGATCCGCAGTCCCTTGCCGTTGGCGCGCAGATCCACCACGCTCACCCCGGCCGGCTCCAGTTGGAAGTCGATCGCCTCCTCGGCGGTCTGCCAGGGAAAATCCTGCGCCAGCCCCAGCCGCCGCCCCAACTCAAATACGATTTTCCAATCGGGCCAGGACTCGCCCACCGGCGGAATAACCGCATTCTGGAGAAACATGGGATTGTTGCGGATCGATGACCGGTTGAGCTGGGTTTTCTCGAAACAGCTCGAAGCCGGGAGGATCACATCGGCCAGTTTTGCGGTTTCGGTCATGAACATGTCGATCACCACCAGGGTCTCGATCCGGGTAAAGGCTGTCCGGGTCCGGGTGGAATCGGCCATGGTTACCAGCGGGTTGCCGGACTGGACCACCACCATCTTCAGGGGATAGGGCTTTTCCTCCAGAATGGCGTCCACCACGCAACACTGGACCTGGTTGCCCCAGGTCTCGCTGAAAGTATTGAACAGGGGAAAATCGCAGGTAATGGATTTCGAATCCGCCGGCAGCCGGTCGGAAAGCTGGATATTACGGGCCGGAATCGGCTGGGGAAAGACATCGCTACCCGGCTTGTCCAGGTTACCGGTCAGGGCCCGCAGCATGGCGATGGCACGGGTGGCGTCAAAGACCTCGCGGTGCATGTCCAGGCCGTTGCCGTCCACGATGGCCGCCGGCTTGATGGTCGCATACAGGCGGGCAACCTCACGAATCTGTTCCGGGTCCAGCCAAAGTTGTCCGGCAACCTCCTCCACCTGGTAGCGGGCCGCCACCTGCCGCAGCTCCTCGAAGCCGAGGGTATACCTGTCCACAAATTCGGCATCATAGAGATTCCCATTGATGATCTCGTTGATCATGGCCATGGCCAAAAGACCGTCGTGGCCGGGCTTGATCTGTAGCCAGATGTCGGCCTTGCGGGCAAGCGCGGTCCGCACCGGGTCGATCACTATCAGCTTCGCCCCGTGCTCCCTGGCCCAGTGAATTCCCTCGGCCGCGCCCAGGGCGGTGTTGCCGTCGTTCTTGCCCCAGACAATAATGCACTTGGCCCCCTTGACCTCGGGAAAAGCCATGGAACCGTAGACATAGGTTTGGGCGAAATCGCGACCCACAAAGCAGATCGACCCGTTGCCGATGGTGTTGGGGCTACCGAAGGCATTCATCAGCCGGTTGGGATAATCCCATGGGGCGCCCCAGTCGGCGGCCATGCCCCGTAGCCAGGCAATGGACCGGGCCCCGTCCCGCTCTTTATGCCGCTGAAACCGTTGCGCCACCAGATCAAGGGCTTCGTCCCACCCGGCCTCGCGAAAGCCTGAACCGTCGTCTTTCTTGATCAGGGGGGTGGTCAGCCGCTTGGGGGAATAGACGATTTCGGCGGCTGCGGCCAATTTGGCGCAGGAAAGCCGTTTTTCCGGTTCCAGAAAGGATTTGCGCCGCGCGCCGACAAGACGGCCAGCCTCGACCTCGGCTTCAACGGGGCAGCAGGATGAACAGAAACGGCAGACAGTATCGATAATCATGACGACCTCGCAAAAGCCCGAAAAATGGAAAAATTTATTGCCACAACAGGAAGTTCAAAAAAGTGGGGACCATCGTTCTCGAGGTTTTCTTCGAAAACGGCCATCATCGTTTCCTCCCAGCCTTGGTCTATTCCAGTTAACGGTGGGCATGGACATAACAACTGCGGATCAATTCGTAGTGGTTGCTGTGGGTCCGGATCTTCCACCAGACATGGCCCGGATCCCCCACCTGCCAGGCCGGGGCCAGTGTGTCCCTGCCCTCGCCGAGCAGGGTGGCGACATTGTCCAGGCCCCTGCCGGTAAAGGGGCCGTCGGTTTTCCCGCCGAGCCAGGCCTCGACCGGCGCCGCCTCGGTGGACCAGGAAAAGGGGTCGGAGAGCACGAACTGCGCGGCCTGGTCACGGGTGACCCGATTCATCTCCTCCAGGTGGCCGATCGGCGAGGACACCTTGTCCACCAGGTTGAGCGAGGAAAAGATATTGAACGACTTCCGGCGAAACGGCAGCGCCAGGGCATTGGCCACCACGAACTCCACCCGGTCGCTGCGCCAATCATCGGGCAGGCGGATCACCGCCTCCCGCCGCAGCATGCCCTCTTCCTTCAGCGGCACCACCATGGAGCGTTCCCGCATCAAGTGCCGGGCAGCCCGGACAAAGGCCAGGGAGGTATCGATACCAACGGCGAAATCGCATTTGGTGCTCATTTCAAAGGTAAAGCGGCCCACCGCCCCGCCGGCATCGAGGGCTATCCCGGCCTGGGGCCTGATCAGCCCGGCCCAGGTGGCATAGGCCTGCGACGCCTGCTCGTCGTCGAGCAGTTCGCTGAAATGGCTCCAGAGGTACGAAGAAACCACTTCCTCGGTCTCGTACTTGTTGGCGGCCCGTTGGTTGTCGGTGGTCCGGGGGTCGAGCAGGGCCACACCGTCGACAATGGGGAACAGGGCACTGCAATGGGGGCATTTCAGGGCACCGGTGAGGATATCGTTGTCGTGTTGCTTGATGATATCGGCGACAAGCGAGTGTTCCTGGGGCAGGCAGTTGGGACAGACAAGCAGTTCAAGGAGTTGTTTTTTCATGGCGCTCCTGTAACGATGGGAGTGGGGGCGATGCCGGTAAAGGAAAATGAGAGAGGTGGACACCGGCACCAGAATGAGAATGGTTCCCGGTCAAACTACTGGGGGTGGGTGAGCGAGTCAACCGAAAACGAACACGGGCTGAAAATCCTGTCAGGGAAAACCTGTATTCGTATAAAGAGGTTACCGCGCATGGCCGCATATTTCCCCCGATTTTCGGGATCAACGGATCCGGCCCATACCGGGTTTCCCGGGGGAATCGGGATCCGGCAAATCAATCCGCCCTGTCCCATGCATGGCAATCCGTTTACAAGGGGGCCAGGGATGAGGTAGGATGGGATGCTTTCCCCATCCCTCTTTTTTTATGTGAGAGAACAACCATGGAACGACGTTTACCGGCCGAATGGGAACCCCAGGACGGAATCCTGCTGGCCTGGCCGCATGCCGACAGCGATTGGCGCGACAACCTGGAGGCGGTACAGCGGGTCTTCGTGGCCATTGCCTCGGCAATCAGCCGTTTTGAACGGGTCGTGCTCGTGGCCCCGGAGACGGAAACCGCACGGCGCCAACTCAACGGGGCGGGCGTTGATCCCGGCCGGATCCGCCTGGTGCAGGTGCCGACCAACGATACCTGGGCGCGCGATTTCGGGCCCATCACCGTGCTGGAAGACGGTTCTCCCCTGATCCTGGACTTCGGCTTCAATGCCTGGGGATTGAAGTTCGCCGCCGACCTCGACAACCGGGTCACCGGCCGCCTGGCGGATCTTGGCGTCTTTGGCGCCACCCCGCGGCACATCCCCGGCCTGGTCCTTGAAGGCGGCAGCATTGAAAGCGACGGGGCCGGCACCCTCCTGACCACCAGCGACTGCCTGCTCAGCCCCAACCGCAATCCCCATCTCGACCGAAACGGTATCGAGCAAGTCCTGGCCGACCACCTGGGCATCCGCCGTTTTCTGTGGCTCGACCACGGCGCCCTGGCCGGGGATGACACCGACTCGCACATCGATACCCTGGCACGTTTCTGCCCCAATGATACCATCGTTTATGTCCGTTGCGACGACAGAGAGGACAGCCATTGCCAAGCCCTTTCCGCCATGGAGGGCGAACTGCGCGCCCTGCGGACATCCCGGGGCACACCCTACCGGCTGGTTGCCCTCCCCTGGCCATCGCCCTGCTTCGCGGAAGACAGCCACCGGCTGCCGGCCACCTATGCCAATTTCCTGATCATCAACGGGGCGGTTCTCGTTCCCACCTACAACGATCCCCAAGACGCGGCGGCGCTCAGGATCCTGGCCGATGTTTTTGCCGGGCGCGAGATCATCGGCATCGACTGCCGGCCATTGATTGCCCAGCACGGCTCATTGCACTGCGTCACCATGCAACTTCCCCAAGGAGTCCTCCCATGAACAGTCTGCACGTCGGTCTGGTGCAACAGTGTTGCAGCGGCAACCGCGCTGAAAA
>JBFWIP010000099.1:0-8774 GCA_050255935.1 Desulfobulbus sp.
TGCACCGATAACGCCGCCATGATCGGGGTTGCCGGCTATTACCGGTTCCTGGCCGGCCAGATGGTCGAGGCCGACAGCGATGCCTATTCCCGTTCACCGCTTCATTAAGAAAAAAAAGAATGGCGCATAACTCCACCAAACACCTGCTGAAACGCCAGGGATTGGCCCCACACAAGAAGTTGGGGCAAAATTTCCTCATCCATGAACGCATCCCCCGCAGGATCGTCGAGTTGGCGGGGCTGAACCCGGACGATCAGGTAATCGAGGTCGGTGTGGGCCTGGGCGCGCTGACCCGGCCGCTTGCCGAGGCCACCGCCAAAGTGATCGGCCTTGAAGCCGACTCGGGTATCATCCGCCTGCATCAAGAGCAGGAGGACCTGCCCGCCAACGTCGAACTGATCCATGCCGATGTGCTCAAGGTGGATTTCGCCGCCCTGAGAGAACCGGGCAAACGATTGAAGATCGTGGCCAACCTGCCCTACTCCATCTCCAGCCCCTTTCTCTTTCGCCTGATCGACCACGCCAATCTTATTGATTTTGCGGTGATCATGCTGCAAAAGGAGGTCGCCCGGCGGCTTGTCGCCGAGCCAGGAACCAAGGAATACGGCGCCCCCACCGTGCTGCTGGCCGCCTGTGCTGCGGTCGAACCGCTGCTTGCTGTTCATCCGGCGGAGTTTCATCCCCAGCCCAAGGTCGACTCCCTGGTGATCCGCATCGCCTTTCATCCCTCGCCCGACCATGTCCGGGAACTGGGCACCTTCAACCGCCCCCTGTTCACCCGTATCGTTCACGCCGCCTTTGGCCAGCGCCGCAAAACCCTGCTCAACGGGCTTGCCGCCGGCCGGTTGCTCCCCGACAAATCGCAGCTGGCCACGGCCATTGAAACCGCCGGTCTCTGCCCTTCGGTACGGGCGGAAACCCTGACCCCGCAGCAGTTCGTTTCCCTGACAGGCTCCATTGAATATGCCCTTTCGACACCCCCATGAAATTCAATCCTTGAAAAGGCCACCATGAGCGACAACAAGCCCGCACCACCGCAAATCAGCCCCTATGTCTTTCCCGTCCTTCTGATCGGGTTCGGTCTCTGGTGTGCCTACGACGGCTGGCTCACCACCAACCCGGAGATGGTGCAACACCAGACGTTCAACCGGATAGCCAGCGGGCTCCTGCTGCTGTGGGGCGTTATTGATTTCTACCAGACCCATAAACGGGAAAAGGCGGAAAAGGAAAACGACGCCCAAGCCCCCACCGAACCACCGGCATCCTGACCGCGGCCCCTGCCATGATCAGCAACCGGCAGTTGATCCTGCCCTACGCCGCCCCCTACCTGGCTTACGTGGGTATCGCCTCCATTCCCGAACAGTTCCTGCCGATGGAGATCAGCTATCCGTTGCGCCTGATCGTGGTGCCGCTGCTGCTTGCCTGGGGCTGGCGCTGGTACTGCCCGGTCTTCGGGCCCCGTTCCAAATCCGGCTCGATAGCCGTCGGCACGGCGGCGGGACTGCTCGGCCTGGCCCTGTGGATCGGCCTGCTTGCCCCCTTTACCGCGCCTGATGAAGGCCAGCCCTGGTCGGCCACCGCCTTTGCCTTCCGCCTGCTCAGTGCCGGGTTGGTGGTCCCAGTCTTTGAGGAGTTGATGATGCGCGGCTTTGTCCTTCGCCTGGCCCTGCAATGGGACAACCTGCGCAAAAGCCAAATGGAGGCCCCGTTGCACCGGGCCCTTGACGAGCACTCGGTGAACGAGGTCGCTCCCGGTGCCTGGTCCTGGCCGGCGGTCCTCATTGCCACCTTGGCCTTTACCTCGGGTCACGCCACCCACGAGTGGCCGGCGGCGGTGGCCTACGGCCTGCTCATGGCCCTGTTGTGGATCAGGCGGCAGGACCTGCTGTCCTGCATCACCGCCCACGCGGTGACCAATATCGGTCTGGCCTGCTTCGTCTATGCAACCGGCTCTTGGCAATACTGGTGAAATAACGTACAAGGATATACGCTTTTTTGTTGCGTATCGTACAGACAAAGGCCACCGAGCCTTTTGCCCCGATTAATCCCTTGCGCGCACACAGTCCGGGAACATGAGCCTGAAACGCACCGCCCGCTTTTATTGCATCCGCTTCAAACGGCTGCAGGGATCTCCCCATTCCCTTGCCTTGGGTTCCGCCATCGGGGCGGGCATCGGCGCCACCCCCACCCTGCCCCTGCATAACATCCTCATCCTCTCCATGACCCTGCCCCTGCGGGCCAATCCCATTGCCGGTATCCTCATGGCCAATGTGGTCAGCAATCCCCTCACCTTCGGCCCCCAGTACTATTTGGCATGGAAGATCGGCAACTTTTTCCTCCCGGGCCGCCTCAGTTGGGAAAAAATCCACCACACCCTGACCTTGATCAAGACCCAGGGCATCATGGACAGCCTGGGAATTCTCCGGGCCATGGGCTGGGACACCGTGCTGGTGATGCTCACCGGCGGGATCGTGCTCGCCATTCCCTGCGGCGTACTCACCTACCTGGCCGTGTTCGGCTTCTTCACCAAGATGCGCACCAAAAGGCGTCAGAAACACCTGCTCAACAATTGAGGACCCGGTTACGGGCGGACATTAGGAAACAAAACCCAAAAAATGGGCTCCGGGGCACGAAACGCCGTTCCCATGGCTTTCGACGAGCACGGCTCTCAGGACATGCATGCACAACTTCGTTTTTCATAACCCCACCAAGGTCCTCTTCGGCCGCGGGAACCTGTCCGCCCTGGGGCCGGAAACCGCGGCCTGGGGGAAAAGGGCGCTCCTGGTTTATGGCCGAAGCAGCCTCAAACAATCCGGACTGTTTGACCGGGTTGTCCGCATCCTGCAGGATGCGGGGATCGAACTGGTCGAGCATGGCGGGGTGCAATCCAATCCCCTGCTGTCCCATGCCCGCGAAGGAATCGCCAGGGCGAAGGCCGGGGAGGTGGAGGTGATCGTTGCCGTGGGCGGCGGTTCGGTCCTGGACACGGCCAAGGCCATCGGGGCCGGAGCCGTGGTTGAACACGATATCTGGAAATTTTTCACCGGCAAAAAGGGGATCAAATCCACCCTTCCGGTCCTGACCGTGCCGACCCTGGCGGCTTCGGGCTCGGAGATGAATTCGGGCATGGTCCTGACCAACGACCAAACCCGGCAGAAATTCGGTTTCGGCCATCGCCTGCTCTTTCCCAAAGTCTCGATCCTCGATCCGGAAACCACCTTTTCCGTCCCTGCGAGCTACACCGCCTACGGGGCCGTGGATGCCCTCAGTCATGTGCTGGAATTCTATCTCACCACCAACGAGAGCGAAACATCGGTCCAGGACCGGTTCATGGAGGGGTTGATCGAAAACGCCATGGTTGCCTGCACCCGTTGCCTTGCGGATCCACGGGATTACGATGCGCGTGCCGACCTGATGTGGACGGCCGCCCTGGCCCTCAGCGGCCTGAGCGCGGCGGGATTGGGCCGGGTGGGCTTTCCCATGCACCTGATCGAACATTCGCTCAGCGCCCTCTTCGACGTACCCCACGGCGCGGGCCTGGCGGTAATCATGCTCGGGTGGCTTCGTGACCATTGCCGCAGCCATGCACCACGGATCGCGCAACTGGGCCGGCGCGTCCTCGGTGCCAGCCACTCCTCGGAACAGGAAGCCGCCCGCCAAAGCATCGAAGCGCTGCAGCAGTGGCTGCAATCCATCCGCGCACCGACTACCCTAGCAGAGTTGTCCATCGCTCCCGCCGATATCCCCCGCATCAGCGAAAACACCCAAGGCCTGGCACGAATCTGGCGGCTGCGGGACTATACCCCGGAGCGGGTGTCCGCCATCCTCCAACTCTGTCTCTGAACCCGTTATTTCGCGCCGATTCCGGCAAGAACCACCCACGAGAAAATGTTCTTTCTCCATGACATTCACGGGTTGATACGGTAAGGTGACGGTACCTTATCTTTTGATAGACTCCCCCAAAACAAGGCCTCACCAGACGATGAAACACAAAATTTCGGCCGGGCAGGCCGTGCCCGCGGATTGGTTGAGCAATTTTGACCGATACCTGATCAGCGAGGGAACCCACGAGCGGGCCTACGAGAAACTCGGCGCCCATCTGATCCGTTTTGAAGAGGAAGCCGGGGTGGTGTTCTCGGTTTGGGCACCCAATGCCCGCCAGGTTTCGGTGGTCGGCGACTTCAACCATTGGGATGGTAACCTCCATCCCATGCATCCCACCGACACCGGCATCTGGACCCTGTTCATTCCCGGACTCAGCGAATTCGCCATCTACAAATTCCGGATCACCCCCCAAACCGGCGAAGCGTTCGACAAGGCCGATCCTTATGGCTTTGCCATGGAGGAGCGGCCCCGGACCGGTTCCGTGGTTGTTGATCTGAACCGCTACCAATGGCAGGATCAGGACTGGGTCGAGGGCCGCAGGACCCGCCAGCCCCTCGATGGACCGATCGCCATCTACGAGGCCCATCTCGGTTCCTGGCGCAAGGCCCAGGACAAGCGGTGGGGGCTGCGCTACCTCTCCTATCGGGAACTGGCCGCCACCCTCATCCCCTATGTGGTCGAAATGGGCTACACCCACATCGAGCTGCTGCCCATTGCCGAGCACCCCTTTGACGGTTCCTGGGGGTACCAGGTATTGGGTTTTTACGCGCCCACCTCCCGTTTCGGCCCGCCCGAGGATTTCATGTTCTTCGTCGACCAGTGCCATGCCGCCGGTCTGGGCGTGATCCTCGACTGGGTACCGGCCCACTTTCCCAAGGACGGCGCAGGCCTCAACCTGTTCGACGGCACCCATCTCTACGCCCATGCCAACCCGATGCAGGGCGAGCACCGGGACTGGGGCACGATGATCTTCAACTACAGCCGCAACGAGGTCCGTTCCTTTCTCATTTCCAACGCCCTGTTCTGGATTGACAAGTACCACATCGACGGACTGCGCGTCGATGCGGTGGCCTCCATGCTCTACCTCGACTACTCGCGCGAGGAGGGGCAATGGATCCCCAACGAACACGGGGGCCGGGAAAACCTGGCGGCAATCACCTTCCTGCAAAAGGTCAACGAGGTGGTCCACGGCATTTTCCCCGGTGTGCTCACCATTGCCGAGGAGTCGACCTCCTGGCCCATGGTCAGCCGTCCCACCTATTTGGGCGGCCTCGGATTCAGCCTCAAATGGAACATGGGCTGGATGCACGACACCCTGAGCTATATGGCCAAGGATCCGCTCTACCGCCGCTTCCACCACAATCAGATGACTTTCGGCATGCTCTATGCCTTCCACGAAAACTTTATCCTGCCCATCAGCCATGACGAGGTGGTCCACGGCAAGGGATCGCTTCTGGGGAAGATGAGCGGAGACGAGTGGCAGAAGTTCGCCAACCTCCGTGCCTATCTCGGGTTCATGTGGGGGTACTGCGGTAAAAAATTGCTGTTCATGGGATGCGAATTCGGTCAATGGCAGGAGTGGAACCACGATACCGGCCTGGAATGGCAGGCCCTGACGGCTCCCCGGCACCAAGGGGTGCAGCGGCTGGTACGCGATCTCAATCAAGTCTATCGCCATGAACCGGCCCTTTACCAAGTCGACTTTGACTGGAACGGCTTTCAGTGGATCGATGCCAACGATTCCGACAACTCGGTCTTCTCCTTTATCCGCTACTCGGAAGACCGCCAACGCTGCATCATTGTCATCTGCAACATGACCCCGGTGGTCCGCCATGGGTATCGCATTGGCGCCCCCCTGGAAGGCCGGTATCGGGAACTGATCAACTCGGATCTGGAGATCTACGGCGGCAGCGGAGTGGAAAACGGCCCGGATATCCATACCGAGGCCGTTGCGAGTCATACCTTTCCCCAAAGCCTGTCCCTCACCTTGCCGCCGCTGGCAACGCTCATGCTGCAGCCATGCCCTTCATAACGGTTTCAGGTCTCCTTTCAATTTTATGAGCCCAGACTCACCCTATACGCCATGAAAATCCGTCTTATCCTTGTCTCCATTGCCGGCGTTGCCGCGTACGTTGTACTCGCCAACTTCAACAGCAAGATCATCAAGGAATCCTCCTTGCCCGAGCCCAAGCCTCCGCTGGTATCGCATTCGCAAACAGTGACCGCACCGCCTCCGGTTCCCTCCGCAGCCGAACCGACCGCGCCGGAAAAAGAGGCGGTTGTTACCGGGGAATCAGCGGCCCAGAAAACGCCGGAACCGCAAGCAGCAAGGATCCCGGAAAAAGACCAACTCTCACCCCCCACCCAGGTGATTGTTCAACCAGCCGAGAGCGCAGCCGAAGTGAAAAGGCTGAAGCAGGAAGTGGCCGCCAAGAAACAGCAAATCAGCCAATTGTTCCAGGCCCAGGAGACGATCCAGGCCAAGTACGAGGAAATGCTGGCCAAGCTTGCGGCACAAACCGGGGCGGGTGAAGATCTCCAAGCCAAACTCCAGGAAAAGGCGGCACAAATCACGACGTTGCTCGCCGAGAACAAACGGTTGAACGATGAGTTGCATGCAGCCCGAACGGCCATGGGCGAACTGAACAAGATGCTGGATGAGTTCAAGGCTGCCGCCACCGCCACCCAAAAGGCTCTGGAAGAAAAGGAAGCTCTTCTCGGGCAGTCGGGCCAGCAGCAATCCGAGCAGGAACCCCGGGTCGAGGCCCTGACAAGGCAGATCGCCGCCTTACGGCAATCCGGGCAACAGGCCGAGGAAAAGATGGCGACTTTGAGCCGGGAAAACCAGGCGCTTTCCGCCAAGCTTGAAGAAATGCTCAGCCGGCAGCGGCAAAACGAGGATGCACTCAAGGCCGATTTACAGACAGCCCTTGCCAAGCAACAGGAGACCGAGCAATCGCTTGCGGCCATGCAAGAGGCCCTGAGCCAAAAAGAGGCGCGGATCAACCAACTCAACGATGAGAAAGAAACCAAGGAACAGGCCTACAGGGAAAAGGCCGAGGCCCTGGACAAGGCCATGTATTCGATGCAGGCCCTCAGGCAACAGATCGTTGCCCGGCCCCAGGCGGTGGCCACGGTGCAGCAGTTGCTCGACGATTGTGGCAAGGAGTTGGCAGCCCTGAAAAAGGATACTGCAGCCCACATGGCTGCAGCCCAGCAGCAGTTGAGCGAATGCCAGGGGACGAGCACCGAACAGATCAAAAATTTGACTGCGGAAAAACAGCACCTGATCGATGAATTGGCCACGGTAAAAGGGAACATTGCAAATAACGAGCAGGAAGTCGCCGATCTGAAAGCCCGGGCCGAAGCCGCCCAGCAGGCGCTTGAGGCGCATAAAGCCCAAGTGGAAAGGCTCGGACAGCTGTTGAAAAAACGGGTGGATGAACTTGAAACCGTGAAGGCGGCTGCGGCCGAGGCGAGTGAGCAGATCAAGCAGAATCGGGAAGCCCGGGAGAACGACCAATCCCTGATCAAGGAGCAGGCAAACCGTATCGCCACCTTTGAACAGCAGTTGCAGGAGCAAGAAAAGGCCAGGGAAACGCTGCAGACTGCGCTCAATAATCTCAAGGAGACGCTCCAGGCCACCAACGCCAAGCAGGCCGAGGCCGACACGACCATCAACGGCCTGCAACAGGCCGTGGCCGACAAAGAGCAGCAGATTGCGGAAATGAGCAAGGCCAGGGAGGCGCTCCAAGCCGAACTCAACAACGTAACCCTCCAAATCCAGGCGGCAAATGCGCAACGGACCGTAAGCGACAACACGATCGACACCTTCAAAGAGACCGTTGCCGACAAGGAGCAGCAAATTGCCGAGTTGAACAAGACCAAAGAGGCACTCCAGGCCAAGCTCAAGGCGGCGAACGACCAGATCGGGGAGGCCAAGCAGCAACAGGTCGAGGCCGACAAGGAACGGCAGATTGCGGAAATGAACAAGGCCAGGGAACGGCTCCAGGCCGAACTCAAGGCAGCGGACGAACAGATCAGGGGGGCCAAGGAGCAACAGGCTAAGACCGACAGCGCCCTTATCGCCCTTCAACAGGCCGTGGCCGACAAGGAACGGCAGATTGCAGCCTTGATGGAGGCCAAGGAGGCACTCCAGGCTGAAACCAACACTCCAACCGAGCAGACGCAGGCCTCAACGCCCCAACAGACCGGGACCGACAACGCCCTCGCTTCCCTCAAACAGGCTGTTGCCGACAGGGAGCAGCGGATTGCGGAGTTGAACAAAGCCAAGGAGGCACTCCAGGCCGAGCTCAAGATGGCCAACGCCCAGCTTCAGGCTGCAAACGACCAACAAGCCGAAACCAACACCACCCTCTCGACCCTTCAACAAGCAGTGGCCGACAAGGAACAGCAAATTGTGACGTTGAACAAGGCTGGGGAGGCGCTCCAGGCCGAGCTCAAGATGGTCAGCGGCCAATTTCAGGACGCAAACGACCAACAGGCCGAGACCAACGACGCCCTCGCTCTCCTCAAACAGGAGGTTGCCGGCAAGGAGCAACAGATTGCCGAGTTGAGTAAGGCCGGGGAGGCACTTCAGGCTGAACTCAAGATGGTCAACGAGCAGCTTCAGGACGCAAACGACCAACAGGCCAAGACCAACGACACCCTCGCCCTCCTCAAACAGGAGGTTGCCGGCAAGGAACGGCAAATCGCCGAGTTGAACAAAAGCAGGGAGGCGCTCCAGAGCGAGTGCAACAACGCAAACGAGCAACTGCAGGCCGCCAAGGGAAAACAGGTGCAGAGCGATGGCATCATCAAGGACCTCAACGAGGCGGCCGCAAAAAAAGAGCGGCAGATTGATGAAATGAGCACGGCCTCCAAGGCCC
>JBFWIP010000100.1:0-8754 GCA_050255935.1 Desulfobulbus sp.
AATCCCTGGAGAACAACCTGATCCTGGCGGGGTTCATCGGCATTGAGGATCCGCTCCGTCCGGAAGTGCCGCAGGCGGTGGCCAAGTGCCGGACCGCAGGAATCGAGGTGCTGATGATCACCGGCGATCATCCGGTCACCGCCCTGGCCGTGGCCGCCGAGGCGGGGATCGTCGAACCGGGGGAAACGGGGCATCTCACCGGAGCGGATCTCCAGGGGCTGACCGTTGACGAGGTTTCACAGCAGATACAGCAGGGCATCCGCATCTTTGCCCGCACCACCCCGGAGCAGAAGATGAAGATCGTCACCGCGCTCAAGGCCATGGACAAGGTCGTGGCCATGACCGGTGACGGGGTCAACGATGCGCCGGCACTGCGGGCGGCCGACGTCGGCATCGCCATGGGCAAACAGGGCACGGACGTTGCCCGGGAAGCCGCCCAGATCATTCTTCTCGACGACAACTTCGCCTCCATCGTCAGCGGCATTGAAGAGGGACGGACCGTTTTCGCCAACATGCAGAAATTCACCAACTATGTCCTGGTGAGCAACGGCCCCGAAATCCTGCCCTATCTCCTCTATATCGTGCTGCCGGTACCGCTGGCCCTCAACATCATCCACATTCTTTCCATTGACCTGGGAACCGATCTCGTCCCTTCCATGGGGTTGGGGCAGGAACCCGCCGATCCCGAAGTGATGGCCAGGCCGCCGCGTCATCCGGGCCAGGGGCTGCTCACCGGCCGGTTGATGCTGCACAGTTACTGCTTTCTCGGCCTGATCGAGGCCGCATGGTCGATTGCCCTGTTCTTTTACGTGCTGGTTGACGGCGGCTGGCAATACGGCCAGCCCGTGGCGATCCACGCGCCCCTTTACCGCTCGGCGGTGGGGATCGCCCTGGCCTCGATCCTCCTGATGCAGATCGGCAACCTGGTGGGACGGCGTTTTGCCTACCGCTCCGGCATTGACCGCGGTCTGATCACCAACCGTTTGATCTTGGCGGGGATCCTGATTCAGATTCTGTTCTCCTGGGCCATCCTGTACTGGCCGCCGCTTGCGCGGGTCTTGAATACCGGGCCGGTCCCCCTGCGGGTGTACGGGTTTGCCTGGTTGGGAATGATCGTTCTTTTTACGGTGGATTACTGCCGCAAAAGACTTGTCAAGCGTGCCCGGAAAGGTTAGGTGAGGATTGCTGGCAAAACGGGTGGAACCGATTGCCGGTATTGGCCATTACGGGGGAAAAGATCAGTCAACCAACCCAAAAGGGACCACACATTTCATGGAACAATTCTTCAACCCGAAAAGTATCGCCGTCATCGGCGCCAATGACAAGCCCAATGCCATCGGCTCCGCCCTGATGGACAACATCATCCAGGGGGGATTCACCGGGACCGTCATCCCGATCAACCCCAACCACGAGACGGTCCGCGGTCTCAAGGCCTATGGTTCGATCACCGAGGTCGAGCCCGCACCGGAGATGGCGATCATCGCCACCCCCATTGCCACGGCCCCGGAAATCGTGCGCCAATGCGTCCGCGCCGGGACCCAGGGCGTGATCATCATCGCGGCCGGCGGCAAGGAACTGGGTGAGGAAGGGGCCCTGATCGAGGAACAGATCGAGGGTGCGGCCGAAGGTTCGGGCATGCGGATCATCGGCCCCAACTGCATGGGAGCGATGCATCCGGCCACCCACGTCAATGTCACCTTTGCCGGGGGCATGCCGGACAAAGGGAACCTGGCGGTCATTTCCCAGAGCGGCGCCATCTGCGCCGCCATCCTCGATCGGGCCGCAGCCGGGCATGTCGGCTTCAGCCACTTCGTTTCCATCGGTTCGATGCTAGACGTCGATTTCGGCGACCTGATCGATTACCTGGGCAATGACGGTTCGGTCAAGGCGATCCTCCTCTACATGGAAAACCTGACCAATCCGCGCAAGTTCATGAGCGCGGCCCGGTCGGTTTCGCGGATCAAACCGATCATCGTGCTCAAGTCCGGCAAGAGCAGGGCCGGGGCCAGGGCGGCCTCGACCCATATCGGGTCCATGGCCGGCGAGGATGCGGTCTATGATGCCGCCTTCAAGCGGGCGGGCATCGTCCGGGTACCTTCACTGGCCCGCCTGTTCGACTGCGCCGAACTGATGGCCAAGCAACCTCGTCCCTCGGGCACCCGGTTGGCCATCCTTACCAACGGCGGCGGCCCCGGGGTCATGGCCGCCGACACCTTGTCCGAGTACGGTCTTGAACCGGCACCGGTACCCGAGACCATCATGGAGCAACTCAACCAACTGCTCCCCCCCTACTGGAGTCGCGGCAACCCCATCGATATTCTCGGCAACGCCTCTGTCGAACGCTACACCAAGGCGCTGGAGATCTGCCTGTCCACCCGCGAATTCGACGGACTGCTGGTGATCATGGTGCCGCAGGACCTGACCCCGCCGGAGGAAGTCGCCAGGACCCTGGCCAAACTGGCCAAGCGCAAGCGCATTCCCGTGTTTGCCTCCTGGATGGGCGGCAAGCGCATGGTCGAGGCGATCAAAATTCTCCACGAGGCGAACATTCCCACCTACGAAACCCCGGAACGGGCGGTGCGGGCCTTTATGTATATGTATGAGTACACCCGCAACCTCGAATTGCTTTCCCAGGTACCGCCCAAACTCTCAAGCGAACTCTATTTCAACCGCGATCAGGTCTTCCGCACCATCTACGAATGTTTTGATCATGAAATCGAGTTGCTCAACGAACTGAAGAGCAAGGAGATCCTGGAGGCCTACGGTATCCCGGTCAATCCCACCCTGCTCGCCACCACCGCGGATGAGGCGGTGGAGAAGGCCAAAGAGCTGGAAGGCCCGCTGGTGATGAAACTGATCTCCCCGGATATTCCTCATAAATCCGATGCCGACGGCATCCAGCTCGACCTGCGCAACGAAGAGGATATCCGCAAGGCATTCGACGCCATCATCGCCGGGGCCCAGGCCTTCAATCCCGAGGCCGTGATCGAGGGCGTCAGCCTGCAGCCCTTTATCGCCAACCCTGATTTCGAGTTGCTCATGGGCGGCAAGCACGACGACAACTTCGGACCGGTGCTCTGCTTCGGTTCGGGCGGGGTCTTTGCCGAACTCCTCGATGACAAGTCCCTGGGACTGCCGCCGCTGAATCGGCTCCTGGCGCGGCGGATGATCGAGGAAACCCGCATCATGCCCCTGCTCAAGGGCTACCGCAACAGCAGTCCTGTGAATCTGGAGAAGATCGAGGAATTGCTGATGCAGATTTCCCAGTTGGTCATCGATTTCCCGGAAATCGTGGAAATGGATATCAACCCGATCCTGGTCAAGGACGGCAACCCGGTTGCGGTCGATGCCCGGATCAAGCTGCAGCGGGTGGAAGGCAGTTCCAACCTCCACCTGGTGATCAGCCCCTATCCGCAGCACCTGGAACGGCACGACCTCACCGACATGCAGATGCCGCTCTTCATCCGGCCGATCAAGCCCGAGGATGCCCCGCTTTTCGAGGCCCTGTTCAACACCCTGACCCCCACCAGCATCTATTACCGTTTTTTCAGTGTGGTCAAAAGCCTTTCCCCCGAGATCCTGGCGCGGTTCACCCAGATCGACTACGACCGCGAAATCTCCTTTGTCGGCCTTGACGACGAGGAAGGCAAAGAGCGGATGCTGGGAGTGGCCAATATTCTCGGGGAACCCGACGGCAAACGCGGCGAGTTTTCAGTGCTGATCGGCGATCCCTGGCAAGGGAAAGGCATCGGCGCCAAGCTCCTGCTGCAGTGTCTGCGGATTGCCCAGGAGCGCGGCATGGAGATCGTCTGGGGAACGGTGTTGGCGGAGAACCGCTACATGATCGCCCTGGGCAAAAAACTGGGTTTCACCGTCAAACAGAGCGAAGAACCCTCCGAGTACAAATTGACCATTGACCTGAAAACGGCAAAGTTGTAAACGGACCGCACCGGTACCAAGAGGGGCGATCGCCCGGCCTCGCTCCGGCTGGTATCGACAAGAAACAACCGCTGACCGGACACCAACGGCAGCCCCTCTTTTTATATCTGGACGAGGACATGTATGTCGAAGCAAGTAGCAATCAATCAGGAGGAATGCATGGGCTGCGAGGCCTGTGTGGAAGTATGCCCGGAAATTTTCGGGTTTGACATTGACGAGGGCAAGGCCTATGTCCTCATCAATGACGAGGAAGGCGACGAAGACTGCGTCGAGGAAGCCATGGGCTCCTGCCCTGCAGGGTGCATCTTCTACGAGTAGGATTGCCCGCCAATGTCCGGCTGTTCGGAGCACTTCGTTTCATGGTGCCCGAACAGCAAGTTCGTTCCGATCTCTTCCTTCTTTCCTTCAACCGGTCAACGCAATTCACAGCGAGGGGCAACAATGGTGACGTCGATTATCCTGATCAATGCGGAACGGAACAAAATCAACCAGGTCGCGGAAAAGCTGCAGGAGATTCCGGGGATTTCGGAAGTCTACTCGGTCAGCGGCAAGTACGATCTGGTGGCCATTGCCAGATTGAAGACCAACGATGACCTGGCGGACCTGGTGACAAGGCAAATGCTGGCCATGGACGGCATCGTCAAAACCGAAACCATGCTCGCCTTCCAGGCCTTTTCCCGTCACGATTTGGAGGCCATGTTCTCGCTGGGGATGTGATTTTCTTCTGATTTCCCGCTCAAACCAACCTCGAAAATTCACCATGCCTAAACCGTCTACGCGAGAAGCTGCGACGACCAAGCAGACGATCCCGTTGTGATGGCTTTTTGCTGCGTGGACGATCAATGTCCCACCGCAGCGGGTTTACCGCTTTCCGTTGCGGTTTTGCTTTCCGGCCGACCGGTTCCCCCATTTCCCTTCCTTGAGATCCCCTGCGGCACAACGCCCTTTGCCGGGTGATTCAGATCGCCCCGAGCGCCTTGAGCTGCGCCTGCGCGGCCCGGTCCACCCCGAGTTCCGCCAGGATGGCGGTGGTATGCTCGCCCAGTTCCGGAGCATGGCTGGTGATGGCGCCGGGCGTGAGCGATAATTTAGGGGCTATCCCCAGTTGGCGGTAGGTTCCCCAGGTTTCATGGATCATTTCCACCACCATTTGCCGCTGCCGGGTCTGCTGGTCGATCATCACCTCGTCGAGGGTGAGCACCGGCTCGCAACAACAATCCCGGTCGGCAAAGAGGGCGGTCCATTCGGCCAGGGTCCTGGTGCGGAACAGTTCCCCCACCTGGCGGTGCAAATCCTCTTGATGGGGGCCGGGCTCGAAATAGCCGGGCGTGTTCCACTCCGGACGTCCGACGGTTTCGCAGAACGCTTTCCAGAACTGCGGCTCCAGGGCGCCGAGCGACATGGTGCGTCCATCCTTGGTGGCATAGAGGTTGTAGCAGGCAAAACCGTGGTTGAGGAAGTCGTCGCCCTGGTTGGGCACGAGGCCGTCGGCCAGGTACTTGCCCCAGCGGAGACAATGCCAGGTGAGCGCACCGTCGGCCATGGCCAAATCGATACATTGCCCCTGGCCAAGCCGTTCCCGGGCAAAAAGGGCGGTGGCGATGCTGAAGGCCGCGTACAGGGCGCCGCCGCCGAGATCGGCGATCTGCACCCCGGACATGGTCGGAGCCCCCTGCCGGCCGCTGTAGGAAAGCACCCCGTTCAGGGCCAGGTAGTTGATATCGTGCCCGGCCCGCTGCGCGCGCGGTCCCCTGGCGCCATAACCGGTGATGGCGCAATACACCAGGCGCGGATTGATTGCCTGCAATGCCTCGTAGCCCAACCCCAGCCGGTCCATGACACCGGGACGGAAACCTTCCAGGACCACATCCGCGGTGGCAACCAACCGCTTGAAAATATCCTTGCCCTCGGGTTTCTTGAGATTCAAGCTCAGGGAGCGCTTGTTGCGGTTGAGTACCACGTGAAAGCCGCTGTTCTTGCCCAGAAACGGCGGCCACCAGCGGATATAGTCGCCACCTTGGGGATCCTCGATCTTGATGACGTCCGCGCCGAAATCGGCCAACAGCATGGAGCAGAAAGGCCCCGGCAACAAACGCGACACATCCAACACCTTGACTCCGGCAAAAGCAGCCTGCATACAGACCTCCTTGGCAATGGGATGATGAAACCCCATAAATGGGGCAGTGTACGTCTTTCGTCGCCGGCAACCTCAAATGAGGCGGCTAGCGGTCGGCACAGGCGAGGTTGACGGCCAGCCCGGCAAAGGTAGCGGCAAAACCCCGGCGCAGCCAGGATTGGACCCGGGGTGACTCAACGACTCTTTTCCTGAAACCATGCGCCAACACCCCATAAACGATAAAAACCACCAGGGTCATGAGCATGAAAAGAGCGCTCAGCAGCAAAAGCTGCCCCAGGGGCGTGGCGCCGTTCGGGTCGACAAACTGGGGCAGGAACGCCAGGAAAAAAATGGAAAGTTTCGGGTTCAGCAGGTTCAACAGGATCGCCTTGATCACAATGCCGTTGGCGGAAACGGAGAGGGGATCCGCATCCACGGAAAATGACGAGCAATCTTTCCAGGTACCGTAGGCGATATAGAGCAAATAGGCCACACCAACATACTTCAGGATTTGAAAGGCCAGTGCACTGGCGTGCAACAGTGCGGCCAGCCCCAGAATGGTGGCCAAAAGATGGGGCAAAATCCCCAGGGTACAGCCGAGAGCCGCAAAGGCAGCGGCCCTGCGTCCTTTGGTGAGCCCGGTGGAAATGGTATAGAGGACGCCGGTGCCGGGAACAAGAACAACGACGAGAGAAGTCAGTAAAAATTGAAGACTGATCATGGGATTGTTTCTCCATGGAATGTATGGCCGTTCCCGCAACGAGCCGCTAAAATATCTCGTGCTTCACAACCCTTGATTTTTGTCATGCAAGTGTAGCCGTTTTTGTTCCGGCGGATCGATCATTCTTGCCCGGACGTCATCCAACCAGTCTGCTTCAACGGCATCCATGCACATAATCGCCCGAATTCACACCGATTTGAAGACCAAATTCGGCATTCCCCGTCAAAGCGGCCTGGTGGCGTCGCTCAAAGGGAAAATCATTTTCGAACCGGAATACCGTTCCCCCGATGCAGTCCGTGGCTTGGCGGGTTTCTCCCATATCTGGCTCATCTGGCAATTTTCCGCGGCCGTACGCGAAAAGTGGTCGCCCACTGTCCGCCCTCCCCGTCTGGGGGGCGACAAGCGGATGGGCGTCTTCGCCACCCGCTCCCCTTTTCGGCCAAACGCCCTCGGCCTGTCTTCGGTCATTCTGGACCGGATTGAACTCCATCCAGCTCTTGGGCCGATTCTTTGGGTTTCCGGTGTCGATCTCCTCAATAACACGCCGATCTACGACATCAAGCCCTATCTCGCCTACACCGACAGCCACCCGGAGGCGAAAGGAGGGTTCACGCAAGCCATCGACAACGCCCCCTTGACCGTGGATATCCGACAGGGTCAGATTGAACTGATCCCACCTGGGCAACGCGAAGCCCTCATCGGCGTGCTGGCCAATGACCCGAGGCCCCGTTACCAAAATGATCCACAGCGCATATACGGATTTGCATTTTCCCGCTGGAACGTCCAGTTCAAGGTTGTAGAGGATGTACTCACGGTCCTGGCGGTAACGCCACTCGAAAATGAATGATGACCACTGAAATTCAGATTGAGGAGATGAGATCTCTCCCGCTGGCCGAGATGACATCCGATTGGTGCAGTACCTCCACGAACGTTCCTCAAGATAGGTGTCATCCCGGAAGAATGTGAAGGACCTCACAAATCAAACCCTTCAGCTGAAGTTCGATGGTAATCACAAAAACAAATGTGGCTCTGCCTGATTTTCAGTTAACCGGGACATGTGCCAAACATGCATTCAGTAGCCGCATTGGCAATTCGCTTTCCCAGAAGCGACGATTGAAACGATAACAAAATTCAGCAACGTATTCGTGCAAATAACTATGTGACTCGCCGTGGAAAGAAGTGGCGCCGAAAAATTGGACAAGCTGTTAAGTGGAATTTCTGCTACCACTAAGGTCCATTAGACGGGCATAACATGGAGCAGAAAATGGCAAAAGGAATACGACGAAAACACTCGGCGGCATTTAAGGCGAAGATCGCATTGGCGGCAGTCATGTACCACCGGCTCTGCCGGTAGTACATGACTATTGGGATATATTTTATCTGCTAAGATGTGAAAATTCTCTAGAGTTACTGCATTGCAAACTTCACAAAAATGCATGGAGGTAATTTGACAGCAAAAACTATTTTAATTTATCTTATTGATAATACGGCGTTTTTTTAAACGCTCTTCGTATACTATTTTTTTGTAAAATCAATAAGTTACACATTTCTATTTTTAAAAATTTGCCTTAATTCACTGTAACTGGTTGTATTTGCAAAGAAATATACCACGAAACACTCCCTGAAAATCGTTGAGAAATCAACTAAATAGCTCAAAACGGAAATAGCTGGTAATTTGATGAAAACAAAAGGATTTTTTATTATAATTCTCGCAATCGTTGCTATCTGGATCGGGAGCAATGTGATCTCAAAATTTTTAGTCTCAGAGAAAAATCCGCCATTACTATATTCAGGAATAATTTTGGGAAACGATGCGGATAAGATTCTGCATAGAGTCTGCTTCAATTGCCACGAGTTATAGTCAAGTCTGGTGTTTAGGAATAGCTCTCAGGCGACGACCCTGTTGAGTTCACTTTCTGTTAAAAGGGTGACAGGTTCCCCATCCTTGAACTTGACACCGCGTATTACATCGGCAAGC
>JBFWIP010000101.1:0-4170 GCA_050255935.1 Desulfobulbus sp.
CCGGCTCATTGGTGTCTTGTCCGCTTCCCTTCGCCGGTATTATCCGGATCAGGTTCAATGGGTATTAT
This sequence comes from Desulfobulbus sp., assembly GCA_050255935.1. Taxonomy (GTDB): domain Bacteria; phylum Desulfobacterota; class Desulfobulbia; order Desulfobulbales; family Desulfobulbaceae; genus Desulfobulbus. The sequence continues at coordinate 69 of JBFWIP010000101.1, forward strand.
CTCAGGCGCCGAGCGCCACCCCTCGCGATGGTTCCAGTCTATAAAGAAGATGAGCGGGTTTGTCAACTCCGGGTTTGAAAAGAAAGAAAAAACATGGGGATATTCGATGGAACCCGGCGGCTAATAGGAAGCCGCGGAAATTTCCTGGGCGCTGTCGCGATAAAACTTGTGGGAACCGTACCTGCCGGTAAACAGCAGGCCTGCAGCCCAATTGGGCGAGACATCCACATGATGGTAGAAGGTGGAACCCTTGGTGAAATCCGGTGTCACCATGGCCTTGAGGGCCACATGGAGAGCATCCTGCAGCGGATTGATTTCAAGTGGAACGTAGGATTTTTTAAGAAAGGTCCAACTGAACTGATTGGGCGCCATGATCACGTCGGCCAGACTTTTGTTTTCCTCAATGGCGCGATTGAGGGTCACATGGGCCACCGCGAGTTGACCGATTTCCGGTTCGCCGCGGGATTCGTGATACACATTCAGGCTCAACCAGAGCAGGCTTTCAACAAAACCGAGCGGCATATCCTTAGTCAACCGCCTCTACGGCCCGGATGGTCGGGAGTTCATTTTTGACGAACTTCTCGATTCCTTCCTTCAAGGTAACACGCGACATGGGGCACCCCTGACATGCCCCGGTAAGACGGACCCTGAGAACCTGGTCCGGCCCCAATCCGACGAACTCGACGTCTCCTCCGTCCCGCTGCAGGGTAGGGCGGATTTGCGCCAGCACTTTTTCAACATTTTCCTGCAATTGCTCCATAAACGACTCCTTTACCACATTGCAATTTTGGAGTAAAAGTGGGGAAGAGTATAGCATTAGTCAATCGATCAGACAAGCAAACAATTTCACCACCGGTTGATAAGGATTGGAACAGGCGGAAATTCAAGAAAAAATCCGTGGTATTGTCGAGCGGGTCACCTACCATGATGAAGCCAGCGGCTGGACGGTGCTCCGGGTCACTCTGTTCGGCGGATTCGGGGGCATGGAAACGGTCACCGTGCACCAGATGAAGGTCTTTGCCGGGGCAACCATGGAGTTTACCGGCGCCTGGGTACACCATCCTAAATTCGGTCGCCAATTCAAGGCGAAATACGCTGCGGAGTTGCGTCCGGCCACGGCCGGGGCCCTGGAAAAATACCTCGGGTCCGGCCTGATCAAGGGGGTGGGGCCCAAGACCGCCGGGCGCATCGTCCGCCACTTCAGGGAACGGACCCTGACGGTATTCGAGGAGGAAATCGACCAGCTTGTCGAGGTGCCGGGGATCGCCGAAAAAAAACTGGCCACGATCAAGGCGGCCTGGATCGAGCACCGGGCGATCCGCGAGGTAATGATGTTTCTGCAGGCACACGGGATCTCGACCCTGTTCGCAGTGCGGATCTTCAAGCAGTACGGTGATCGTTCGATCGCGATCGTCCAGGAAAATCCCTATCGGCTGGCGCGTGATTTTTACGGAATCGGTTTTTTCAGCGCCGACAAGGTGGCGCTTTCCCTTGGTTTCGCCCCGGATTCGGATGTCCGGGTTCGGGCCGCGATCCGTCATGTGCTCTCCGCGGCCCGTGAATTCGGCCACTGTTACCTCAGCCGGGAACAGATCGCCACCCAGGTGGAGGAACTGCTCGGACTTGCCCTCAAGGCCTCCATTCCCGATCACCTGGCCCTGATGGCCAAGGAGGACCAACTCAAAATACGAGTGCTGCCCGAGGGGGAAACCGGCGAAGCCATCCCTTGCTACTACGCAAAATCACTGTACTTTGAAGAGGAATACGTGGCCCGGCGGGTGGCGACCTCCGTCGGTGTGCGGGGTGTTGACCAGAAAAGGGTGGCCGACTGGGTTCACCGCTCTACCGGCGGCCAGGGGATGGCCCTCAGCAGCGAGCAGGTCCAGGCCGTATGCGCGGTGGTCGATCAACGCTGTTCGATTCTCACCGGCGGCCCCGGTTGCGGCAAAACCACTGCCACCAAGGTCATCGTCGCCCTGCTGCAGGCCATGCACCTGCGCGTGGCCCTGACCGCGCCCACGGGGCGGGCCGCCCAACGGATGGGCGAGGTCATCGGCCTGGAGGCCAAGACCATCCACCGTCTGCTCGAATATCAGGGTAGCGGTTTCAAGCGCGGTGAAGACAATCCACTGCAAACCGATTTTCTCATCATCGACGAATCGTCCATGCTCGATATCTCGCTTACCGCGGCCCTGCTCAAGGCGGTGGCCCCGGAGACCGCGGTCCTTTTTATCGGCGATGCCGACCAGTTGCCCTCGGTGGGAGCGGGCAACGTGCTGCGGGACCTGATCGGATGCGCGGTGGTCCCCTGTTTCCGCCTGACCACCATCTTCCGCCAGGCCCGGGAGTCGATCATTATCCGGACCGCCCACCAGATCAACAAAGGCGAGATGCCCACACTGGAGTCCCCGTTCAAGAATCCCCAGGTCTGGAAAACAAGCGACTGTTTTTTTATCGATTCTGCCGAGGCGACCCGGCAGCAACTCCATTTTGTCGCCCGGGTGAAACTGCATTACGCCGATATGGAAGCCCGTGAGGCCCTGTATGCGCAAACGCCCTACGCCCCCGGTGACGAAGCCGGGGGGCAGGAGCCCTTTGCCGTTCCGGAGCGGTTTGGCCATGTCTCCCTGGGGGAACTCGCAACCGCCGACTCGACCGCCTCACAACTGCTTACCCTGGCAAAGAAGACCCATCCCTGGTCTTCCCTGTATTATGGTCTGACCGCCCTCGACGTGATGCGTAAACTCTATACCGAATGGGTGCCCAAGTATTTCCCGGGTGCGGAAATCCAGGTGCTGACGCCGATGGTCCGGGGATCCCTGGGTGCGGCCGGTCTCAACATCAACCTGCAGCAGAGCGTGAACCCTGCCCATGCGGACAAGGCCGAACTCACGGTCGGCGAGCGTGTTTTCCGGACCGGGGATCGGGTCATCCATCGCCGCAACAACTACGACCTGAACGTGTTCAACGGCGATATCGGCCGGATCGTGCGGATCAACAATACGGATCTTACCCTGGTGGTCGAGTTTTATCCGGACCGGCGCCAGGTGGAATACAGCCGCGACCAGATTTCCGAGCTCGATCTGGCCTATGCGATCACCATTCACAAATCGCAGGGGTCGGAGTTTGACGTGGTCCTGATCCCGGTGCTGAGCCAGCACTTCCGCATGCTTTTCCGCAACCTGATCTACACCGGGATCACCCGGGGGAAAAAACTGGTGGTCCTGGTCGGAGCCCGACAATCCCTGGCCATGGCGGTACACAATCAGGACACCTCACGGCGGCAGACGGCTTTGGCATCGTTGATCCGCGAATATCGTTCCCGTGGGGCGTGCCAAGGGGAAATGCACAGGGAAATTGATGCCTATTAGGGCGCAAGGGCAGTCTCGCCTTGAAAAAATCGACCGTTGGGGTAGGTTGAATTTTTTCCGTTTCCACCTTTTTTTATATTCGATTCTTTTGAAGTGAAAACCATGCCAGCACAAATCATCAGCGGTGTCGAAACCGCCAAGGCCATCCGCGAAGAACTCGCCACCGAAGTCGCCGACCTGAAAACACGCCATGGGCTGGTGCCCGGATTGGTGACCATCCTGGTCGGTGAGGACCCGGCTTCCCAATCCTATGTGGCGGCCAAGAACAAAACCGCCCATGCCCTTGGCATTCATTCCGAACAGGTAACCCTGTCCGCGGAAACCAGCGAGGCGGAACTGCTGCGCATTGTCGGCGAGTATAATGCCAATCCCGCCATTCACGGTATTTTGGTCCAACTGCCCCTGCCGCGCCACATCGATGAGGGCAAAGTGCTTTTTGCCATTGATCCGGACAAGGATGTCGATGGGTTCCATCCGGTCAACGTGGGCAAGATGATGTTGGGCGAGCGCTGTTTTCTGCCCTGCACCCCGCATGGCATCCTCGAGCTGCTGCAGCGTTCCGGTACCGAAACTTCGGGCGCCGAGGTGGTGGTGGTGGGGCGATCCAATATCGTGGGCAAGCCGATCGCCAACCTGATGTTGCAGAAAAGGGCCGGCGGCAATGCCACGGTCACCGTCTGCCATACCCGGACAAGGGATATGGATTTCCATACCCGCCGGGCCGATATCCT
>JBFWIP010000101.1:4270-8733 GCA_050255935.1 Desulfobulbus sp.
GTGACATTCCGGTTCCACCGGATCAGTCGCTTGCAGACATTCTCACAACCTCCGGGATTGTTCATGGCCTGGACCAGGATGCCATCAACCGGGCGGAGGCGGCCCGCACGCATGGCCGCGATTTGGAACAACCGCTGGCGATCGCCCGGGGAACCGCGGCCCGAAAGGGACAAAAGGGGCTGCATCCGCGCCATGTCCCGTCATCGTTTCTTCTTGAAACAGTCAACGCTGACGGGGAGACTGAATCCGAAGAAATCCTGCTCTATCCCCTGGTCCATGCCGGAGAAATTCTGGCCGATCACGGCCTGCCCAGTCTTCCTGAGACCGGCAAGGACATTTATGGTCAGGAGGTGAACTGCCCCTTCCCGCAGGAACAGGACATTGTTGCCGGCGAGCATGCCGCCCTCGATGAACCGGGCGAGCATCTACTGGCAACCGCCACAGGCTACCCACGCCTGTACACCGTCCGCAAAGCCGGGGTTGAGCACCTGCACCTCGGCATAGAACCGTTGATTCAAATTACTCCGGACAAGATGCAGGCCCTGCTTTGTCTCAAGCCCGCCCCTCCCGGTCACCCACTTCCCTCCCAGGAAGAAATCGAACACCAGCTTGATGCGATGCAGGTTGTCCATGGCCGCCTGCCGAGGTCCATCACACAATGTCTGCGTCAGTGCATGGAGCAGCAGCGCCCACAAACACAAATAATTGCCCTCGGCGTCCTGCCGGTCAGAGGCAAGGATGCCCGGCTCCGGTTCACCATGGATATCGGCCCCATGCCGGGCAAGGTCATGAGCAACGGCGAAATCGATTACCGGGAACGCAATATGTTCATCGGGGTCAACAAGGACCAGGTGATTGCGGTACGTGTTCCGCCGACGCCCGGCAGTCCCGGCCAGGATGTTTTCGGCAACACCATTGCCCAAACCAAAGGCAACGATATCAAGGTGCGGGTCACCGATGACGCCGCCTATGACGAGGCCACGGGCGAGATCCGGGCCATGCGTTCCGGAGTGCTCTCCCTGCTTTCCGAGGGGACGGTCAAAGTCTGCTCGCGGCAGGTTATTTCCCAGGACATCGATTTCAAGACCGGCAACATTGTCTCTCGGGATGCACTTGAAATAAGGGGATCGATTCATCCCAGATTTCGGGTCAATGCCCTGGGGGATATTCTCATTCGGGGCAATATCGAGAAAGCCCAAGCGCGCTCCGATGCCAATGTCGTGGTACAAAGCGGGCTGATCGGCGATTATGCGGTTATCCGCTGCCGGGGAGAGGTAGACATCCAGTTCGTCGAACGGGGACGGATTTTTTCCGGCGGGTCCATTCTGCTGCGAAAAAGCGCCTATTACTGCCGGCTCCACAGCGGTGGAAGTATAAACTGTCCCCCGACGACACGCATTCTCGCCTCCCAGGTGGTCGCCGCCGGATCGCTGGTTCTGGGCAGTGTCGGCTCGGAAAACGCCGAGCCCTCAATGCTCGCCGCGGCTGTCTCGCCGGAACAATTGCAGAAAATGTATGCCTTGCAAAGGGAAGTAGAGGCACGCAAGGAGGCGGTGGAGCGCCTTCGGCGACGGATAGGACCGGATGCCGCGAGTGAGGAACTTGAGAATCTCCAACAGCTGTATAACCAGAGCCGAAAGGAATTCAACGGTTTCAACCTGATCACCGCGGCAATGGATGCGGACTCTGATCAGGGGCTCTCGCATGCCTTGGAATGCTCCATCATCATCAAGGGAACCATCTTTGCCGGGAGCGAGATTCGAATCGGTAACAGTACAATGATCCTTCCTCTATCCATGCAAAATGTTTGCTTCCGCATGACCGAACATATTGCGCCCGGCTCCGCCAGCCGGGATATCGTCGCCATTCCCGGCAACGCGTAATGCAGGGGCCTCGTATTCGCATCACACCGGCGTAAACCGAACCTTGCCATGAAATGTCAACCTGCCCGGACCGAAAAGCCCGCAATGAACACAACCGATCTCTGGGAAATGCTCGGTGACCTGGAGGAGGGGCAATCCCTCGAGGTCCTGACCCAACTTTTTGTCCGTTACGAACAACGCTTCCGGCAAAACCCGCAGGATCCGGAATCATCCGCCTTTTTCCGGCATCTTGCCGCCATTCTTGCGCAGGTGCAATCCTGCAACCTCAACCGCCGTTAGCCGCTCCCTTTTCGATACGAATCCGGGACAGAACCAGGGCTCCGGCCAGAAACAGCGGCAACAGGCTCAGCACGCCCCAGCGGCTCTCACCCGAGAGACGCCCGACCAGCCCCATGAGAAAGGGGCCGGTGATCGCGGCAAATTTCCCGAACACATTATAGAAACCAAAAAATTCCGTGCTCTTTTCCGGGGGAATGAGTTGACCGAACAGACTGCGGCTCAATGCCTGGATACCGCCCATGGACGAGGCGACCAGAAAGGCGATGCCCCAGAACGCCGTGTTTTTGAGGTGCGGGTCGGCAATCGAGGGGAGCAGGAAGGCGCAGATCGTGACCACACAATAGATCAGAATGCCAGCTATGAGCATCGCCTTGGTGGAAAACCGGTCCGCCATGCGGCCGAAGAAAAGGGCAAAGGGAAAGGCAACGACCTGGATAAACAGGAGCACCGCGATCAACAGCGGGACGCTGAAGCCGAGATCGCGGCCATAGGCCGTGGCCATGCTGATGATGGTATCGACGCCGTCGATGTAGAAAAAGTAGGCGCCAAGAAAGAGAAAGACCTGGGGGTATTGCCTGATTTCACCCACGATGTTGCCGATGCGCCGAAAACTGTCTCGGATCGGCGTTGGTGAGGGGGGAAGCGCGTACACCTGGCGCAGGCTGCGCATGGCAGGCAGGGAAAAGCACAGCCACCAGAGCGCGACCAGGACAAAGCCGAGCCGGGCCGGTGCCGCCGGCAGGGTGTCGCCGCCCTGGGCAGACAGAATCAGCCCGATGACCACGACAAAGGGAATTACCGAACCGATATACCCGTAGGCATAGCCACGGGCCGAGGTCATGTCCATGCGCTCATGGCTGGTGACGTCGACCAGGAAGGCATCGTAGAAGATGTTGGCGCCGGCCCAGCCGACCCGGGCAAGGACAAAGAGCAGCAGGCAGGGCAGCCACTGTCCTGCCGGGATCAGGGGCAGGGCGAGGTTCAAGAGGATTCCGGCAAGGAGGAAGCCGATGAAAAACCGTTTTTTCCGTCCCGGATAATCGGCCATGGCCCCGAGGACCGGGGCGGTCAGGGCCAGTACCAGCGAGGCCGCTGCATTGGCAAAGCCCCAGTTGGCGGTGGCGACATGGGGAGCGAGGCCGACGGCCATCACATCCTTGAAATAAATCGGCATGATGGCCGTGATCATCACCAGGACAAAGGCTGAGTTGGCCACATCATAGAGCACCCAGTCCCGTTCTTTCGGGGTCATACGCATATCGCTCTCCCTCTCCCTGCCAAACCTTGATTATTCATGAAGAAGGTAAATAACATATTGATTTGTCGGTAAAAGTCAAGCGGGTCGAAACGGTTTGGGCCGGGGTAAGTTCGATCTGCCGTTTTCCGGGATGTTCGAGGCCGTCACGATTCTTTGTGGCGGAACTTCGGTTTCAGGGGACTGAACCAGGAAAGGGGCGGGAGAATGCAATCCTTGAGGATCTGCTGGTCATAGGCGGCGACCAGCTCGGATTTTTTGAGGATCCCCACCACGCGGCGAGGGGCGGTCCCGGTCAGGACCGGCAAAAAGGAGATGTCGTGGCGGGCGAAGAGGTCAAAGGCCGTTTCCAGGCTGTCGGATTGTTTGAGGGTGATGACCTCGGCCTTCATCAGGTCAGAGGCCGGGGAGGTCCAGGAAACGGTCTGCTGCGGTTTCCGGCTGAGAAGGCCGCGCAAATCCCGCAGGGTCAGCACCCCGGCCAGTTCTTCGTTTTCGTCGACCACGATGAAATGGGGAAAATTGCTGGCCGCCATCTGTTCGGCCACCCTGCCCAAGGGCATCTGTTTGCCCACGGATTCGACCTCCGTGCACATGTAGTTGGAAACCAGCATGTTACGCAGCCGGTTGACGTCGTGGCCGCGGACAATGTTGATCCCCCGGTTGAGCAGGTTGGTTTCGTAGACCGAATAGCCGTGCAGCAGCCGGACCACCAGCACGCTGGGAATGCAGGCCACCATCAGGGGGAGGATGACCTCGTAATTATAGGTCAGTTCAAAGATGGTCATGATGGCCGTAATCGGCGCCAGGGTCGTGCCGCTGACCAGGGCGCCCATGCCTATGAGGCTGAAATAGGCGGTCATGTCATGGGTTGTCGGCCACAATGTATGGGCGAGATTGCCAAAGACGGTCCCGATCATCGCGCCGATGAACAGGGACGGGGCAAAGATGCCGCCGCTCATGCCGCTTCCCAGGGAAAAGCCGGTTGCGAGGATTTTGATCACCACCAGCCAGGCCGCCAGGGTGAGCGGCAGGTTGCTGGTCAG
>JBFWIP010000102.1:0-2812 GCA_050255935.1 Desulfobulbus sp.
GCCCAGGGACGCTATATTCTCGGCCACTACCCCGAAGATTTCGCCCTGGCCTGCCGCAGACAGCTCGGTTGAGGTTTTTTCCGGATGCGGGGCAAGAAAAGAACTGATGAATCCTCCGTAACATGCTACTACTTGCAAATTGTGCAACTCGTTGCGGATTGTTATTGAATATGGAGAGGGAAATGGCGGCTTGTGTATCGCCGTTTCCTCGTTGATGCAGAAACGGAATACATGACGATGAAAAAAGGATACTATGGACAGTGGGGAGGAGCCTTCATCCCGGAGGTGCTGCACGCGACCTTTACCGATTTGAACCGGGCCTATGAAGCCGCCCGTGCCGATGCCTCGTTTTGGCAGGAGTACGTGGAGTTCATGAGCAACTATTCCTGCCGGCCCACGCCGCTGACCTTTGCCGAAAACCTGACCCGCCATCTGGGTGGCGCCAGGATTTACATTAAACGGGAAGACCTCAATCATACCGGTGCCCACAAGGCCAACAACGTCATGGGGCAGGGGCTTTTGGTCAAGCGGATGGGCAAGAAACGGGTCATTGCCGAAACCGGTGCCGGTCAGCACGGCGTGGCCACCGCCACCATGGCGGCCCGTTTTGGGTTTTCCTGCACCGTTTACATGGGGGAAGAGGATGTGGTCCGGCAACGGCCCAACGTTTTCTGGATGGAGAAGCTCGGGGCCAAGGTCGTTCCGGTGACCGATGGTTCGCGGACCCTGAAGGATGCGATGAACGAGGCCTTTCGTGACTGGGTCGCCTCCATGGACGACACCCATTATGTGATCGGTACCGTGTGCGGCCCCCATCCCTTTCCGGAGATGGTTGCCTGGTTTCAGTCGATTATCGGCATTGAGGCCAAGAAGCAGATCATGACCCAGCACGGGAGGATGCCGGATCGAGTCTATGCCTGTGTCGGCGGCGGCTCCAATGCCATGGGCATTTTTCAGGGCTTTCTCGATCAACCGCAGGTGGAATTGGTGGGGGTCGAAGCGGGGGGCAAGGGGATTGCCAGCGGAGAGCACGCCTCGCGCATGGTGGAAGGCTGCGGCGCCACCGCCGGTGTTGCCCAGGGGTACAAAACCAAGTTCCTTCAAAATGAGGAAGGGCAGATGCTCGACACCCATTCCATTGCCGCCGGGCTCGATTATGTGGGGGTTTCACCCATCCTTGCCGACTTGGGCGAGAAGGGGCGGGTCCGCTTCGAATCGGCCACCGATCAGGAAGTGATCGAGGCCCTGAGCCTGACGATGCGCACCGAAGGGATCATTCCGGCCATGGAGTCCTCCCATGCCTTTGTCCAGGCGATCAAGGAAGCGCCGACCATGGACAAGGACCAGGCCATCATCATTAATATGTCCGGGCGTGGAGACAAGGACATCTTCACCATAGCCCATGCCTTTGATGATCCATCGTGGAAGGAATTTATCATCAAACGGGCGGATGAATACAGATAAGGAGGGCAGCCAGGTACGCATAGTTGGCTGCATTTGCAGAGGATGAGGGATCATGGATTTGGCAATTGAACTGAAAAATCGCTTGAACACAAAACCCATTTTGCTGATGACCCACCTGGTCCTGGGCTACCCGTCACTGGCGGTCAACCGGGAGGTGATCGCGCAGATGGCTGCCAATGGGGTGGATTGCATTGAGTTGCAGATTCCTTTTTCCGAACCCATTGCCGATGGGCCGGTCATTTTACAGGCCAGCCAGCAAAGTCTGGAGAACGGGATCAGGGTGGAGGATTGCTTTCGTTTGGGGCAGGAGATGGCAGCTGCATTTCCGTCTGTCCGTTTTCTCTTTATGACCTATTACAACATTGTGTTCAAATACGGCGAAGAGGCTTTTTTGCGCCGGACAAAAGAGATCGGCTTTTGCGGCACGATCATTCCCGACCTGCCACCGGAGGAGGGAGCAACCTATCTCGCCACCAGTGAGACGCTCGGCCTGGCCCCCATCCAATTTTTTGCTCCGACCTCCACCGATGAGCGGATGCGTGAGATGGCGGCCCTGGCCAGGGGCTTTATTTACTGCGTGGCCAGGCGTGGTGTGACCGGTGAACAGACCACCTTTGACGACGGTCTGACCTCCTACCTGGCTCGGTGCCGGAGGGCCACGGACCTTCCCCTGGCGGTCGGGTTTGGTATCAGCAGCCGGGAGGATGTCGCCATGCTGCAGGGTAAGGCCGATATGGCGGTCATCGGTACGGCCACCATTAAGCTGGTTGATGCCCAAGGCGCGGAGGCCGTTGGTCCCTTTATTGCCGGTCTGTTGAAATAGGGTGTTGTGATTTGACGGATGCCGTTGGGTTGTCTTGTTGCTCAGCGGACATGATATGTGGGTGGGCCTCAAGGTTTTCTTGGGGCCTTTTTTTTGCGCGCAAGGCAATGCGTGTGGAAAAGCTCGGGATGGAGGAACGCCAGGCATCGGAACACCCGCCCGTCAGGAAGCATGCAATTGAATTTTAGCGAATTGTTGCTGTTGCCAAAGCGGCAGTTGTTAGGGGGAGAGATACATGAGCACGGAGAAGAAGAATACAATGTTGGGAACCACCGAGGTGGTTTGGGCCCTGGGTGATCTATATTCCGCTCCGGAGGATCAGGCATTTCGTCAGGACATGTTCCGCTGCCGGGAATTGGCCGAACACCTGGCGGCCGATATGTCCGGGCGGGTTGGAAGCCTTGATGCCGGTGCACTGTGCCAGGTGGTGCAACGGCTTGAGGCCATTGACATCCTGCTTGCCCGTCTGGGAACCTATGCCTTTCTCAACTTCATCACCCGTACCGGAGATGCAGCCGCATCGGC
>JBFWIP010000102.1:2912-8591 GCA_050255935.1 Desulfobulbus sp.
CATGCGCCGATTCTTCCGGGCAAACGTGGCGGCGCCTTTGCCCACCCCTGCGTGCCGGCGGTGCATCCCTACATCATGGTCAACTATACCGGCAATATGCGGGACGTCTCCACCGTGGCTCATGAGCTTGGTCACGGCGTCCATCAGGTGCTGGCGGCCAAGCAGGGATACTATAACAGTGACACGCCCCTGGTCCTGGCGGAGACGGCTTCGGTGTTCGCCGAGCTGCTGGTGTTCAAGGCCCAGGTTGCGCTGATTGACGACCGGCAGGCACGGCGGGCCTTTGTCTGCCAGAAATTGGAGTCCATTTTTGCCACGGTCTTTCGCCAGGTGGCCATGAACCGTTTTGAAGAGAGTCTCCATTCCGGGCGCCGGGAGCAGGGGGAGCTTTCCGCTGAACACATTTCGTCTCTGTGGATGGATACCCAGCGACCGATGTTTGGTGATGCAGTGACCCTTCGAAAGGATTATGGCCTGTGGTGGGCCTACATCTCCCATTTCCTGGCAACCCCCGGTTATGTGTATTCCTATGCCTTTGGCGAGTTGTTGGTGCTGGCGCTGTACGCCCGTTACCTGGAGGAAGGGGAGGGGTTTGTCGCCAAATATCTCCAGTTGCTTGGCGCCGGCGGCAACGGATCGCCTGAGGAACTGGTGCAACCTTTTGGTATAGATCTTGGCGATGCCGCTTTTTGGCGTGGCGGTTTGGCGATCATTGAGACGATGCTTTCGGAAATTGAGTGACTCTATCGGCGAGGATACAATCCCCCCTGTTTTCACCGTTTTTTGTCGGTGCTTTCTTGCTGCACGATCAACATTGCCGGTAAAATGATCAGGATGCCGGTGATGGTGGAAGGCGGCGGCAAGCGGCGGTGCAAACACCATTCGAGGAGTACCAGCAGGGGGGGGTAGAGGTATGAATAGGCCATGACCCGGGTCGGCCCCAGGTGCAGGGTAGCCCATTGGGAAATGAAAAAGGTGACGATGGTGGTGAAGAAGGCCAGGTAGGCGATTCCCAACCAGGTCAACAGGGGAATGGCTGTCCAGAGAATGGCTGAAAAGCGGGGTAGGGAGAACAGCAGCAACCAGACGCTGCCGGTGATCAAAATCCAGAGCGTCATCACCGCCATGGGTTCTCCCCGGTGGAAGAGCTTGACCAGGGGCATGTACAGGGCCATCATCAGGCAGCCGGCAAAGAAGAGCAGATCGCCATGGTTGAGCTGCAGGCTAAGGAGGTTGTGCAGATTCCCTTCAAAAATCACCCAGAGCGCACCGGCCATGGCCAGGAAGAGGGCGAGCATGCGCCGGACTCCCAGTCGTTCGCGGACCAGGAGCCAGCTGAAAAGCCCCGAGATGCCGGGAACGGTGGTGAATATGACCCCGGTATTTATTGGCTGGGTGATGCGCAGGGAGAAAAACATCAGCCAGAAAAAGCCAACCAGTGCACCGCTGATAAGGCTGTAGCGGCCAATCGCTCGCCAGCCCGGAAAGGAAAGGCCAAAGGCATGATGGACATAGGGGGTAAAGAGGAGCGTTGCCAGAAGAAACCTGAGCAGGGTGAGCACCACCGGGTCCAGGGTTGAGGTGATCGCCTTGCCGACGGTGAACGACGTGGAGACCAGAAAAGTGGAGAAGAGCACCGCGCCGTGGACCACGAGCCGTGCCGGAGCGCGATTGGCGCTGTTGACCGGTCTCATTGCAGCAGTTGCAGCAGCGCGGCGTGAAGCTGGCCGTTTGTCGCCAGGGTCTGCGGGAAAAATGGGGAATAAGGGGATCCGTGGAAATCGCTGAGCGTTCCGCCGGCTTCTTCCACCAGCAACCATCCGGCAGCGGTATCCCAGGGTTGGAGGTTGATTTCATAAAACCCATCGAGCCTGCCGCAGGCAACATAGGCGAGGTCAAGGGCCGCAGCCCCGGCCCGGCGTATGTCGCGTACCGCCGGCAATACCCGTTGCATTTGGCTGAGAACCGTCGGCAGCGTTTGCTTGATGTCATAGGGGAAGCCGGTGGCCACCAAGGCGTTGATCAGCTCACTTGTCCGGGTGACCCGCACCTGTTGGTCATTGAGCCAAGTGCCTCCTCCTTGGCTTGCGCAGTAGAGTTCATCGAGCATGGGGTGGTAGACGGCACCGATTTGGGGTTTTCCAGAGTCCAGCAAGGCAATGGAGACGGCAAAGTGGGGAAGGCCATGGGCAAAATTGGTGGTTCCGTCCAGGGGATCGACGACCCAGTACAGCGGCTGCGACCTGACATCAAGCGATTGCGGCGATTCCTCGGCCATGACGGGAATGCCTGGTGTTTCGCTGGCAAGGATTTCAAGAATCAATGCTTCCGAGGCCAGATCCGTTTCCGTGACCAGGTCGATCGCCCCCTTCATCCTGATCGTATGGGGCTGGTGAAAGCGATTTTTGATGAGGTGCCCTGCCGCGAGTGCCGCCTCACCGGCAACACGCAGGAGCCGCTTGAGTTCCATGGTCGCGCAGTGCGTGAGGGCTTGATCTATTTTAGGCATGATGGGTATCAACGTTGATGGTGGAAAGGGTTCAGGTCGCATTTTTCCAAACCTGCAAGGCCAATTTGTACACCTGAGACCGGGGAAGGTCAAGGTCGCGGGCAATGTTGCCAACAGCATCCTTCAGGGTGGTCCTGACTTCGTCGCGGTACCAGACCATCAGGTCTTCGAGGTTGTCCGGTTGGGGGGATGCAGGATCCGCGCCTTGGACGATGAGCACCAATTCTCCTTTTACACCTGGTTGTATTCGATTGAGCAATCCAAGCAGGGTATCCTCCAGGCATTCCTCGTGAATTTTAGTCAGCTCGCGCAACAGAAGGGCGTGGCGGTTGCCGAGTCGTTCCGCCATATCCTGCAATGAGGCGGCAACGCGATGTGGTGCTTCATAAAAAATTAGGGGAAAGGGGAGAGGGGCAAGCTGACGCAACCATTCCTTGCGTTCATTTTTATTGGCTGGAGGGAATCCTCCGAAAAAGAAGGCGGATTGCTCCAATCCGGCTATGGAGATGGCCGCAGCGAGGGCGGATGGGCCTGCAATGGCGATGACTTCAATCCCGCTCCTGCGTGCTTTGCCAACGAGAACCGCGCCGGGATCAGAGAGGCCGGGAGTTCCTGCATCGGAAACCAGGGCAATGTTTTTGCCGTTCAGAAGTTGGTTGATGAGTTGTTCGGATTTGCTTTGTTCCTTCTCTCTATAATAACTGACCAACGGAGTTGTAATGTCGAGGTGCCGGCAGAGATTTTTTGTGTGCCGTGTATCTTCACAGGCGATACAATCAACGGTGCGGAGTGTTTCTATTGCCCGTGGGCTGATATCTCCCAGGTTGCCGATCGGCGTGGCAACCACAAATAATCGTCCGCTTTGGCTGGAGGAGGAATGGGTTTGAGTGGAAATACTCATAGTTGGTCAATGCTCAGGTTATTGGACGGTATCTGCCCGGACAGGGAGTCTGTTTGTGGAGACGAGCGCGTGTAAAATTTTGCGTAAAGGTAGCGCGCTTTTACCAATCCCGGAATGAAAAAGTTAGAATCTATCTTAGAAGATCAATGAGTGGCGAAGTTTCCTCCGTGTTGTACAGAGAGGCCTTTTTACAGGCCGGTGTTCCTGTCATCATTCTCGACATAACAGAAGCTGTGCAAAAATGTGCGGCCATGGAGCAGTCCGATATTAAAAATATTGATCGCTATTTGGAGTTGGAACTTTCTCTGAAAAATGAATTGTTCTCCACGGTTAACCTCTATTCCTTAAATCAGGCGGCACTCGAATTGTTTGGGGTAGAGACGGCAACGCCGAAAAATTGTGGAAATACGCAAGTTTTTCAAAATGTTTATGAAAGAATCCTTCAATTACTTCCTAACTATCTTCTTAAGAAAAAACGACATTTTGTCACACGATGCGATGCAATAAACAGCTTTCAGGAAAAAATCCATTTGAACATTTATGGCGATTTTGTTTATTCGCAAAAAAGTGTATTTTTGTATGCTAATCTCATTGATATAACGAAGCAAAAAAAATTTGAATATATTGCGACCAGTTTTATAGAAAAATATTATCTTTTACTCAAGTCAATTAACGATTCGATATTATTGGTTGATGTAAATTCTGGAATGGTTATCGAAGCCAATGATGCTGCCATCTATTTGCTTAATTTAAAATCTTCAGTTTCATCGTATGATCACAAACAATTTTTCCATAGAAATGATACAGTAAAATATATTAAATTTTTTAATAAAAAAGTTAACGATAACGAAAATAATGATATACTTGAATCAAATATTTTTATTAATAATAAGTTTATCCCGGTAAATATTAATATAACAACATCTGTTGTTGATAATAATCTTGTTGCTCAAGTTGTATTTACAGATATGAGCAATAAATTTAAAATAGAAGAAGGGAAGAAATTATTAGCAACAGCTGTCGATCAATCAGCAGAATCGGTAATTATCACTGATGTAAATGGTAATATTGAATATGTAAATCCAGCATTTGAGGAAATAAGCGGATATTCATTTGCTGAGGTTTTAGGTAAAAATCCAAAAATTTTAAAAAGCGGTGAAACGCCATACTATTCCTATAAATTGATGTGGGAAAACATAACTCATGGAAAGGTTTGGCGGGGAACTTTCACCAATAAAAAGAAAAATGGCGCAGTATTCTGTGAGGAAGCAACCATTTCTCCGGTTAAAGACCATACCGGGCGCATAATTAATTATGTTGCAGTTAAGCGTGACATCACTGAACATCTGATTTTGGAAAAGCAGATCCGTCAGTCGCAAAAAATGCAGGCCATCGGTATGTTGGCCGGAGGGATTGCGCATGATTTTAATAATATATTAACGGCGATTCTTGGTTATGCGGAGTTGTGCCAACTTCAATGTGAGAAAGAAACGGTTCTTCATGCCAATATTGAGGAAATTGTTCGAGCTGCCGATAGGGCAGGACAATTGATCGATCAGATACTCAAATTCAGCCGGAGGGGGTCCAAGGAACTGACGAGCTTGAAATTAAGCACCATCGTTAAGGAGGCCTGCAAACTCCTGCGCGCAAGCTTCCCTGCCAATGTCGCCTTGGATTTAAGTATAACCTCTGATCTTTATGTCAAAGCAGATCCAACCCAGATTCATCAAATTGTCATGAATCTGTGCACCAATGCCTATCAGGCGTTGGAAGGGGAGAGGGGGGCCATTGAAATTTGTTTGTTCAGGAAAACTCTGGAGCCCCTTGAAGGTGTTGAAATAGGAAGACTGCAGCCGGGGCAATATGCGTGCATGCAGGTTAAGGATTCGGGGAAGGGAATTCCGCAGGAGTATCTTCAACGAATATTTGAGCCCTATTTCACGACCAGAAAAATGCAGGAAGGGACCGGACTTGGATTATCGGTGGTTCATGGCATTGTCAATGATCATCGTGGAGCCATTACCGTTGATTCGACACCAGGGCAGGGGAGCTGTTTCACGGTTTATTTACCGGAAGCCGAACAAAATCACGGCGAGTATAGGATGCCGGTAATGGTGGAGGAGGAGTCTGCATTTCATGGCTATATTCTTGTCGTTGATGACGAGCAACCCATTTTGGATTTTTTTGTGCAGATCCTCGAACATCTGGGGTTTACTGTCAAGGCGTGCCGGTCCGGGAATGAAGCCTACGAGATTTTTTGTCAAGAGCC
>JBFWIP010000103.1:0-8557 GCA_050255935.1 Desulfobulbus sp.
ATCCTCAAGAAGAAAAATGCCAGGAAATTCACAGAGACGGACACGGTTTCCCTGGATGCCGTTCTCGGCAATGGCAATCTGATGATCGGGCTGGTCAAGGACCGTTCCTACGGCAAGAGGTTGGATGAGGTGCTCAAACGGCACCAAGGCCAGGCGAATCTGGTGGAGTTCACCGGCCAGGAGCTTTCACTCAACCTGTTTAAAATGCTCCTGCTCGGCAGACTTGACGGTTTGATCGGGCTGCCCGAGGAGGCCTTGTACCAGGCGGAGCAGATGGGCATCCGGGACCAGATCATCACCCTGTCCCTGACCGAAAATTTCCATAATTACGATGGCTGGATGAGTTGTGTCGCCTGTGCAAAAAATCCCTGGGGAAAGAGCGTGATTGAAAACGTCAACAAAGTGTTGCTTGAACAACGGGCTAGCGAGCGATACCGGGCAGCCTACGAACGCTGGCTGGATCCCAACGGTATTGTCGCCTACCGCCGGGCCTACAGGGAGGTTTTCCTGAAGGCGACCCACTGAGAGGCGAAGTTTTTTCAGCCAGGAGGGAAAAAATATATGCGTATGGTTGAAAAAAGACTTAATTTTAAAAAGATCAGTGAAGAATAAGTAAAATTCCGCTGAGGATAAACGACTTGCCGGTCAGCGGATACTTTGTCAAAGGTGGCTCTATGAAAACTGAAAAACGGCAGAAATATTTTGTGAACCACCAAAAGGACGTGACCATTCGCTGCAAGGCCTGCGGAAGAGTCGGCATTTTCTCCGTCGACGGCCTTCGGGGAAGGAGGCATTCGCTCACGGTCAATTGTCCTTGCAGCGCCATTTTTGCAATCGATCTCGAATTCCGTCACGACTACCGGGTTGCCACCCACATCCCGGCCTCTTTCCGGGCGCTGACCACCCCGAGGGGCCGGGCCCGGTACTGTGTCGTCGCCAACCAGTCCAGTGGTGGTCTGTTGTTGCTCATTGATGAGGACGTTCCGGTGAAGACAAACGACCGGCTCATCGTCTGTTATCGGCCGGAGGAAATCTCCCGTGAGATCGAACGGATCATTACGGTTCGCCACTATAAACAGAGAGGCGGTATCGGCGGTGCCTTTAGCGATGTTTCCCTGCCGCCATTGTCGGCGGACAGTCGTTTGCAGATCAATTGATGAAAAAAAAGATCACCCTGAGGGACCCAGCCGACTGGAAGGCGGCAGCATCCGTTGTCAGGGATGCCCGGAAGGTGGTGGCCCTCACGGGTGCAGGAATTTCCGTTGGCAGCGGCATTCCTGATTTTCGCAGTCCTGGTGGGCTCTGGAGTGTTTTTTCGCCTGAAGAGTATGCCACCATCGATGTTTTTCGCCGTAATCCAGCCAAGGCCTGGCAATTGTTTCGCGCCTTGGGCAAGGTCCTGGCCGGAAAAAAGCCCAACCCCGCCCACCTCGCCCTGGCCAAACTGGAAGCCATGGGGGTAGTGGCGGGAATTGTCACCCAGAATATCGACAACCTGCATCAACAGGCCGGCAGCCGCCGGGTGTTTGAGATTCACGGCGATCATCAGCATCTGCAGTGCATCCGCTGCGACACCCTGCAAGCTGTCGAACCGCACCAGTATCAGACAAACGGGATCCCGCTGTGTGAACAATGCAATAGCCCGCTCAAGCCCAACGTGGTCCTGTTTGGCGAATCGGTGCGGAACCTGGAGGCTATCCACGAGTTTGTGGCCGACTGCGATCTCCTGCTGGTGATCGGCACTTCGGCTCAGGTCTATCCCGCTGCGGCATTGCCCACTCTTGTCCGGGAGAACGGCGGCTGTCTCTTTGAATTCAATCGGGAATCGGTTCTGCCCGAATATGGGCATGGGCGGTCGTCAACTACGGAGGACCGTTTTTTTGCCGGTGATGTGGTGCAGACCCTGCCCCGGCTGGTCGAGGCCTTGGGCGGGTAATGAGGTCTTTGTTTGACGTCCACCGAGTAGAGAACTTGCCTTTGCCCCGGTTGTGCAGTATAGTATCTTTTTATCGACGTTCTTGTAAAAAGCCTCGGAGCGATTTTTGCACTTCGTTACGCGCTGTTTTTGCGGTTTTTACGAGACCTTCACCTGTTATGCGTTGTATTTCCACCCACGTTTTGAACATTCCATGACGGTTGCCTGGCCGATCCCGGTCAGGCTTTTTTGTTGGAGTCAACCCGCCTTTTCCCTTCGCTTCAGGCTGTATTGAAACAGGCTCGGTTCAGTTTGACAGTCAGGCTCGTCCATGTCGGATGCGGGCATATCTGTTAACGGACAACAGGGGGATTGCCGCAAGGCCGCCCCAGCCCCAGGATTATCAAGACATTACCGTTCATGAGGAGAAGCCTGATGACCACAGAGACCTTTGCCCAATTCGGCCTTCAGCCCCAGTTGCTCGAGGCCGTCACCGAACTCGGTTATACCGATCCCACCCCTATTCAAGAGGCGGCCATCCCCTTGCTGCTTGACGGCCGTGACCTGATCGGACAGGCACAGACCGGAACCGGAAAAACCGCCGCCTTTGGTCTGCCCTTGCTGCAACGGATCACCTCCCGCAACCAGGGCGTACAGGGCTTGGTCCTGGCCCCGACCCGCGAACTGGCCATCCAGGTGGCCGAGGCCATTCAAAGTTACGGCCGGCGCTCGGGCATTTCGGTGCTGCCGCTTTATGGGGGCCAGTCGTATCAGCAACAGATCCGCAGTCTGCGCCAGGGGATTGACGTGCTCGTGGCCACCCCGGGACGGCTTCTTGATCTGATGCGGCAGGGAACCCTGAGCCTGGGTACGGTTGGTTGTGTGGTCCTGGATGAGGCCGACGAAATGCTCAGCATGGGATTTGTCGAGGATATTGAACAGATTCTCGAACAGATTCCGGCCCAACGACAGACCATGCTTTTCTCCGCCACCATCTCCAAACGGGTGCTTGAGTTGTCGGCACGCTACCTTCGTGATCCGGAGACGGTGACCATCACCCCCAAGCAACTGACCGGCAACAGCATCAAACAGCGCTATTATCTGGTCAACCAGCAGGACAAGATCGCGGCCCTGACCCGGTTGTTTGAGATGGAACCCATTGACAGTGCCATTATTTTTGTCCGCACCCGCATCGGCACCGGCGAACTGGCCAATCAATTGACCTCGCGCGGATTTGCCGCCGAGGCCCTGAATGGTGATCTCAGCCAGGATGCACGCATTCAGGTGCTCAATCGTTACCGCAATGCCCAGGTACGGGTGTTGGTGGCCACCGACGTGGCGGCGCGCGGGCTTGATATCGACGATATTTCCCATGTGTTTAACTTCGATCTTCCCGACGATCCCGAGATCTACGTGCATCGAGTGGGGCGAACCGGCCGGGCGGGGCGGGAAGGTACGGCCATTTCACTGCTGACGCCGAAAGATCGCTGGCAGCTGCGCCGGATCGAGGAATACACCCGTTTCAAGCTGGAACGGGCCGAGCTGCCCACCATCGGTCAGATTGAAAATCACCGACAGGCACTGCTGATGGAACAGCTGGAGGTGTGGATCCGCCGGGGACGCTGCCGCCGGGAACGGGAAATGGTGGAACTGCTGGTGGAGACCGGAAACGATCCCCTGGATATCGCCGCCGCCGCGATCAAGCTGGCCCGCAACGATGAGAAAAAACGGCCGATCGATCCCATCACCCCCATCAAGGAGGAACTGTTCCGCCAACGGGACCGGAAAAATACTCGTTTCAGTCGCCGGGGACAGTCCGGGACCGGGCCAGTGGGCAAGCGCAATCCCGGCCGGGACAAGGATATGGTGGCGCTCAAACTGGATATCGGCCGTACCGATGGTATCGGCGTCAACCATGTGGTCGCCTCCATCGCCCATTATTCCAGGATCGACGCCGGACAACTGGGGAAGATCCGGATCGAGTCCGACCATACCACCGTGGATGTGCCGGAGTCCCTGGTCGGACAGTTACTCGCCAAAAACGGGGCCTACCGCATCGGCCGTCGGACGGTGAATATCCAACGCGCCTGATCGAGAACGTCCGGGCCTGCTTTTGGTATCAATAAAATTTTTGTTCGTTTTCTATTTTTTTGCTGGCCGGGATTCGGTGCTCACGGTATTGTGGAGCGCGAAATGATTCTCCACTCCACGTTGTGAAGAGGTGCATTATGACGACGATGATCGGCATTCATCAAAAACAGGATAAGGTCGATAAATTATTTGAAAACATGGGGCTGCAAGCTGCCCCCCTGGCTGCGGTCGGCCCTTTTACCTCCCGGGAGGAAGCCTTGGAATGGCAACGGGAAATGCAATCCAAGATCGAGGATTGCAGCATCATCGAACCTGCCGGACCCGAGGCCGACGATATTCCTTGGTACGGCTTTTCTTTTGAAAAATAAAGGGTAGGCGACGGGGGCAACGGAGCATGAACGCTGTTGATTCTCTTTTTGCCTCCCCTCGCGTCCCGAGAACTTCCAACGCGTCTTTCTTTCCCGAACCGCAAAAAACTGCGCCGAAGAGCATTACAGGGCTTCGACACCGATTCCCTCTCTTTTTCTTTTCTCTTGTTCTTGCCTCAGATTGGCTTTGCCTGACTAAACCCTCCCCACCTTTCCGATCCGGAGTGCGTGGCCCTCTCTATCACGACACCTCCCCGGTGTAGTATCACCTTTACCTGGTACTTATGGATCGGCTCGCTCCCTCAGTTTTCGTGCGTTTTCTTGTTGTCCGGCGGATAACCGTCCGCGGCGCGCCCTCCATGGCGACGACCTGTGCCGACCAGGCGGGCGCAAATCCCGTACTTGCCCCATAGTTTTTCTGCTAACCACAAACAACTGCTTATGGACCCGTTATTTCTCGCCTTACTGCTGTTCGTTGCCGCCGGCTGTATCCCCTTTCTGCTGATGCGTTGGTTTTCGCTCGCCAAAGGGGGCTATATCAGCCTGCTCATTCTCGGCTCCCTGATCGGACTCTACGGGCTTTCCCCCCTGGCGGGGCCACCGGCCGACATTCGCTTTGCCTGTTCCTGGCTGCACGCATTGACGTTTTCACTCTCGGTTGACGCCCTGTCCAGGGCCTTTCTTTTGCCCATCTTCCTGCTGGCCCCGGTATTGGGCCTTTACGGATATCATTATCTGGATAATCGGACCAAGGCGGTCCGCACCGTGGTCAGCCAATTGTTTTTCAGCCTGTTGCTGGTCGCCATGGCCCTTGTCACTCTGGCCGACAACATGCCCACCTTTGCCCTGGCCTGGGAGTTGATGTCGCTCTCCTCGTTTTTTTTGGTGATCTACGATTGGGAAAAAGAGGAGGTGCAGGCGGCCGGCATACGTTATCTGCTGTTTACCCAGGGGGGGGCTCTCTGCATCTTTGCCGCCTTCGGGGTGCTCTATGCGGCGGGAGGATCGCTGGAATTCGACCAGTTGGGTCTTGTGCCGCATAGCATCAAAATACTCGCCTTTTTCATCGCCTTGGCGGGATTCGGCTCCAAAGCCGGGGTCATGCCGCTGCATATGTGGCTGCCCCATGCCCATCCGGCCGCACCCAGCCATGTCTCCGCCCTGATGTCCGGGGTAATGATCAAGATGGGCGTATACGGTCTCCTTCGCCTCTATCTCCTTTTGGGAGATGCCTCACCGGTCATAGCCAGGAGCATCCTGTGCCTGGGGGTCTGTTCGGGGATTTTGGGGGTGGCCTATGCCCTCGGTAAGCACGACATCAAGCGGCTGCTGGCCTATCACAGCATCGAGAATATCGGTATTATCCTGATCGGTTGCGGCCTGGGAATGCTGGGGCTCGCCTCGGGCGACAAACTCATGGCGGTTTTTGGTTTTGTCGGCGGGCTGCTGCATGTGCTGAATCATGCGGTATTCAAGTCGTTGCTTTTTTTGGGGGCGGGCAGTGTCCTTCATGTCACCGGAACCCGCACGATCGATCGGCTCGGCGGTCTTCTCAAAAAGATGCCGGTTACCGGGAAATCGTTTCTCATTGGCTCGGCGGCGATTGCGGGCCTGCCTCCCTTGAATGGTTTTGTCAGCGAATTCTGCATTTATTACGCCGGGTTTTTAGGTCTGCGCCTTGCCGGGGCGGATATGCTGTTGTCGGTGATCGCCCTGTTGTCGCTGGCGATGATCGGCGGACTCGCCTCGGCCTGCTTTGCCAAGGTCATGGGGATGGTCTTCCTCGGCGAGCCGCGCCGGGTGCTCGAAGGGGATATCCGGGATCCCGGTGCCACCATGCGCCTGTCTATGATTCTGCTCGCTGTGGGCTGCGTGTGCATCGGGCTTTGGCCGGAACCGTTTATCCATTATATGGTCGGCGGATTGCGTGATATCGTCGGCCTGACCGACGCCCCCCCCGAGGTGTTCCGTGTTGCGCACGCCCTGGCACTGGCGGCCCGGATCAGCTTGGCCGGGATTATTCTGGTGGCCTTGCTTCGCCGTCTGCTTTACCGGGGAAAACCGGTTGAAGAGGCTACCACGTGGGGATGCGGGTTTACCCAGGGGACTTCGCGGATCCAATACACCGGCGTCTCCTTTGCGCGGAGCATGGTCGAATTTCATCGTCCTTTTGTCAGGGTCGAGACCGGCTATGACGGGATCGATTCGATTTTTCCGAAATCAGCCCGTTACACCTCCAAGGTCACCGATTTGGCCGAGAACGGTTTGCAGCGTTTCCTTCTGGACCCCGTGCTTGCCCTGGTCGAGCGGATGCGCTGGATTCAACATGGTCATATTCAGCTCTACATTGGCTATATCGTCCTCACCATTGCAGTCCTGCTGCTGGTGATTGCATATTGAAATACATGATAAAAATGCACAGGAACAAAGAGATGCATCAACAAACAACAGGTCGGCAAAGGAGAGGCTTCGTCCTTCTCCTCATGGCTGCATGCACCAAGAGTTGAGGTGAGACATGGAATCCATCGCTGCGTTTATCCTCTCTCTGGTGCTGGCCCCGCTTTTTCCCGGGCTGATCCTCAAAACCAAGGCCCTGATCGCCGGCAAACAGGGGCCGCCCCTCTTGATCAAGTACTACACCCTGGCCAAGCTCCTCCGCAAGGGATCGGTCTACAGCCACAGCACCAGCCTGGTTTTCCGGTTGGGGCCGGTGGTCTCCTGCACCACGGCTCTCCTGGCCCTGGTCTTTTTCCCACTGGCAGGCCACCCTCCGTTGTTATCCTTTGCCGGGGATGTGGTTTTGGTTTTCTACCTGTTCGGATTGGGGCGTTTTTTTACCATCATCGCCGCCCTGGACACCGCGTCCCCCTTTGAAGGCATGGGCGCGGCACGCGAGGCTTTTTTTTCGACCCTGGCCGAGTTGGGCACCTTTGTCATCCTGGTGGTCTTTTTCCGCATGAACGGTTCGTTCAGCCTCGGGCAATATTTTTCCGGACCGCAGGCCATCTCCATCACCGGCTCGCAGGGGGCATTGTTGCTGTTGGTGATCGTGGCCCTGTTCGTGATTCTGTTGGCCGAGAATTCGCGGGTGCCGGTGGATGATCCCGCCACCCACCTGGAATTGACCATGATCCACGAGGTCATGATTCTCGATCACAGCGGACCGGACTTGGCCTTGATCGAGCTGGGCGCCTTTTATAAGCTCTTCTTTTATGCCGCCTGGATTGCCTGCCTGATCAAGCCGTTCACCCCGGTCAATGTTTTTGCCGATTTCCTGCTCTTTTACGGAATCATCTGCCTGATCTATATTGCCATCGGCGTTATCGAATCGGTGACCGCCCGGCT
Organism: Desulfobulbus sp.; assembly: GCA_050255935.1. GTDB lineage: Bacteria > Desulfobacterota > Desulfobulbia > Desulfobulbales > Desulfobulbaceae > Desulfobulbus. Next base: position 7,720 of record JBFWIP010000103.1, read on the forward strand.
GAAGATGCCGCTGGTGCCCAAATTCCTTCTCACCTCCTTTGCCCTGGCCTTCCTGGCCTTCATTCTCACCATGGAGTTGAGCTGATGAACGGAACTCTTGAAGTCATCCTGGTCACGATTCTGTTGTCGGTGCTGCTCTCCTTCGGTTCGAGCCGGATGATGGCGTTGATCAAGCTCATGGCCCTGCAGGGGGCGTTGGTTTCCCTGACGCCGATTTTCCTTGAACCGGGGGTACGGCTCAGCAACGGTGGAATCCTTTTTTTCCAGCTGATGTTTCTCATCAAGGCAGTACTCATTCCCGGCCTGTTGTACCTGGCCCTGACCCGGATCTCGATCAAGCGCGAGGTCGAGCCGCTGATCGGTTATCATGCCTCCCTGGTGGCCGGAATTGTACTGGTTTTGGTGGCGGTCGCCATCAGCCGGGGGCTGTCGGCCACTCTCCATGGGGAGAACACCTTGCTGTTGATCAGTGCGATCACCACCCTGGGTGGCGGCCTGTTCCTGATGATGAGCCGAAGCAAGGCCCTGACCCAGGTTATTGGCTACCTGATGCTGGAAAACGGCATCTACCTGGTGGGAACGGCGTTGACCAAACATGCGCGCTCCATTTATCTGGTCGAGTTCGGGGTGTTGCTGGACCTGCTTGTCGGGGTGATGATCATGGGGATCATCCTGTACAACATCAACCGTGCCTTCGACGACGTCGATACCACCTTTCTCGGACAACTCAAGGACTGACACCATGCTGGAATCCGTTTTTTGTCTGCCGTTGATCATCGGCCTGATAGCCCTGCGTCTCCCGGTCAAAATGGGGCGGGTGGTCCTGGTGGCGGGAGCC
>JBFWIP010000104.1:0-8368 GCA_050255935.1 Desulfobulbus sp.
TTGACCGAAATCATGACCTGCTGCGGGCGGCGGTCGAGCCAGTTGTAGATCTGCTCGGTCTTGGTATCGATGATCGCCTGGGTGGCATCGGACGTCATCATATAGAGCAGGGTAATCTGATGTTCACCGACTTTTCCCAGGGCGACCACCACCGGGTAGACCTCCGCCAAGTCGGTCATGTCGGTGACGGGAACAAGTATCCGTTCCGTATGGAGGACACCATAAAACTGGACGACAATCACCGGGCATCCCACGTGGGAGGCCACCGTCTCGAGCACCTCCGGAAAGGCCGAAGTCTCGTCGTGGAGCGGATAGCTCAACACCACGGCCCTGGCATTGTCGTATTCAACGGCCGCGACCAGCCCGGAAGGAATACTGGGATCGGGAACAATTTCCGTCATCAGTTTGTATCCCATGGTCTCCACCTCTTTCCGCTCAATCTCGAAGTTGTGGGGCGGCGGGGGCGTGCCCGGCGGCTGGACGAAAACGGCCATGGGAGTGGCCCGGTAATGATGGGCAAATATCGTCGCAATCCGGGCAATACCATTGACGGTATGACGGCGCGTCGCCCCGAAGACGACGACGTCCCGGGGATTTTCTTCCGGAATCAGTTTGCCCCAGGTCCATGGCAGAATCTTCACCCCCGCCTCCGACCTCATGAACTGATCGCACTCCTTTTCCGTCATCCCGGCACAAAACAGATTCCCCCCCGCAGGCTTTTCCACCAGCATGGCTTCCTTGGCATTGACGATGGCAAAGCGGGAAGCCAGGGGCCCGATGAGCTCGGAAAGAAAAACTCCCGTCAGGACCACCGGCGTGATAATGGGCGAGTAGACGGAAAGCATTGTATCGGCACTGAGCAAAAAAATAAGACCTATCGCCACACCGGCCTGGGGAAAAAGGGCGAATCCTATATATTTACGGACAATTTTTGCTGTCCTGCCGATGCGGGCCCCCAGATGCGCCCCCAGGACCTTGCCGCATATCCTGGCCAGAAAATAAACGGCCCCGATCAGGCCGGCACTGCCGATGGTCTTCATATCGAGATGGGACCCCGCCAGGGTGAAAAACAGGACGTAGATCGGGGGCTCGAAGCTGTTCAGAGCCCTGAAGACCCGGACATCGCGCTCCGCCCTGTTCACCAGGGTGAATCCGGCCGTCATCCCCGCCAGCAGCGGCGAAAGATGAAGAAAAACCGCCAGTTCGCTGCATAACAGCAGGATGGCCAGGCCGGCGGTCATCATCTCGTCCTCATCCTTCATCTTCCCCAACGCCATTTCCAGACAAAAACCGGTGATGAAACCAAGAATCAGTGACAGGACAATTTCAAAGAAGCCCTTGCCGATGGCAACGATCAGCGGCGTATCGGCCTGGCCGATAACCTGATGGCTCAGGGAAACGGCCAGACCGAAGGTCATGATCGCCAGGCCGTTATCGACGGCAATGACGGCCATCAGGGAAGAGGTGAGCGGCCCCTTGGCCTTCAATTCCCTGACGACCAGAAATGTCGCCGCCGGTGCGGTCGCCACGCTGACGGCACCCAGCAAACAGGAAAGCACCAGTTGATCCCTGAAAATCCAGCCTTCCCCATGAAAACCACCCACGGAGACAATGGCAAAAATAGCGGCGCTGACGACGCAGAAGGCCCCCAGCGCCTCCATCAGCCCTATCCAGAGCACGCTTTCGGCGTAGGCCCTGATCTTTTTGATCTCGATATGCTCGCCGATACCGAAGGCTATCAGCATCAGGGCGATACGGGTGAAATGGTCCAGACTATGCCCGATGGATTCTTCGGTAATGATCGCAAAGCCCGTCGGCCCCAGAAGCAACCCGGCAATGATGTAGCCGGTGACCGAAGGAAGACGAAGCCATTGAGCAATCTTGGCGGCGGCGAGACCTGCCGCCAGCAGTACCGCCAGGCCGATGGTTACCATGGTTCCGGGTGAGTAATTGTGAGGGAATATCGTTTTTTCAAGACAACCTGCCGTGAGAAAATATTTGCATTCCCCGCCCACCGGCTTGTCCATTTTTCATAAAAAAAACACGGACCCCGCCGGAGAATTTGAAGATCAGCAGGAATAGATCCAGGACTAACAAATGAATGTAATGCGTTTTTTGCACTTCCTCAACAAGGACGTCGAGATCGCCCACCCATTCGGCCTTCACTCCGTTGCACAACAGGCAACGCTGCCTCCAACATAAAGCATGGGGGCTCAACTCCTTCAAGATTGCCGCATAGCCTGCCTGATCGCTGCAGCGGTGCTGAAGAATTTTGCGCATCATCACGAAGCCCTCCGAAAACCCGCCGCCCGATGGCGGGCCACAACCTTCCGGGGCTGGATTCACATCCGTTGAACGACACGACCGTGCCCGGCCGTGCGCAACATTGCTCCGACACGTCATTCCTGACAATTTCGACTAGTTCAACTACCTATTTGATATCTAACTTTACTCCATTTCACCTTCGAATGATGGGCGGTATTATCCTTTTTATTCTGTGAAGTTGAAGCGATTGAAGGGCAAATGAAGAACCGCAGATGACCCAACGCGTTGTTGGCAAAATTCCTGCATCTCCCCCATGTCTACAAAGGAGCGCTTATGAAGGTATTGGTGAAAGGCAATATCGAAAAGGTTGGAGCCACGGCATTTGACCGCGGCATGTTCAATGCGGGTTTCTTTTCACAAGGCAAACTGTTGGCTGAAGGGCCGGTCGATGAAAACGGCACGTATGCCTTTACAGTAGAGGCGGCAGAACTCCCCATCGGGGTTGAGCTTGCATTCTATCCCGCTTCTGTAAAGGCAGAAGATGCCGGGATCATGGCGATCAGGCGTGCGGTGCCGCAGGCAAACATCAAGGCGAAGAAAAAGGATGTTTTCGAGCTGTCGTTCAATGTATCGCTACCACGGTTTTTTCTCGATGACGTGATCAGACGGACGCAGAAATACATCATTCATGGTTCGCTTTTTGCCCAGCATCCAACCTATTTTGCACCATTGGCGGGTTGCAGGATTGATTTTTATGAAGTCGATTCGATAAAGGAAAAACCGGGATTCCCCGGATTACCTCAACTTCTGCGGCGTGACGATTACCTGGGAAGCGCCTATTCGGACGCTGCAGGCGCCTATACGTTCACGTTCAAGTTTGGAATACTCTGGAAAAAACCAGGAACCGTCATTGCCCGCGAGGAGGAATTCAGCCCTTTTAAACCCGCTTTGCCGGGGGCCAGCGCAACATTTGACTATAAACCCGACATCAGGGCGCGTTTCTCCCAATTCATCAATGGGGAATGGACAAGAATTTACGAAGCGCCCATGACCGAATTCGATTGGAATATCGGGACGGATTTTCATCGAGACTATATCATCCCCGCCGATTGTGTTCTTCTTCCGGGAGCCCCCGGGACCGCCCCTGCAACCGGGTTCAGATTCCACAGCATTGGACTCCTGCCGGTCGACACGACACGGATTGTTGGCGGATATGCCTTTGCCCAGCCCGGCGATCCGTGTGGGACTTTTTCGTGCCATCCCTTCTGTTCGACCTTGCGGATCTATGGCCTTTTTGCCGCTGCCCAGGCGGTTACCGCCTATTTGGTGGAAACACTGAAGACCGATAATGCCGGCAATGCGCTCGACGGCGAGACCTGGCAGCAGATACCGGATTCGCTTTCCAATCTCAAGTGGAATGACACCACCCATCGTTGGGTGGTCGAAACGCTCGTTCTGACCGACGGCAAATTCCGCAATATCGATATCGAACCGGAAGGCTTGTGGCTTGAACACGCCTTTAAAGTTGCGTGGAACACCTTTAATTGTATCGATGGATATTACAAACTCCGCATAACCGGGTTTAATGCGTCAAATGTCCAGGTTGCGCAGGAGGAAATGCCCATGGTCCGCATTGACAACAGCAAGCCTGACGCCCACCTCGACGTCATTGCCCCTGCAGCGACCACCTGTGGCGATCTCTTGCTGACGGCAGAACGTTCAATAACGTTCCAGGCCACGGCCTATCAAATCCAAGAGCACATGGATTATTTCCAAATTTGGGGAAATCGAGGCAGATATGCAGAAACCGCCGGCGCATCGGTCACCGTTTATCGTCCCGATACCAACGCGGTCTGGGAGGGCGTTTTGAACGAACCGGTGGAATTTGCTCTTGCCCTGCGTTCAGCGACAACAAGCCAATGTACGACCATGGCCTATGGCTTCCATCTCGTTGCCCAGGGATTGGGCACCAATGGGTATGGAATTCGCCTCGAAATGAAACGAGCATACGGAACCACAAATCTTATCGTCACGGAAGCAAGTTGAGCAGGAAATAATCGCCAATGTAGTCAAAAGGCGCTTGATCAGTGGTGATCAAGCGCCTTTTTATTCCGTTGAACTGGCCGAGGGAAATGCCCAGCCCCATCTTGAGGGCATCCTGAATAATTGCTTTCTTCCCGTCCCGGACGGGAACGCTTGTTGCCGCCAGGGCAGATGATCACCCCGACAAGTGGCTGCAACAACAAGTTATCGCCCTGCATTCTCTCCTGCAAGGCATGTGTCCGCGATGCGGCCGAAGAGTTGCGCTGCCAAAGGAATCAATGCGTCAGGGAAATCGTAATCGGGCCTGTGCAAATCCGGAACGTCCGTTCCAGCTCCGATCCCGAAGAGCGCCCCCTCTGAAAAAGCCGTAAATCGTCCGAAGTCCTCGGACCATCGGAACGGATTATCCAGTACGTCAAGCGAGTTCGTCCCGATAGCGCGGCGAATGAGCTCAACGGCGAATTGAGAATTGATTGTTGCCGGAAATATCTCCTCGTAGCCGATATCGACGTTCAGGTCACTTGCCGCCGCGGATTCACGCACCAACCGCTCTGCGTGGCCAACAATCCTTGACATGGTGTCATCCCTTTCGCTTCGTAACGTCGCCCATGTTTCAGCTCTAGCAGGGGCAATGCCAAAAGCCTTTTCGCCGAGCGAGGCGCCGACGACAGTCACAAACGCGGTCTCGCCGGCAGGCACCGAACCGGGTGGCAAAGTTGAAAGCCCTTGAATGATCCGACACAGTGCATTGGTCGGGCTCCGGCCCGTTTCAGGCTGTGCAGCGTGGGCGGTGGTGCCCACAAGACGGATCGCCATCCCCCTCGATGCACAGGCGAATGTGCCGGCGCGAACGATGACCTGTCCCAGGGGAAATCCGGGCAGATTGTGTAAGGCAAAGGCGGAGTGCGGCCTGATTGCCTCAAACTTCGGATCCTGTATTACGGCAGCGGCCCCCTCACCGGTCTCTTCCGAAGGTTGATAAAGCAGGACGACTTTTCCGCGAGGCGGGCGCGTTGCGGCAAGTTTGGCGCCGACGACAGCGAGGATCGCCATGTGCCCGTCGTGGCCGCATGTATGCGCAACCCCGGTGTTGGCGGATCGGTAGTTGGCCTCGATGGTTTCTTCAACAGGAAGTGCATCCAGCTCGCACCGCAGAAGTACGGTCGGACCAGCCTCCTTTCCCGAGAACACGACCGCTACGCCATTCCCGCCCAGGCCCTCGATGATGTTGTCGGGGTGAAGACCCGCGAAGAATTGAACAATCCGCGTTGCGGTTCCTCTTTCCTGACCGGATAATTCCGGATGACGGTGCAGTTCATGCCGGAGTCGTATAGCTGCATCTTCCATTTTTCGTGACTCTCGATGCGCAGGTTCAAGGACCGGCTGAAGTCCCTTATCCCTTGTCTTCCATATAGGGGCCGAGAAGCATGCTGGAGTATCCCTGGCCGGCCGGTATCCGTGGATAGAGCATTTCCTCTTCATCGCAAAGAACTTCCAAAAAACAAGCGCCATCGGCATGCAAGAATGCCTTCAACCCATCTTCAAGGTTGCGCCTGTCGTCAATGCGCATGGAGAAGGCAAAGTCCAGGTCCTTGGCAAGGGTTGCAAAGTTGACCGCATTGACCTTCTTGGTCGCCACATATTTGCCGCCGTGAACAAATTTCTGATAGTTCCTGACCATGCATTCGCCATGATTATTCAGCAAAAGCACCTTGATCGGCAAACCGAACCGGCCGATGGTAAACAACTCACCCAGGTTCATCAACAGGCTGCCATCGCCATCGATGACCAGAATAGTGGCACCGGGGTTGGCATAATGGGTGCCGACCGCATTGGGCAAGGCAAAACCCATGGTGCCAAAACCGCCGGAGGTGATGAAGGATTTTGGATATTTCGTCACCAGGTACTGGGCAGCAAGCATCTGATGATTCCCCACCCCGGTGGTTATTTTCATGTTTTCCGTGATATGGCCCGAGAGGAGCTCCATCACTTCGGCCTGCTGAATGGCTTGTGCATTTCTATTGAACTTCAGTGGGAATTTCTTTTTCAACTGCCGTCCATATTCCTGCCAGTCGCCAATGTTCAATTCAATGGCGTATTTTTCCGCGTAGGTGAGCAGATCGTCAAGGGCGGTTTCGGCCCGGCCAATGAACGTAAATTTGGGCTTCCTTGAAAAGCGCACCTCCTGAACCTTCTCCGGATTGACATCAAAATAGGCGATATCGGCTTCAAGGCCTGATTCTCCCACCTTCTGGGAAACACGGTCATCCCAGCGGACGCCGAAGGCAACAAACAGATCCGTTTTCTGAATCGCCATGTTGGCGGCGGGAAGACCAAACATCCCCAGCATACCGAGTGCAAAGTCATCTTTTTCATTGAGGATGCCTTTGCCCATCAAGCTCCAGATCGACGGCACCTTGTAGCGTTGGTTGAATGCTCGAATTCGCTCGCTTCCCGCCTTCGAATTCAACCCGCCACCGATATAGAGGAGAGGCCGTTTCGCATTCTGCAGAAGTTGAAAAAACTGGCTGCACTGATTTTCCCCCAGATGTCGTTCCTCGTCATATTTATATCGGAACCGTTCGACATCAATGGCTTGGTAGACCCCTTCACGGTTTTGAATATCAAAGGGAAAATCAATAACCACCGGACCGGGCTTACCCGACTTCGCATAGAAGTAAGCGTCCTTGACGATTTCTTCTATATTGTGAAGCTCATTGACTAAAATTACTTTTTTTGCGGCTCCTGAAAAAATTTTTTCAACATTGATATGCTGAAATTCATCGGTCCCCATCTTCATTCGGGCAACCTGGCCGGCAAAGACCAACAATGGTACCGAATCGGCATTCGCATCAGCAACCGCCGTCAGGGTATTCGTTATAGCCGGCCCTGACGTTACCACTGTAATACCGATACGGTCGCCGGATCGGGAATATCCTCCGGCGGCAAAGGCACATGACTGCTCGTTCGAACAAACCACGATCTCTATACCGCATGCATCAAGAGCATGGATAACAGGCATGATCGTTACCCCTGAAAATCCGAAAACCCTTTGCACCCCCAGATCAATGAGGCTTTTCGCCAATATATCTGCATTGTTCATAATAATTCCAATAAGTTGTAGTGACTGGAGCAATGTTAACCCTATCACCTGAATTCAGGCGCGATCACATCCCGGCAAGCCCCCGGCTGTTACGAGGCACAGCCTGACGATCCGCCGGATCCACCAGCGTATCACCTCGGCATCAGCGCGAACACACCCCAGCCCAGGTATTCACGCGTGTAAGCGGCGTAGCGCTCGGGTTCCGAGGTCAGATTGGCTCGAACATCTTTGGCGAACTCGTCGTCGGGATTGGCTTCAAGCCATCGGCGCATGGTGAGCCATTTGGCCGCCTCGTATCTGTCCCACCCGTCTTGGTCGGCCAGAACCATTTCAACGACGTCGTAGCCAACGTGGCCGAAAGACGCGAGAAGTTCCGGAAGCATGAGAAAGTCGGCGATTGAGTGGGCAAGACACCCCTTGGCAACATCTTCTGTCGGCGGCAACTGCCGCCAGTAGGGCTCGCCAATGAGTATGATCCCTCCGGTGCGCAGGCTCTGCGCCAGAAGTTCGATAGTGCCGACGACTCCCCCCGCGATCCAAGTGGCGCCGACACAGGCTGCCACACTGACCTTCTCGTCAGAGACATAGCCGGCAGCATCGCCATGGATGAACTTGACTTGATGGGCGACCCCGAGTTCTTCTGCACGGAGTTTTGCTTGCTCGGTGAATAATTGGCTCATGTCGATGCCCGTGCCGATGACGCCGTGATCGCGCGCCCAAGTGCACAGCATCTCTCCCGAACCGCTGCCGAGGTCCAGTACTCTGGCCCCCGATTCCAGACGCAACGCCGCGCCGAGAGTGGCGAGCTTTTCGGGGGTGATCGGGTTGTGGATGCGGTGAGCACTCTCAGTGATGTTGAATATCCGGGGTATGTCCATTGTGGGAGATTTCCTTACGGGTGTGAATAGATTCGGTCAAGTCCGACCACTACGGCTAACCTGCTGCGCGCCCAGTGCT
>JBFWIP010000105.1:0-8333 GCA_050255935.1 Desulfobulbus sp.
CGGCCTTGTTCAACGTCACAATTTGCTGTTCCTTGTCGGCCACTGCTTGTTGAAGGGTCGAGAGGGTGGTGTTGGTTTCGGCTTGTTGGTCGTTTGCAGCCTGAAGCTGGGCGTTGGCCATCTTGAGCTCGGCCTGGAGTGCCTCCTTGGCTTTGTTCAACTCCGCAATCCGCTGCTCCCTGTCGGCAACAGCCTGTTTGAGGGAAGCGAGGGCGTTGTCGGTCCCGGTCTGTTGGGGCGTTGAGGCCTGCGTCTGCTCGGTTGGAGTGTTGGTTTCAGCCTGGAGTGCCTCCTTGGCCTCCATCAAGGCTGCAATCTGCCGTTCCTTGTCGGCCACGGCCTGTTGAAGGGCGATAAGGGCGCTGTCGGTCTTAGCCTGTTGCTCCTTGGCCCCCCTGATCTGTTCGTCCGCTGCCTTGAGTTCGGCCTGGAGCCGTTCCCTGGCCTTGTTCATTTCCGCAATCTGCCGTTCCTTGTCGGCCTCGACCTGTTGCTGCTTGGCCTCCCCGATCTGGTCGTTCGCCGCCTTGAGCTTGGCCTGGAGTGCCTCTTTGGTCTTGTTCAACTCGGCAATTTGCTGCTCCTTGTCGGCAACGGTCTCTTTGAAGGTGTCGATCGTGTTGTCGCTTACGGTCCGTTGCGCATTTGCCGCCTGGATTTGGAGGGTTACGTTGTTGAGTTCGGCTTGGAGCGCCTCCCTGGCCTTGCTCATTTCCGCAATCTGCTGCTCTTTGTCGGCCACGGCCTGTTGCAGGCCGTTGATGGTCGTGTCGGCCTCGGCCTGCTTGGCGTTGGTGGCCTGGAGCGTCTCCTTGAGATTATTGAGCGCAGTCTGCAGCGTTTCCCTGGCCTTTTCTTGCTCCTGCAACTGCTGTTCAAAGGTGGCGATACGGTTTGCCTGCTCCTTGATCAGGGATTGGTCGTTCTCCCGGGCTTCCCGATTCTGCTTGATCTGCTCACTCGCCTCGGCCGCAGCCGCCTTCACGGTTTCAAGTTCATCCACCCGTTTTTTCAACAGCTGTCCGAGCCTTTCCACTTGGGCTTTATGCGCCTCAAGCGCCTGCTGGGCGGCTTCGGCCCGGGCTTTCAGATCGGCGACTTCCTGCTCGTTATTTGCAATGTTCCCTTTTACCGTGGCCAATTCATCGATCAGGTGCTGTTTTTCCGCAGTCAAATTTTTGATCTGTTCGGTGCTCGTCCCCTGGCATTCGCTCAACTGCTGCTGGGCTGCAGCCATGTGGGCTGCAGTATCCTTTTTCAGGGCTGCCAACTCCTTGCCACAATCGTCGAGTAACTGCTGTACCGTGGCCACCGCCTGGGGCCGGGCAACGATCTGTTGCCTGAGGGCCTGCATCGAATACATGGCCTTGTCCAGGGCCTCGGCCTTTTCCCTGTAGGCCTGTTCCTTGGTCTCTTTCTCATCGCTGAGTTGGTTGATTCGCACCTCTTTTTGGCTCAGGGCCTCTTGCATGGCCGCAAGCGATTGTTCGGCCTCCTGTTGCTTGGCAAGGGCTGTCTGCAAATCGGCCTTGAGTGCATTCTCGTTTTGTCGGTGCCGGCGGAGCATTTCTTCAAGCTTGGCGGAAAGCGCCTGGTTTTCCCGCCCCAAAGTCACCACCCTTTCCTCGGCCTGTTGGCCGGATTGCTGTAAGGTGGCGATCTGTTTTGTCAGGGCCTCGATCCGGGTTTCCTGCTCGGATTGCTGCTGGCCCGATTGCCCAAGCCGTGCCTCCCTTTCTTCCAGTGCCTTTTGGGTGGCGGCAGCGGCGGCCTTGAACTCATCCAGCATCTTGTTCAGGTTGCCCATGGCCGTTCGGGCTGCATGCAACTCATCATGCAACCGTTTGTTTTCGCTGAGCAGCGCCGTGATCTGTGCCGCCTTTTCCTGGAGTTTGGCTTGGAGATCTTCACCCGCCCCGGTTTGTGCCGCAACCTTGGCCAGCATCTCCTCGTACTTGGTCTGGATCGTCTTCTGGGCCTGGACCAACTGGAGGATCTGCTGTTTCTTGGCTGCCACTTCCTGCTTCAGCCTTTTTACTTCGGCTGAACTCTCGGCCGGCTGAACCATCACCTGGGTGGGGGGCGAGAGTTGGTCTTTTCCCTGGATCCTTGCTGGTTGTGGTTCCGGCGTTTTCGGGGCCACCGGTTTTTGGGCCACAGCCTCCTTGTCCGGCGTGGCCGGTTCGGCTGCGAGGGGAACCGGGGGTGGTGCGCTCACTGTCTGCGAATGCGATACCAGCGGAGGCTTGGGCTCGGGCAAGGAGGATTCCTTGATGATCTTGCTGTTGAAGTTGGCGAGTACAACGTACGCGGCAACACCGGCAATAGAGACAAGGATAAGGCGGATTTTCATGGCGTATGTGGTGAGTCTGAGATCATAAAATTGAAAGGAGACCTGAAACCGTTATGAAGGGCATGGCTGCAGCATGAGCGTTGCCAGCGGCGGCAAGGTGAGGGACAGGCTTTGGGGAAAGGTATGACTCGCAACGGCCTCGGCATGGATATCCGGGCCGTTTTCCACCCCGCTGCCGCCGTAGATCTCCAGATCCGAGTTGATCAGTTCCCGATACCTGCCTTCCAGGGGGGCGCCAATGCGATACCCATGGCGGACAACCGGGGTCATGTTGCAGATGACAATGATGCAGCGTTGGCGGTCTTCCGAGTAGCGGATAAAGGAGAAAACCGAGTTGTCGGAATCGTTGGCATCGATCCACTGAAAGCCGTTCCAGTCGAAGTCGACCTGGTAAAGGGCCGGTTCATGGCGATAGACTTGGTTGAGATCGCGTACCAGCCGCTGCACCCCTTGGTGCCGGGGAGCCGTCAGGGCCTGCCATTCCAGGCCGGTATCGTGGTTCCATTCCTGCCATTGGCCGAATTCGCATCCCATGAACAGCAATTTCTTGCCGCAGTATCCCCACATGAACCCGAGATAGGCACGGAGGTTGGCGAACTTCTGCCACTCGTCGCCGCTCATCTTCCCCAGAAGCGATCCCTTGCCGTGGACCACCTCGTCATGGCTGATGGGGAGGATAAAGTTTTCGTGAAAGGCATAGAGCATGCCGAAAGTCATCTGATTGTGGTGGAAGCGGCGGTAGAGCGGATCCTTGGCCATATAGCTCAGGGTGTCGTGCATCCAGCCCATGTTCCATTTGAGGCTGAATCCGAGGCCACCCAGGTAGGTGGGACGGCTGACCATGGGCCAGGAGGTCGATTCCTCGGCAATGGTGAGCACACCGGGGAAAATGCCGTGGACCACCTCGTTGACCTTTTGCAGGAAGGTGATTGCCGCCAGGTTTTCCCGGCCGCCGTGTTCGTTGGGGATCCATTGCCCCTCCTCGCGCGAGTAGTCAAGGTAGAGCATGGAGGCCACCGCATCGACGCGCAGTCCGTCGATGTGGTACTTGTCAATCCAGAACAGGGCGTTGGAAATGAGAAAGGAACGGACCTCGTTGCGGCTGTAGTTGAAGATCATCGTGCCCCAGTCCCGGTGCTCGCCCTGCATCGGGTTGGCATGGGCGTAGAGATGGGTGCCGTCGAACAGGTTGAGGCCGGCGCCGTCCTTGGGAAAATGGGCCGGTACCCAGTCGAGGATCACGCCCAGGCCGGCGGCATGGCACTGGTCGACGAAGAACATGAAATCCTCGGGTGGGCCGAAGCGGGAGGTGGGCGCGTAAAAACCCAGTACCTGGTACCCCCAGGAGCCGTCAAAGGGGTGCTCGGCAATGGGCAGCAATTCGATGTGGGTGTAGCCCATTTCGACCACATAGGGGATGAGGGTGGCGGCCAGTTCCCGATAGGAGAGGTAGCGCAGCCCCCACCGCTTGTCCGAAGCCTTGCGCCAGGAACCGAGATGGGCCTCGTAGATGGCGATCGGCCCATTGAGGGGCTGGCGGGTCCGGCGGCCCTCGACCCACTCCTTATCCTGCCATTGGTAGCGGTTCAGATCAACAACCACGGAACCGGTCCGGGGCCGTTCCTCCATGGCAAAACCATAGGGATCGGCCTTGTCGAACGCTTCACCGGTTTGGGGGGTGATCCGGAATTTGTAGATGGCGAATTCGCTGAGCCCGGGAATGAACAGGGTCCAGATACCGGTGTCGGTGGGATGCATGGGATGGAGGTCACCATCCCAATGGTTGAAGTCGCCGATCACCGAAACCTGGCGGGCATTGGGTGCCCAAACCGAGAACACCACCCCGGCTTCCTTTTCAAAACGGATCAGATGGGCGCCGAGTTTTTCGTAGGCCCGCTCGTGGGTTCCCTCGCTGATCAGGTATCGGTCAAAATTGCTCAACCAATCCGCGGGCACGGCCTGCCCGGCCGAAATTTCTTGTTTCATCGTCTGGTTAGGCCTTGTTTTTGGGGGATTCAATCAATGGGTAAGATACCGTCACCTTACCGTATCAACCCGTGAATGTCATGGAGAAAGAACAATTTTCTCGTGGGTGGTTCCCGCCGGTATGGGCGCGAAATGGCAGGTTCGAACAGGTTCAGAGACAGAGTTGGAGGATGGCGGACACCCGCTCCGGGGTATAGTCCCGCAGCCGCCAGATTCGTGCCAGGCCTTGGGTGTTTTCGCTGATGCGGGGGATATCGGCGGGAGCGATGGACAACTCTGCCAGGGTAGTCGGTGCGCGGATGGATTGCAGCCACTGCTGCAGCGCTTCGATGCTTTGGCGGGCGGCTTCCTGTTCCGAGGAGTGGCTGGCACCGAGGACGCGCCGGCCCAGTTGCGCGATCCGCGGTGCATGGCTGCGGCAATGGGCCCGAAGCCACCCGAGCATGATCACCGCCAGGCCCGCGCCATGGGGCACGTCGAAGAGGGCGCTGAGCGAATGTTCGATCAGGTGCATGGGAAAACCCACCCGGCCCAACCCCGCCACGCTCAGGCCGCTGAGGGCCAGGGCGGCCGTCCACATCAGGTCGGCACGCGCATCGTAATCCCGTGGATCCGCCAGGCAACGGGTGCAGGCGGTCATGGCGTTTTCGATCAACCCCTCCATGAACCGGTCCTGGACCGATGTTTCAGTTTCATTGGTGGTGAGATAGAATTCCAGGACATGACTGAGGGCGTCCACGGCCCCAAAAGCGGTGTAGCTCGCAGGGACGGAAAAGGTGATTTCCGGATCGAGGATCGAGACTTTGGGAAAGAGCAGGCGATGGCCGAAGCCGAATTTCTGCCGGGTCTGGTCGTTGGTCAGGACCATGCCCGAATTCATCTCCGAGCCCGAAGCCGCCAGGGTCGGCACGGTCAGGACCGGAAGGGTGGATTTGATCCCCTTTTTGCCGGTGAAAAATTTCCAGACATCGTGTTCAACCACGGCTCCGGCCCCGATGGCCTTGGCCGTGTCCAGGACCGAACCGCCGCCCACGGCAACGATCACTTCCACCTCCCCGGTTTTGGCCCTGGCGATTCCTTCGCGGGCGTGGGACAGCAGGGGATTGGATTGCACCCCGCCATGCTCGACCAGTTCGATCCCGGCATCCTGCAGAATGCGGACGACCCGGTCAAACAGTCCGGATTGTTTGAGGCTGCTTCGGCCATAAACCAGGAGCGCCCTTTTCCCCCAGGCAGCGGTTTCCGGCCCCAGGGCGGACAGGTTCCCACGGCCGAAGAGGACCTTGGTGGGGTTATGAAAGACGAAGTTGTGCATGCATGTCCTGAGAACCGTGCTCGTCGAAAGCCATGGAAACGGCGTTTCGTGCCCCGGAGCCCATTTTTTGGGTTTTGTTTTCTTTGTCCGCCCGTTACCGGGCCATCAATTGTTGAGCAGGTGTTTCTGCCGCCTCTTGGCGCGCATCTTGGTGTAAAAACGGAACACGGCCAGATAGGTTAGTACGCCGCAGGGAATGGCGAGCACGATCCCGCCGGTGAGCATCACCAGCACGGTGTCCCAGCCCATGGCCCGGAGAATCCCCAGGCTGTCCATGAGGCCCTGGGTTTTGATCAAGGTCAGGGTGTGGTGGATTTTTTCCCAACTGAGGCGGCCCGGGAGGAAAAAGTTGCCGATCTTCCATGCCAAATAGTACTGGGGGCCGAAGGTGAGGGGATTGCTGACCACATTGGCCATGAGGATACCGGCAATGGGATTGGCCCGCAGGGGCAGGGTCATGGTGAGGATGAGGATGTTATGCAGGGGCAGGGTGGGGGTGGCGCCGATGCCCGCCCCGATGGCGGAACCCAAGGCAAGGGAATGGGGGGATCCCTGCAGCCGTTTGAAGCGGATGTAATAAAAGCGGGTGGTGCGTTTCAGGCTCATGTTCCCGGACTGCGTGCGCGCAAGGGATTAATCGGGGCAAAAGGCTCGGTGGCCTTTGTCTGTTCGATACGGCAACAAAAAAGCGTATATCCTTGTACGTTATTTCACCAGTATTGCCAAGAGCCGGTTGCATAGACGAAGCAGGCCAGGCCGATGTTGGTCACCGCGTGGGCGGTGATGCAGGACAGCAGGTCCTGCCGCCTGATCCACAACAGGGCCATGAGCAGGCCGTAGGCCACCGCTGCCGGCCACTCGTGGGTGGCGTGACCCGAGGTGAAGGCCAGGGTGGCAATGAGGACCGCCGGCCAGGACCAGGCACCGGGAGCGACCTCGTTCACCGAGTGCTCGTCAAGGGCCCTATGCAACGGGGCATCCCTCCGGCTTTTGCGTAGGTTGTCCCATTGCAGGGCCAGGCGAAGGACAAAGCCGCGCATCATCAACTCCTCAAAGACCGGGACCACCAACCCGGCACTGAGCAGGCGGAAGGCAAAGGCAGTGGCCGACCAGGGCTGGCCTTCATCAGGCGCGGTAAAGGGGGCAAGCAGGCCGATCCACAGGGCCAGGCCGAGCAGTCCCGCCGCCGTGCCGACGGCTATCGAGCCGGATTTGGAACGGGGCCCGAAGACCGGGCAGTACCAGCGCCAGCCCCAGGCAAGCAGCAGCGGCACCACGATCAGGCGCAACGGATAGCTGATCTCCATCGGCAGGAACTGTTCGGAAATGGAGGCGATACCCACGTAAGCCATATAGGGGGCGGCGTAGGGCAGGATCAACTGCCGGTTGGTGATCATGGCGAAGGGCGCGGTCAGGATGCCGGTGGTTCGGTGGGGGCCTGGTCGTCGCGTTCCTTTTCCGCCTTTTCCCGTTTATGGGTCCGGTAGAAATCAATAGCGCCCCACAGCAGCAGGAGCCCGCTGGCTATCCGGTTGAACATCTGATGCTGCACCATCTCCGGGTTGGTGGTGAGCCAGCCGTCATAGGCACACCAGAGACCGAAACCGATCAGAAGGATGGGAAAGACATAGGGGCTGATTTGCGGTGGTGCGGGCTTGTTGTCGCTCATGGTGGCCTTTTCAAGGATTGAATTTCATGGGGGTATCGAAAGGGCATCCTCAATGGAGCCTGTCAGGGAAACGAACTGTTGCGGGGTCAGGGTTTCCGCCCGCACCGAAGGGCTGAGACCGGCGGTTTCAATGGCCATGGCCAGCTGCGATTTGTCGGGGAGCAACCGGCCGGCGGCAAGCCCGTTGAGCAGGGTTTTGCGGCGCTGGCCAAAGGCGGCGTGAACGACACGGGTGAACAGGGGGCGGTTGAAGGTGCCCAGTTCCCGGACATGGTCGGGCCGGGGATGAAAGGTGATGCGGATCACCAGGGAGTCGACCTTGGGCTGGGGATGAAACTCCGCCGGATGAACAGTAAGCAACGGTTCGACCGCGGCACAGGCGGCCAGCAGCACGGTGGGGGCGCCGTATTCCTTGGTCCCGGGTTCGGCGACAAGCCGCCGGGCGACCTCCTTTTGCAGCATGACCACCGCAAAATCAATGAGATCGGCGTGGTCGATCAGGCGAAAGAGAAAGGGGCTGGAGATGGAGTAGGGCAGGTTGGCCACGATCTTCAGCCGTTTGCCCGGTTCTCCCAGGGCGGCGAAATCCACTTTGAGCACATCGGCATGGATCAACTCGACGTTGGCGGGCAGGTCCTCCTGCTCTTGATGGAGGCGGATGATACCCGAGTCGGCTTCAAGGCCGATCACTTTGGCGGTGGCCTCGGCAAGCGGCCGGGTCAGCGCGCCCAGGCCCACACCGACCTCGATCACCTGATCATCCGGGTGCAGCCCCGCCAACTCGACGATCCTCCGGGGGATGCGTTCATGGATGAGAAAATTTTGCCCCAACTTCTTGTGTGGGGCCAGTCCCTGGCGTTTCAGCAGGTGTTTGGTGGAGTTGTGCGCCATTCTTTTTTTTCTTAATGAAGCGGTGAACGGGAATAGGCATCGCTGTCGGCCTCGACCATCTGGCCGGCCAGGAACCGGTAATAGCCGGCAACCCCGATCATGGCGGCGTTATCGGTGCA
>JBFWIP010000106.1:0-6057 GCA_050255935.1 Desulfobulbus sp.
ACCTCCCGCAGCCGGTCGGTGCCGGCCTCGGGAGCGATGGTGAACCCGGTTTTTCTGACACGCTTGATCTGCTCCATGATCTCAGGCGTCAAAGTTCCGACGCGCATCGAGGGCATGGACACCGAAACAAAATCATCGGCAAATCGGTCCATGAGCGACCCCATCAATTCCCCCAGGCAGGAGAAATCACCGGTGGACAGGCTGAGCAGAGCCAGTTCCTCGAACCCGGAGCTGGCGATTCCCTGGTTGGCGAGTTCCATGATCTCCTCCAGCGACCGCTCCCGTACCGGCCGGTAGGTGATACCCGCCTGGCAGAAACGGCAGCCGCGGGTACAGCCGCGGGCGATCTCCACCCCGAGCCGGTCATGGACCGGCTTGACTACCGGCACCAGAGGGTGGTGCAGGTAGGGGGCCCTGCTCAATTGCGGCAGAACCCGTTTGTTGACGGCCGAATACCCGGGGACCAGGGATTCGACCGCCTGCAGGCAGCCGTCGTCCGTATAACGGGGCACGAAAAAGGCAGGCACATAGACGCCCGGAACTTCGGCCAGTTGCCGCAAAAGGGCTTCACGCGGAAGGGCCTGTTCCTTGGCGGCAAGCAGCAGCTCTGCCAATTCGAGAATAATTTCCTCACCGTCACCGAGGACAATGGCGTCGAAAAAATCGGCCACCGGTTCGGGGTTGAGCGCGCAGGCACCGCCACCGAGCACCAAGGGGTGGGTCTGGTCGCGGTCCGCCGCCCGTGCCGGCACCCCCGCCAGATTGAGCGCGGTGAGAATGTTGGTATAACACAGCTCATAGGGCAAGGTGATGCCGAACACATCGTATGCGGCGACCGGGACTTTGGCCTCCAGGGAAAAAAGCGGCAGGCCTTCGGCCCGCATCTCCTGCTCCATATCCACATCCGGGACATAACTCCGATGGGCAATGAAACGGGGATCGGCGTTGAGGATATGATAGAGGATCTGCAAGCCCTGGTGGGACATGCCGATCTCATAGAGATCCGGGAACAACAGGCACACATTGAGGTGTGCATCATCGGGCAGGGAGGTGACGGCATGCAGTTCACCGCCAACATACTGACCCGGTTTCCGGACCAAAGGCAAAATCTTCCCTATGTCAAGGGGACGGGCATCAATCATTGGTCTGTGTTAAAAATTTGAAAAAGAAGAGAAAAAGATAATGTAATCCGGTAAAACATCCTGGAATTGAACAAAAAACGGCCGAGGCACGACCACGGCCGTCAAGACAACAAAGCCGACGGGACTTCCCCATCAGGGGGAATCCCATTGATACGGCGCAACTTTTGCATAGAACCCATCAAAACAAGGGTTCCGATTCAACCCCCCTTTGTCCTGACAATGCAACACTGGAAAGACTCATGAACATGCACATTCTGTCCCATCTTTCACGGTCCTTGATGATCCTGCTGCTCATGCTCGGCCTGGCCTCCGCCGAGGATGCACCGCGCCTGCAGCAGATCAACCACGCTGTCCTCTCATCGGCCAGCGAGCAGGTCACCCTGCAACTCAACGGCTCCTATAGTCCAAAAGTATTCACATTGAAAGGCCAATCACCCCGGATCGTGTTCGATTTCCCGGGCATGACCCAGGGACGTGGCGTCGGCAACCTCCTCAAGGTGAACGGCCCGCTGGTCAAAGCCGTGCGGGTGGGGATGCAAAATGATCCAAGCCAAAAGACCCGGGTGGTGTTTGACCTGAAAACCCTGAAGGGCGTCCACTATAGCCAGCAATTCGATGCAACGACCTCACGCCTGACCATCCGCGTCAGCGGCCCGGAAAAGGCGACCGCCAAAACTACGACTACGGAGAAACAGCCCCCTGCCCCCGCCGAAATCAACGGCAAGGAACAAACCGTGGCAAAGGCAACACCTGCCCAGGCGAGTCAACCGGTACCTCCCCTGCCAACCGAACAGGCGGCCGCCAGCAGCAAACCCGGCTTCCGGCCGGAGACAAATGCGGAGGCCGCTACTGCCCCCCAGGCGCAGGCAAAGGAAACAGCCGGTCAGCAGCCCGAGCCGTCACCAAAGGCGGCACCAAAAACGGAAACAATGAAGGTGGAAAAGGAAGCTCAAAAACAGAAGGAAAAGCAGGAGGCGAAACAAACCGAACCCACGGGTCAGGCCACAGCGGCCAAGCCACAGGAACAAAAGGCCATCGTACCGGCATCAAAAGCGGCGGCGAGCCAGGAGCCCCCCCCGGAGGTTGCGGCCGAGCCCTCTGCCAAAGCGGAAACCGTGGCCCCTCCGGTCAGCGTCGATCCGGAGTTGAAATCCATCAAGTTCGATCCTGCATCCCCCAAGGGAGAGATGGTGCTGTTCAAGCTCAACGGCTTTTTCCCGCCCTCGGTCCATGGGGTCGAGGAAGGCATCCCCCGGGTGATCTGCGACTTCAACAACACCAAGTT
This sequence comes from Desulfobulbus sp., assembly GCA_050255935.1. GTDB lineage: Bacteria > Desulfobacterota > Desulfobulbia > Desulfobulbales > Desulfobulbaceae > Desulfobulbus. Next base: position 2,428 of record JBFWIP010000106.1, read on the forward strand.
GACCGGATCGGCCAAGAATCGGATCAAGACCCAGGGCAAATACGTCAAGACCATCCGAACCAGTACCACCAAAAAGCCGGCAAAGGTCCGGGTGGTGATCGACCTCGAACCCAACCGCAGCTACGACCTGCAGCAGGTCTTTTTCAAGGACGACGATCTCTTCGTCATTATCGTCAATACAGTCAAAAAGTAGCCTTATTCAACCTGCTCAATGGAAAAATGCGGGGGCGGCGTCAGCCGGAAAGCGGCTGTCCCCCGCACCGCGAATCCGTAAATCTTTTCCACCTGCAACCGCACCTCTCCGGTGAGCGCCTCCCCGCTCACCTCGACCTTCTCCGGCCAATGCAACCCCTTCTCGGCACTTCTGGCTGATGCCGCCCACCCGCTGTAGCGAAGATCCAGGAGAGGATCGCCGGAATGGTCCACCAGAAGATGGCGCAACATGCTCCCCTGCTTCCCGTCCAGAAGCACGTAGTGATCCAGTGCCTGCCTGTCGCGCCAGACATACCAGTACCCCTGCCCCGCCTCATCCAGGGAGGGGGCTACCCTCGTGACCTGGCCGGGATCGACAAACCCGCCGAGGTAGGCAAAAAGATCGGTGGTTTCTATCGAGTCAGGCACGTAGTTGTGCCAGAATTTGGAATCGGTCTTGCCCTGATATGCCTCACCCGAACGATTATCGACAAAGGTGAATTGGGAGCCGTCGGAAACCACCAGAATCAGCGCCCGGCCCAGGGGGTCGTTGGCGGCGAACCGGAGCATCGCCGGCCGCTTCATCTGCACCACGGCATCGATGCCCCCCTTGCTGCCGAGCACGTCCCAGCGAAGGCGATAGTCGGCGTCGACCGCTTCCGGATGCGGGGCATGAAGAAAACGCGACCAGACATCGAGCGCCTGCCCGGCATCACCAGCGGCAAGCGGGGTGGTCCTGGGGAGTTTCCCGGCACAGCCGGCCAGCAGCAGGCAACAGAGAGCAGCCGTCCACCGGCAACGCCATGTCCCCATCAACGGCCTCCCTGCTTTTCCAGAATCCGGATCTTTTCCAGGATACGTTTTTTCTCCTGTTCATCATCCTTGGACAGTTTGAGCGCCTTTTTGTAGGTCCGCAGGGCATCGCGGACCCTGCCGCTCTCCAGGTAGACATCTCCCAGGTGATTGAGGATGGCGGCATCGTCGGGCGAAAGCCTGACCGCGGTTTCAAGTTCCTTGATCGCCTGGTCGAGTTTGCCCAGGCGATAATAGACCCACCCCAGGCTGTCGTGGATATAGCCGTTTTCCGGCTTGAGTTCGATGGCGCGGCGGATGTATTCCAGGGCCTGGTCCAGGTTGACCTTGGTGTCGGCCCAGCTGTAACCGACGAAATTCAGGGCCGCGGCATGATCGGGCTTGAGTTCGATGATCTTCTGCATGATCGCCAGGGCGGCCTCGTGGTCGCCATCGCTTTCCAGCATCAAACCGTACTCGTAGAGCAGATTTTCATCGTCGGGAAAGGCGTCGATTCCCTGAAGCAGGACTTTCTTGCTGAGATCGTCCCTGCCGTCCAACTGATGCAGCGCCGCAAGCAGGATATACAACTCACTGTTGTGCAGGGTCCCGGTCGCAATCTGCTGTTCGAGCAATGCCTGGGCCTCGTCGAGTCTGTCCTGTTCGCGGAGAATACGCACCTGAAGGAAAAAGGCGTCGGCATATTCGGGTGCGGCGGGATCGATCAGGCGGATCTGCTTCAAGGCCTTTTCGAGCCTTCCCTGCTGCACCTGCAGCACAGCCAGGAAGTAACGGGCCTCGGACAGGTTTTCCCGGGCCAGAAGTTTTTCGACAATGGCGATGGCCTTGTCATAATGCTTCTGCTTGGCATATAACCGGGCAATGGTCAGGTCGACCCGCTGCGGCTGCTCGGTAACGGTCTTCAGGCGATTGAGCTCGGCCAGCGCCTGGGAATCCTTCTTCTGCAGCAGGTACACATGCACCAGGGCCACACGGGGGGACTCGTTTTGTCCGTCCCGTTCGATAAGCTCCCGGTATAGCCTGGCCGCCTCGTCATAGCGCTCCGCCTTGACCAGCACATCCCCGAGCTCCATATCCAGGTCCGCCGACCAGTTGCGCTTCAAGGCCTGCTGGTAATGGTCCACGGCCTCGTCGGTCTTCCCCTCGGCCTGAAGCATCCGGGCCATGAGGATATGGCCCAGATAGGATTTCGGTTCCCGATCAAGGATACGGGTGAGCAGGGGTTCGGCCCGTTCCGGCTGGTCGGCGTTGATGTACATCTCCGATAACAGAAGCAGGATGGCCGCATCATCGGGATGCCGCTCGCTGATCAGCTGATACTGATGCATGGCCTCGGTGGTTTTCTTCTGGCGGAGCAGGACCTTGGCATAGAGCATACGCATGCCGGTCTTGTCCGGGTGGCCCTGGAGATAGTCGGCCAGCCAGGAAGCGGCCTCATCGGTCCGTTCCAGGCGAAGCAGGAGAATCGGTATCTTTTCGCTGATATAGTCAGCGTGCTCGTCACAGATCAGGGCCTTCTGATAGAACTCCAGCGCCTCCTCAAAACGCAGCAACAGTTCGGAATGACGTCCCCAGAGAAAGTAAAAGCTGGAACAGGCAAGATCAACATCGCCGTTGGCCGCCGGAGGCGTGCGACTGACGCTCAAATCGGCATCAGGCACCCCGGATTTGTCCGCACAGCCGGCAAGCAATGCGGCCAGGCACCCCAAGGCGACAGCGACAAGATTTCGGCAACAGAAACGGAAGGTCGGGCCGGGCATCACACACCTTTGTTGGCAAGCAGTGGCAGAACCGCCCCGCGCACGGAGGCCTGAACCTCCGAAACCGGGCGGGCGGCAGGAATGCGTACTATACAGCTGTGGTCAAAGGATGCAAAGAGCGCAGCCACCTTTTCCAGCTGGTCCTGCTGTTCAAAATCATTGAGGGCCTCCCCGCGAAGTTGACGGATGCGGGCAACGCTGTCAACCGGGGGCAGAGTGAGGAGCAGCACGAGGTCCGGCTCCGGGGCGAAATCATGGCGGCCAAAGATCTCGGTTGGATCCAAACCGGCAGCCCCTTGATAGGCGGCGGTGGAAAAATAGTAACGATCCGTGAGCACGATCCGCCCCTCGTTCAGCGCGGGCAGGATGCACTTCTCCACGTGCTGGCGGCGATCGAGAAGAAAAAGTTCCAGTTCCCGTTCAAGGCTCACCTGGCCGCGATTGGCGTACAGGGCGCGGATCTGTTTGCCGTAGGGCCCGTCGGTGGGTTCGCGGGTCTCGACCACCTCGTACCCCTGCCCGCGGAGATACCGGGCCAGCAGCGGCAGCTGGGTCGACTTCCCGGTCCCGTCGATGCCCTCAAAGGCAATGAGCACTCCTCGTCCCCGTTTCATTTTTGGCCCCACTGCCGCCTGTGGGCGACGATTGCCTGGGCCATGGACAGGGCCGCACGCAGGCTGCGGGGATCGGCCTGATTGGTTCCGGCAATGTCGTAGGCGGTGCCGTGATCCACCGAGGTGCGCACGATGGGTAGGCCGAGCGTCACATTGACCCCGTCGGCAAAGTGCAGCAGCTTGAAGGGAATCAACCCCTGGTCATGATACATGGCAATGACCGCATCGAAATAGCCGTCAGCCGCCTTCTG
>JBFWIP010000106.1:6157-8264 GCA_050255935.1 Desulfobulbus sp.
GCGGCCTGCCCCAGCACGCCGATATCGCCGACCACGACACTGTTGTTGACCGCATCCGGCTGTTCGGCAAAAAGGCGGCAGACGATCTCGGGGCCTATGCCCGCGGGGCACCCCATGGTTATGGCCACGGGTGGTTGAATTGATTTCTGCATTTGTTCCATTGCGTTTCTCCTCACAGGGAAAAATCAAAGGCGTTTTCGATATGCTCAATCACCGCGCTCTCCTTTCCTGGAGAAGGGCAAACGGCAATCACATCGAACCGGGCGTTGCCGTCCCCACCATGGTGTGTCTGGAGGTACTCCATGGCCACCCGGCAGATGCGCTGTTGCTTGCGTAGGTCAACCGCCTCCAGGGGAGAGCCGAAGGCCTGGCCACTACGGCATTTGACTTCGACAAACACCAGGACATCCTTTTCCCGGGCGATGATGTCTATCTCACCGTAACGCTTGCGATAGTTGGTGGCAACAATGGCATATCCCAACCGGGTGAGGTAGTGCAGGGCCTGGGTTTCCCCCCATTTGCCGGTACGCTGTGGACATGGTGCCGATTTTTTCTTCCAGAACATGAAAACTCCCGGCGCTCCTCATGACGGGCTCGTAAAAAGGTCCCCAAGGACAAGACATGCCTCTCGACAAGGGGCGATGGCGCACGCAACGCCGTTCACGCGCTTTTTCCAAGAACGACAACCGTGCTTACCAGAGTCCCCCTTGACTCGGTGGTGGAGACGATTTTTCCGCCAACAGTTCCGCCACACCGCGAAAGGTGCGGCGATGGAGCTCGCAGGGGCCGTGCCGACGGAGCGCCTCACGGTGGGCCTTGGTCGGATATCCCTGGTGCCGGTCAAAACCGTAGAGCGGAAATCGTTTATGGGCCTCCAGCATGAGGTGATCGCGGGTCACCTTGGCCACGATGGAGGCGGCGGCAATGGAGGCGCTTTTTGATTCCCCCTTGACGAGGGTGAGCTGCGAAGCGGGCAGCGGGATCTTGAATTTACCGTCCACGAGGAGAAAATCAGGAACCACGCCGTCCGCACCGTTTTGACAGGCCGCGACTGCTCGGCGCATGGCCAGGAGAGAGGCCTGAAGAATATTGATGGTTTCAATTTCCCGGGCATCGGCCATGCCGACGCCAATCACGGCGGGACTCTCCTGCAGGAGAAGGAAAAGTTCCTCCCGTCTGCGCGCACTCAGGGTTTTGGAATCAAAAAACAGGTCGGTCTGCTGCTGGGGCTGCAAAATGACGCAGGAGGCCACCACCGGGCCGGCCAAGGGGCCCCTTCCGGCCTCATCAACGCCGGCAACCCTTGCAAAGCCCTGGGCATAAAGGGCCCTCTCCAAGGCAAAGGTATCCGACAGGGACTGGGGATCAGGCAGCGAGGCCAAAAGAAACGGATTCATCGGGAGAGGGATGGACGATGGTCACCGGCCGTATCCGGGCGGAAGATTGAAAAAGAAACAGGCATCCAACCATCGTTGCGATGCCTGAATGCCTGTCCATGAAACAAGAGAGGTGCCGGCAGAATACATCCAGCCGGTCACCGGACTCTTTATCAGTTAATGCCCCGCTCACGAATACGCGCAGCTTTGCCACGGCGCTCACGCAGGTAGTACAGACGGGAGCGACGAACACGGCCCTGGGTCACCAACTCAACCTTTTCGATACGCGGTGAATGAAGGGCAAAAGTCTTTTCAACGCCGACACCGTGCGAAATCTTGCGAACGGTAAAGGTGGCATTCATGGTGCCGCGCTTGCGCTTCAGGACCACGCCCTGAAAGACCTGAATACGTTCCTTGTTTCCCTCGATGATGCGGATATGCACCTTTACGGTATCACCGGGACGAAAGTCCGGCATGTCAAACCGCATCTGTTCCAAATCGATCTTATCTATAATATTCATCGCCATCTCCATTTATTTACGACCGAGGGGACCATCCGGCAGCCCTGTCGCCGGATGCCTCAAAATCATCCCAAGATATATCCGACCAAAATCGTCTCGTCTCTCCGACGCAACTCCTCTCGTCTAGTGAACAGCCTCGCCATCGGCCCAGCTGTTGTTTTATTGTTCCTCTTCCCAGTGGTCCGGTCGACCGAGCAGGCGATCAAGGAT
>JBFWIP010000107.1:0-1598 GCA_050255935.1 Desulfobulbus sp.
AGCCTCTTCACGATGGGGATGGAACCGTCAACGGCTTTCCGGACACGCCTCCATCTTCTCGGTCACGACTTCATGACCTGCCCGGGTTCAGTGGTGCACTTTTTGAGTGCTTCGGCAAGTTCCTGAATATTGAACGGTTTGTGCAGCAATCCCCAAACACCACTTTCCCGGCTTGTTCCGTTCAGGACCGGCTCGCTGAAACCGGAACAGAGGAGAATGGGAATATCCGGCCGTCGTTTGGATATTTCCCGGGCCAATTGGCTGCCTGTCATTTGGGGCATGGTCTGATCGGTAACGACCAGGGTGAACTTGCCGGGTTCACGACAGAAGGCATCCAGCGCTTCGAGGCTGTTCTGATGGGCGATCACGGTATAACCAAGATATTCCAGCATCCGCCGCATCATGTCGACCAAAGGTTCTTCGTCATCGACCAGCAGGACCGTGCCGGACCAATGGGGCAGGGGCGTCTTTTCGGAGATCTTCGGGCTGCCGGTGCCGGTGATCAGCGGCAGCAGGACATGAAAGGTCGTGCCGACACCTGGTTGGCTTTTCACGGTGATGCAACCTTTCAGGCTTTTGACGATTCCATAAACGACCGCCAATCCCAGGCCGGTGCCCTCGCCTTGTTTTTTGGTGGTGAAATAGGGCTCAAAGATTTTTTGTTGCACCTCCGGTGTCATGCCATGGCCGGTATCCGAGATCGACAGCTTCAGGCATGGACCCGCCTCCGCCTGATGGCTCAGGGCGAGCAATGGATCGATCGCTCCCGATTCCAGGGTTACCTTGAGGGTGCCGCCTTCTTCTTTCATGGCATGCGCCGCGTTGGTGCAGATGTTCATGAGAATCTGGTGGATCTTGGTCGGTTCGCCAAGAATCGTCCCCTCAACCGCCTGGGGGGCGATGCGGCTCTGCAGGGCAATGGTGGCGGGCAAAGACGCCCGCAACAATTGCATGACCTCCTTGACAATCAGACTGATTCTCAACGGTTTTTTTTCGTATTCGGTTTTTCTGGCAAAGAGAAGAATCTGGGCGACAAGGTCCTTGGCGCGCAATCCGGCCTCAAACACGCGCTTGAGTTTATGATGGAGTGGACTTTCACGGTCGATATTTTCCAGGGCCATTTCCGTATAGCCGATGATCGCCGCGAGGATGTTGTTGAAGTCGTGCGCTATTCCACCCGCCAGCAAACCGATTGCCGCCATTTTTTCCGCCTGCATGATCTGGCGTTGGGATTGTTCCAGTTCCGCGGTCTTGAGGGCCAGGGTTTCTTCGAGTCGGATATTCTGCTGCGCCAATTCGTGTTGCGCCTGCTTGAGACTGAGGTGAAGGTGCACCCTGGCCAGCACCGCCGGTGGGCGGATCGGTTTGGTGATGTAATCGACCGCACCCTGGTCGAATCCCTGCTCTTCATCTTCAGCGCTATCGCGTGCCGTGACGAAAATAACGGGAATATCCTTGGTGGCTCCGGACGATTTCAAACAGTGCAGAACCGTGTAGCCATCCATATCCTCCAAACCGATATCCAAAAGAATCAGGTCCGGTTGGGGAGCCTTGACGGCGATTTCAAGGGCGAAGGCACCGGTACGGGCGACACGTAC
>JBFWIP010000107.1:1698-8158 GCA_050255935.1 Desulfobulbus sp.
ACTTCATCAATATTCTGTCCGCGGCGCCCGGGAAAATAGTGATTGCATCAGGATTCCTGGTCGCGGCCATGATCGCGGGCTGTACCCAGGCCAACACCTGGAGCAAACCCGGAATCACGGAAGTCGGTTTTCACCGCGATATGGCCGACTGCCGTCGTCAGGCATCGAAAGCCACCCAGCCGACCCCGTTTGTCGAGACGGACAGGTTGGAGCGCTCGGACATGCGCGACCGGTTGATCCGGAGATGCATGGAGGGCAGGGGCTATACCCTGACGACCGGGGAATAGCCTGTCTTACCGTTGTGTTTACCGTTCAAGGCAAGGGGACTCGGGAAAGGCCGGATTCCATTCGCTGAACAGGCGCACCGGTTACGGCTCCGGGAGGAGAGGGGACTCAGCCTGGATGTTGTTCTGTTGCACGTTGCTTCAACTGTTTCAACTGTACAGAGGCAAACCCGTGTCTATCCAGAAAGGAGGATTTTCGTTCAAGTTCAAGGCATGCGAAAAATTTTGCCGCAGGCATATACTTGATATTCCGAGGATAAAATTTTGAGCATAACGCCGAAATTGGGCGAAAAGACCCTTTCTGGATGGACACAAACCAATTGGCTGCGCTCTTGACGGGCGTCAATCTTCAACCAAAACGGAGGAGTTGTTCATGGGGTACGAGAATATCGTTGTCAGTGTTGGTGATGATTATGTTGCCGAGATTACACTTAATCGTCCGAACCAGTTAAACACCTTCACTCCCGGGCTTGCCAAGGAGCTCGACCGGGCGTTATGGGAGGCCGAGGCCGACAGCAAGGTCCGGGTTGTGCTGATCAAGGGGGAGGGCAAGGCTTTCTGCGCCGGAATCGACGTCAGCTATCTCGAGGGCAAGTCGGTCATGGAACTGCGGAGTTGGGTTGAATGCATGGAAGCGCCCCTGGTTTCGATCAGCCGGATGAGTAAACCGGTGATCGCCCAGGTGAGTGGTGTGGCCGCCGCCAACGGGGCCGGCCTGGTGGCTGCGGCTGATTTGGCCATTGCCGGAGCCAAGGCACGCATCGGCCTGACCGCGATCAATGTCGGCCTCAACTGCATCGGTCCGGTGGTTCCGGTTTCCAAATCCATCGGCAGGAAAAAAGCCCTGGAAATGCTCTTTTTCGGCGAATTCGTCCAGGCCGAAGAGGCGGCGCGCATGGGGCTGATCAACCGGGTGGTCCCGGATGAGGAGCTGGAGCAGGAGGCGAGGAAATGGGCCCAGACCCTGGCGGCCAAGAGCCCGATTGCCATGCAGATCGCCAAGAAATCCTTCTATTCAGCGGCGGATTCCGACTACTACAAAGCCTTCGATTTCATGAACGAGGCCTTTGCCCGCTTGTGTTCAACCGAAGACGCCAAAGAGGGCGTGGCCGCCTTCCGTGAAAAACGTCCGGCGGTGTGGCAGGAGAAATAAACCTCGCCGGTTCTTCTCTGTTTCCAGCCTGAGAAAGACCCTTTGCCGGGACAGTCGACTCATTGCCTTTATTCACTTGACGTACCTGTGAAAAGGGAAATGAGTCGATTCTCGTTCTTTCCGTAACCTGCCCAACCTGCAGGGGGCACGAAAAAAACAGTGAGATCCCTCCGCTGTTTTTACAATGCCACTCCATCTTATCGGGACAACCGCGCGCCTTCGTCCTTGCGAGGAGAAAAGATGCCTCATATTGTGCAAACCGGCCAGACCCGCTGTTATGACGGCACCGGCAGGGAGATTCCCTGTTCCGGCACGGGCCAGGATGGGGCTACCTGCAGGGGAATCCGGTGGCCGCAGGTTCGTTTTCAGGCCCAGGGCCAAGTGGTGGCGGACCTGCTGACAGGATTGACGTGGACCCGTGCAGTCAACATCGGTGGATTCCCCTGCACCTGGCCGGAGGCATTTGCGCAGATTGCGACCCTCAATGAGGACCGCTATGGCGGGTATGATGACTGGCGTCTGCCTAACCGCAATGAATTGCGCAGTCTGGTCAGTTATCAAGCAAAGCAACCCGTCCTGCCGGCCGATCACCCCTTCACCAATATTTTTTTGGGTTGGTACTGGTCCTCGACCACGGCAGCGATCAACCCTGCCTATGCCTGGGCCATGCACCTTGAAGGGGCGCGTATGTTTTACGGCCGCAAGGACCAGGCGTATCTTTACTGGCCGGTTCGTGGACCGGGTAATGGACACCTCCCGGCAACGGGGCAAACACTTTGTTTCGATACCGACGGAGAAAGGATTCCATGTACCGGAACCGCCCAGGATGGGGCCATGCAACATGGCAGTCCGTGGCCGGCCTCCCGGTTTGCCCTGAAGGGAGATGTGGTTTACGATCACCTGACCGGGCTGGTCTGGGCCGCAAGGGCTGATGCCGCCGGTGAAACGGTATCCTGGGAAGAGGCCTTTGAGGTTGTTCGCCACTGGAGTCGCCTCCACCAATCCCCGGGTATCCGGTGGCAATTGCCGACAATCAACGAACTCGCGTCCCTGGTGGACTGCAACTGCCATTCCCCGGCCCTGTCCGCAAGGCATCCCTTCACGGATCTACAAGAGGGGTATTGGGCCTCGACCACCAGTTTTTTTGAAACCGGCTGGGCTTGGGTCTTGTATCTCGGTAAGGGGGCCCTGGGGGTCGGATTTAAACCGGACCGGACCTTTTCCGTCTGGCCGGTCGGCCTTGTAGGTAAGGAGGATATGGAAAAGCCGCGTTGCGGGGAAGAACCCCAGGGGAGCACTCGAATGCGGACTATTCCTGGTAGCTGATGCACCCGGTGGGGCAGGAGGCGATGGCCTCGTTGATGCAGTCCTCGTCGCCTCCCTCGGGTATGGTCACATAGGCTTTGTTTTCTTCGTCGTTGAAGGCGAAAATATCGGGGCAAAGTTCAACGCACGCACCACAGCCGATACACTCATTCCGGTCGATTTGGACCTCTTGCATTTGGTTTTCCTCCCTGTTCGCAATAGAAAAAGCAATGCCGGGCATCCCGGATCTGCGGCCATTTTTGCCCGTAATTCCTTTCAAAAAAACAAGGGGGACCGCAACCGCTGTCCCCCTTGTTTTCGCTTATTCTTCGATGGTTCCTGCTTTCAACCGTTTGTTATAGATGCTCTTGAGTTTGTAGAGATCCTGCTGCAACTCAAAGACACCGTGCCAATGGGCGTAGTCGGGACCGCCCATGGCGGCACCTTGGCGCATGCGGCGGCCCTCGTGGTGCCAGAGATGGTAGTAAAGGATTTGGAATTCATCATCCCAAGGGTTGTCCTTGAGCAGTTTCTTGTCGGCCAGTTCCTTGCGCATGGCCTCGGCCGGCTGATAGTAGCCCTCGTTGTAGAGTTCGATGTTCAGGTCGGCCTGCTCGAAGAAGTTTTCGGTGTGGAGGTTGCTGTGGCAATTGCTGCAGACTTTTGCCATCTTCTTGCGGCCTTCCACGCCGTCGCCGGTGAGCGGGCTGAGAGGATCCGGCGAATTGCGGATTTTGGACTCTTTCGCCCAGAGATTCCATTTCAACCGTTCCGAGATGTTGTGGGTGGTGGTCAACTCGCCGATTCCGCTCATGTGGCAAACGGCGCAAGTCGGCGCCCGGTAGTCGCCCGGTTCCCAGGCATCCGGCGCACTGTTGAAATCCCAGCCCGAACCCTCGGCGTTGTAGATATGACCGTGCTTGCTGTTCTCAAAGATCTCGATATCGGGATGATCCGGTCCGAGATGGCAGGAGGCGCAGGCCGCCGGTTTTCTGGCCTCGGCGATGTTGAAGCGATGGCGGGTATGGCAGACCACACAGTTGCCCACGGTCCCGTCCGGCCAGATGGTGCCGACACCGGCCGCGGGCCAGCTTTCCCTGGTCGGCCGTTTATCGGTGCCCATGCTGATCTTGGAGCCGTGGCACTGCATGCAGCCGACCATCTCCGAGGAGTGTTTGAATTTTTCCATGCCCTGGCCTTCGTGTTTTTCGATCAGGGCGGTCATGCCCTTGTAATTCCGGCCTTCGGGCACATTGTACTGCAGGCTGCCGCGATAGTGGCCGCTCTTGCTGAACTGGTCGACTTCGCTGGCATGGCAGCGGCCGCAGATGGCCGGGGTCACCATGGTGGTCACATAGATTGCCGTCCCCTTGACCCCGGGACAGTTCTGCGCAGCCATGGGCGAGCCCTTGTCCACGCTATGGCAGTCGATACAGGAAACGCCGACATGGCCGTGCCGGCTGGCTGCCCAGTCGGCAACAATGCCCGGTTGTTTGTCCGCATGGCATTCAACGCATTTTTGCCCTTCCGGGGTCAGGCCGCGTTCGACCTTGAGGGTCTTGACAGGGCTGTCCAGGGCAAGCGCTGGGGCAGCCGACCCGACAGCGAAGATCACCGCGAGTAGTAGACGCATTTTCCTCCTCCTATAGCTGCTGTTTGATGAGATATCCCTTGATGTCTTTATGACCGACATGCTGATGGCAGTGGACGCAGGATTTGACGATGCCCATCTTGTAGTCCCGATGGGCGAGATAGGCTTTGGGGATTTCATAGCGGATGGCGCCCAGGTCATGGCATTTGCGGCAGCCCGAGGAGTAGGTGAACGCCTCCCGGTTGTGCAGGTTGCCGATCCAGTCGAAGCTCTTTGCCCAGAACAACTCTCCCAGTGCATCCTCGACCCCGTTGGAGCCCTTGGTGGTGAGATAGGAAAAGACGTTGTCATGCGGGAGATGGCAATCGGCACAGTGAGCCCGGACACCGAATTTGTTGTTGCCGCCATGAATGTCTGCTTCGTAGGCCCGCGCAACGGCTTTCATCGAATGGCAGGAGGCGCAGAACTCGACCCCTGAGGTCCGTTCAATCATTTCGGCACCCCCCAAGGCCAAGCCAAGTCCAACGAGGATTCCGCACAGGAGGAGAAGGAACGTTTTCTTCATGTGTATCCCTGAAGCTGAGAATATCTGCCGTATGGTTGCAATCATGAATGAACTGCACAATCAGCCGGACTGCTCCGGGTGTGACTGGTCGAGCAAAGAGGGTGCCGGAACGGCAACAGGTGCCTGGGTGCGGGGAACAGCCCGGAAATGCACCTGACAGCGAGAATGGATGGGGGGGAAAACGAACGGATTTTATTGTTCTATAAATTAAGAAAGCAGAAATGGGAGTGGCTGTCAAGAACGGTTGCGGGGGATGCAAAAGGGAAGGGGGCAGAATCGGGTGGATCTTGAAAAAATCAAGAGAGAAGAGATGGTTGTATGGTTGATTCGTTTGATAGGCGAATCCAATAAGGTGTCGGCGGCTGACCGCATCCCGGAGGGAGGATTCGGGTCAGGGTGAGAGCGGCCAGAATATCGGGATGGTGATCATGAGAACAACCAGAATCAGCAGGGTCAGCGGTACCCCGACCTTGACGTAATCGAGAAAACGGTAGCCGCCCGGTCCCATGACCAGGACATTGGCGGGATGGGAGATGGGCGAGGTGAAGCTCGAAGAGGCCGCCATGGCAATGCCCATCATCAGGGGATAGGGCGATATGCCCAGACCGGCGGAGGTCTTCAGGGCAATGGGCACCATCAGTACCACCAGGGCCGCGGTGGGGATGATGCTGGTGGCAACAAAGGTGATGGCGATCATGCCGAACAGGATTGCCCGAGGTCCGTACGGGCCGAGGAGTTCGATGACATTGGCGGCAATCAGGGCGGCGGCACCCGATTTTTCAAGGGCCACGCCCAAAGGGAGCATGCCGGCAATGAGAAAGACCGCCTTCCACTCGATATAGCGGTAGGCTTCCTCCATGGTCAGGCACTTGCTCAGCACCATCAACGCCGCTCCGATCACCACCGCAATATAGATCGGCACCCATCCGAGGATGACGGGCAGGAGCACCGCCCCCATGATGGTCAGGGCGATTTTTGCCTTGTCCTCCCGGGCCGGTTCCTGCATCGTTTCCGTCAGCACAAGAAAATCCGTTTCCCGACCGAGCACCGCCAGCCGTTTCCAGTGGCCGAACAGCAGCAGGGCATCCCCCAGTTGCAGCCGCAGATCGCGGAGTCCGGAACGGATGACCTGCCCCTTGCGCCAGACGGCCAGAACCGTCAGGCCGAATCGTTCCCGGAAGCGAAGCTCCTGCAAGGTCTGTCCCAGATGGGTCGAGTAGGGCGACAGCACCACCTCCACCAATCCCACGGTTTCATTTTCCAGGATGGAGACATCCTCGAAACTCTCCCCGTCCTTGACGAACACCCCCTCCAGTCCGCGCATCAGGAGGGCGGCGATCATATCCGAAAGCCCGGCAATGATCAGCCTGTCCCCAGGCTCGAAATGCATTTCCGAGGAAGGGATCATGGCCGTGCCGTCTTCCCGGACAATGCAAAGGATCTGCACATCCAGGGCATCGCCAAGGCAGCTTTCATTGACCGTCTGGCCGAGGAGCTTGGAACCGTTGGGGACGCTCAGCAGCCGGATTTTCCTTCCCAGGGCGTATTTCCGGCGGACCTCC
>JBFWIP010000108.1:0-8114 GCA_050255935.1 Desulfobulbus sp.
TTTTTTTTTAACGAGGGCTGTAACAGGTGGGAGAGAGGGGTTGTTCCATTTTGGCAGGCTTGATTGATAATATATTGAATTGCTGTTCTTTTAAGGGCTCTCCCATTTTGGGAGGGGAAACCGATTTGGCCTATGGACCGGTCCCCTCATTTTCACCGTAGGATTGTAATTTTCGACGAAGCGTGTTGATGCCGATCTGCAATAGCCGGGCTGTCTGCATTTTATTGTTTCCCGTCAGACGGAATGCCTTGAGGATGTGTTCCCTTTCCACCGTGGCCAAAGGGAGAATCGGCTCTTCGGGAAGAACGGATGGGGTGTATCGTTGCTGTTGGGAGACCGCCTGCAGGACATAGGCCGGCAAGTGGTGGACGGATATGGGAGACTGTTTGGCCAGGTTCGCGGCATATCGGATGATCGATTTGAGTTCCCTGATGTTTCCCGGATAATCGTAGGCCTTCAGCATCTCGAGCGCGCTTTCCTCGATTTCGTTTGGACGCCGATGCACCAGGTATTCATGGAGGTGCGTTGTGACGAGCAGGGCGATATCTTCCTTTCGCTGCCGAAGAGGCGGCAGGGCGAGCCATGCACCGCACAAGCGGTAAAAGAGATCCTTGCGGAAGCGGCCCTGTTCCTGGAGCGGGAAGAGTTCGGCATTGGTGGCGGCAATGAATCGGACATCCGCTCCCCGTGGCCGGCTGGTGCCCAGTTTGAAATATTCGCCTTCCTGCAGTACCCGAAGCAATTTCCCCTGCAGTTCCAGGGGCAGGCTGCCGATTTCGTCAAGAAACAGGGTCCCCTTGGAGGCGGTTTCCAGGAGACCGCAACGATCCTGCACCGCACCGGTGAAGGCCCCCTTGGTATGGCCATAAAATTCTGATTCGAAGAGAGAGGCCGACAGGGCGGTCATGTTGACCGGGATAAAGGGCGCATCGGCGCGTGAACTTGCCTTGTGGATGGCGCGCGCCAGCAGTTCCTTGCCTGTCCCTGTTTCACCGGTGATCAGGATCGGCACCATGCTTGCGGCGTGCAATTCCGCTTCCTTGAGGAGGCGGAACATGTGCCCGGATTGGGTGGTGATATGGGCGAAGGCGTCCGGATTGGTCAGCTCCGGTGTGCGTTTCTGCTTGCCCAATCTATGGATTGCCAAAAGATTTTTTCGTTCCAGGGCCTTATATATGACCGCCAGCAATTCCTCGAGGTTGAGCGGTTTGATGATATAATCAAAGGCCCCTTCCTTCATGCACTGCACCGCAGAATTTGCCTCATCCGCCGCGGTCACCATGATGCACTCGGTGGTCGGACTGATGCTTTTGATCTGCGACAACAAGTCCGTGCCGCTCATCCCCGGCATGGTGATGTCGAGAATCGCGATATCAAAGGCTTCCCCCTGCCGGAAAAGGGCCAATGCCTTGTGCGGGTCGGATTCAGTCCGGATAAACTTGAATCCGCTCATCAGGAGTCCGCGTTCCAGACTATCGAGAAAAACCTTTTCGTCATCCACCAACAACATGCGGGAGAGCATGGACGATTCCTTTCCGTAGTTATTTCATTGAATTTTCAGGAATACCTGAAAAATGCTTCCCTTGCCCGCTTCACTGGAAACCTCGATCCTTCCTCCCAATTCGTTGATGAGCCTGTCACAGATGGTGAGTCCCAGTCCGGTGCCATCGCCTGCGGGTTTGGTGGTGTAAAAAGGATCGAAGATGCGCAGGCGGGTCAGATGATCCATGCCGCATCCATTATCGTGCACTTCAATGACCATTTCATTCGGCAGGGAATCGTGCACGGCGAGTTTGAGATGGATTTTCGAATCGTTTTTATCCATGGCCTGGGCGGCATTGATCAGCAGGTTGACCACAATCTGTTCCAGGGCAAGGGGGTCGCTGTGCACGAGGGGGAGTTCCCCGGCCAGATCCGTGGTGAAATGTCGGACCGTTTTCCTCAAACGCCCCAGACAGATCGTCACCGCCTTTTCCACCACGGTCTTGACGTCGATGAGCTGGGTCGTCCCCTGTCCTCGTTCGCGGACAAATTCCCGAAGATTGCCGACAATCTGGTTGATCCGCTTGGAACCGTGCTCGATATTGTCCAGAAGGGTGAAGCAGTCCTCCCGGAAGTCCCGGTAAGGCCGGTTGAAAACATGCATGTCGGGACGGGTCTCGGCATATTCATCCACGATCGGCAGGAGGAATTGGAGGTAGGAACGGAGGATGGGGGTGTTGAAGAAGATGAAATTGTTGGGGTTGTTTATTTCGTGCGCAATGCCGGCGATCAAAAGCCCCAGGGAGGCCAGCTTTTCCCGTTGGATGAGCTGGCGGTCCATTTTCCGTTCTTCGGTGATATCGAAAATACGGACGATATAGGCATTGGGGAGGCCATTGGAATTTTGCACTTCATCGACCACGACCTGCTCCAACCGGTCCTGGTCCATGCCTCCTTTGCGCTCAAACACGCCCGAATACCCCTGCATGGTCGAAAACGAATGCTCGCAGATTTCGCAAGGACTGTTTCTGCCCTTGAAGGCTTCAAAGCAGCGTTTCCCGATGGCATGTTCATAATGATCGAGTCCATAGTAATCCTTGGCCGCCTTGTTGAGCCGTAACACCCTGAGTTCGTTGTCAAAAAGAATAAGTGGGTCGGGCATGCCGTCGATCGCCATGGCCAGCGTGGCCCGGCTGTGGGAGAGTTGCTGTTCGGCCTTTTTCCGTGCCGTAATGTCGATCACCACGCCGTCGTAGGCAATCAGTTTTCCCGTCGAGTCGAATTGGGGGATAATCGTGTCGCTGACCCATATGATCCGCCCGTCCTTCCTCTGGAGGCGGTATTCGGTGGTGGCCGCCTGATTGAGCCGGAGGAGACGCTTGAAGTTGTCGATGATCAGGTGGCGGTCTTCCGGAATGACGATTCGAATCCACAATTCGGGGTCGGCGGCATAATCTTCCGGAAGGTATCCCGTCACCTTTGCGCAGGCTGCGCTGTGGCTCACGGCGACCGCTTCTCCTTGCTCAATATGAACCGTGTAGATACAGTCGCTTATGCCCTCGGTGATTCGACGGTACCGCTCTTCCTTTTCCCGGAGGCATACTTCCATTTTTTTGCGCTCCGCCATCTCGTCGCGCAAGACGAAATTCGCCCTGATCAATTCCGTGGTTCGTTTTTGAACGATCTGTTCCAGGTGTTCGTTGGCTTGCTTGAGCGCTTTCTCGATCCGCCGGCGTTCTGTAATGTCGATATGAACGCCGTACATGACCATTGGATCGCCGTCATGCAATCGCTTGATAATCCTGCCGGAGGAAAGCACCCAGATCCAATGCCCCGCTTTGTGGCGCATGCGGAATTCATTTTCATAGTTGGGCAATTTGCCCAGAATATGCTGTTCGAGCAGGTTGATCGAACGCGCTTGATCGTCAGGGTGGATGTAGTGCCGCCACGTCATCGTGGAAAGCGGTTGGAGTTCGGCGATCGTATGACCGAGCATGGCCGCCCAGTAGTCGTTGATCACCAGGTCTCCGGTCTGGATGTTCCATTCCCAGGTACCGATTCCGGTTGCCTCGACAATACTCTCCAGTCGTCGATGCTTATCCTGGATGGTTTCTTCCGTTTTTTTCCGCTCGGTAATATCACTGATGCTCCCGATCCGGGAGAACGAGGCGCCGTTTTCGTCGGCCATGACCTTAAAACGGTCAAGCAAGTGAATATAATGGCCGCAGGCATGCCTGAACCGATACTCCAATTGGGCGCCACAGGAACTCTTGTTGAGCCTTGGGGTAATCTTCAGGCGTTTGACCCGTTCCCGGTCGTCGGGATGGATCAGCTCGATTACGTCATCCTCGGACCAGTTGATAATAACTTCCTGGGGATAGCCGGAGAACAGGCTGAAGGCCGGACTGACGTAGTCAAAGAAATTCTTGCCCAGGTTGCGTTTGTAGACAGCCTCCTGGGTGTTTTCCAGAAGTTCCCGAAACCGGGCCTCGCTCTTTCGCAAGGCCGACTCAAGTTCGCTGCGTTCAGTGATATCGTGGATAATGGAAGCAATGGCTTTTTTGCCGGCAAACAGTGTTTTTGAACTGAACACCTCAACGGAGCGCACCGATCCGTCGGCTGTTTTATGACGAAACTCGAATCGCTGGCAGTCGCCCGATGCGGACCGTTCCATTTCCGTACAGATCTTCTCTGCGGGCAGGGCGTTGATATCCTGAATATTCATATGCCGCAGGGTTTCGATGGGCCAACCATAAAACCGGGCGGCGCCTTCACTGGCATCCAGAATCCGACCACTTGCAATCTCAATGATGAGTCTGATCAACATCGGCGTTTCGGTTTGATTGGAATGTGGGGCCATGGCCTTTCAATCCGTTGTCAGATGTTTGAGGGAAAGGGAGGCTGCTTGTCGGGCAATCAAGAAGACGTTTCCGCTTCAAAGAAAAGGCCTCTGCCTGATACAAGTATACAATGCTGACAAATTGGTAAGAAAACAAATATCGGCGAATTGCGCACCACAAAAAAAACCTGTGTTCCCAAGCGCGTCACCTTGTTCCCGACCCTTGGTGCGAAACCAATGCCAAACGTTTTGCCTCTGGCATAGAATCCGCTGGCCCTCTTGGAATCCCTTGCAGGAAGATCAGGGCCGTCACCCGATGCAAGCTTCACCCGGTTGGCTGTTGGAGGAAAAAGGCTTAAAAAGGGGGGCAGGGAGAAAGGCAAAAGGCGGTGAGGGGAAAAACCTGTTTTATTCGCCCCCTGATTTTGTTATGTTCCCCTTTTTTGTGCGACCGGAGTTCTTGTCATGCTGTGCCAATGTACATTGCGAAAATCACTGTTGGAGAGGAAGATGCGTTCAGATTCGGCATCCTGGGGCCTGCAATGTCCGTCCTGTTGTTTCCTGTTGCCGCAGGCGATGCGCTTCCTCAAGCCCTGCGGGAACCGGATTGCCGCGCATGACGGCACCGATGCCTGGGTGTGGGCATGCTGACCAGGGCCAAGGTGTTGCTGCCGGGTGACCGGGCCCGGATGATCATGATCGCCGCTTTTATCGGGGTGATGTCGGGGTTGTCGATCATCGTTTTTCGCGAGGCCGTCGAACTGGTGCATGAGGTGGTCCGCGTTTGGGGCTATGAAGCCCTGCAGATCGGCAAGGGCGGTTGGCGGCACCTGTTGCTGCCCCTGCTGCCCATGTCCGGGGCGGTCCTCCTGATCCCGCTTTCCCTGGCCTTTCCCGGCAAGGTCAACGGGTATGGCCTCCCCAGCTTTCTTCGCCGGGTCAACCTGGAAAACGGGGTGATCCGCGCCCGCAACATTTTTATCAAGATCATCGCCACCGCGCTGACCATCGGTTCGGGCAACTCCGCCGGCGTCGAGGGGCCGATCGCCCAGATCGGCGGTGCCGTGGGGTCCCAGGTGGGTCAGCGGTTCCGGGTTTCCGGCAAGCGGATGAAGATCTACATCGCCGCCGGATGCGCCGGCGGCATCGCCGGTATCTTCAACGCCCCCCTGGCGGGCATGTTCTTTGCCGCGGAGATCGTCCTCCTCGGCACCTACGAGATCTCCTCCTTTTCCGCCCTGGTCATCGCCTCGGCCCTGTCCACGGTGGTTTCCCGTGCCTATTACGGGGAGGTCCCGGCCTTTCCCATTCCGGCCTACACCATCGTCAATCCCTTTGTCGAGCTGCCCCTGTATACCCTCATGGCGGTTATCGTCGGGGTGACGGCGGTGATGCATATCCATTTCTTCTATGCCATCCGGGACCTGTTCCGCAAATTCCCCCTGCACCCGCAGATCAAGCCGATCTTCGGCGCCTTGCTGGTGGGTTCCATCGCCATTTTTTTCCCGCAGGTCATGGGCAACGGCTACGAATACATCGAAAAATCCCTGACCGGCGATACCCTGGTGTGGCGGATGATGGTCCTGGTGTTTCTCAAATCCCTGGCGACCTCGATCACCCTGGGGTCGGGCGGTGCCGGTGGTGTCTTTGCCCCGGCCCTGTTCATCGGCGCGGTCCTCGGCGGAGCCTACGGCGGCATCGTCCACCACTTCTTCCCCGCGTACACCGCCACCGCCGGCGCCTACGCCACCGTGGGGATCGGCGCCTTCCTCGCCGCGACCACCCATGCACCGATGACCGCCATCTTTCTCCTGTTCGAGATGACCGGCAACTACATGATCATTATCCCGGTGATGTTGACCGCGATTGTCGGCACGGTCACCTCTTCCTGGCTTTATTATGATTCCATGGATACGGTCGATCTCACCCGTGAGGGCATCGATATCCACGAAGGCCGCGAGGTGGCGATCATGAAGTCTATCCGGGTGGGCAAGGCCATTACCGAGGATGTCGATTTTATCAGCGAAAACGCCAACATCAACCATCTGCTCGAACTGTTCAGTTTTGCCCGCAACAGCTTTTATTTTCCGGTGATCAACGCCAAAGGGCTGATGGTCGGGGTGGTGTCGATGCAGGACGTCAAGTCCATCCTCCATAACGAGGAAGAGCGGATCTGCCATCTGGTGGGGGCGATCTGCACCCGCGACGTGATCATGCTCACCCCGGACACCAACTGTTACGAGGCGATGAAGCTGTTCGACGTCAAGGGCATCGACGAGATTCCGGTGGTGGAAAGCCTGGAAGAACCCTGGGTACTGGGAATGCTCAAACGCCAGGACGTAATCGCCGCCTACAACCACGAAATGCTCAAGCGCGGCATCAACGAGCGTGCGGAATCGATCCGCATGATTTGTTCGGCGGGCTGAACGATCACCACCCTTCGGCCGATTCAATCGTCGGGCATGGTGCCCGATGCCTTCCCGCCGCACCGACTGCGGCTCTTTTGGCAAGTGAGGACGTTGTGCGGATTTCTTTGTTCTCCTTCGGTTTCAAACACGGATATCCCCAGGCGGACATGGTCTGGGATGTCCGCTTCCTCCCCAACCCCTATTGGGTCCCCGAACTCAAGCCCCAAAGCGGCCGGGATCCGCTGGTGTCCGGCTATGCCCTGGACAACGCGGCCGGAAGGCAATTTTTCGCCCTGGTCGAGCCGCTCCTCTCTTTTTTGGTGGAACAGTACACCGCCGGCGGCCGTGAATCCCTGACCCTGGCCGTGGGCTGTACCGGCGGCCGGCACCGTTCGGTGGCCGTGGCGGAACGGCTGCGGGATTTTTTATGCCGCCTCGGCGGCGAGGTGCATCTTTTTCATCGCGATATCGAGAAGGAATAGGGTGCGCGGACGCCGCTTAGGTCCTATAGTTAAAACGTGCGCACGTTCATTGTCATCAAGGGAGGACACCATGAAAGAGATGTTGAAGAATGTGGTCTATGCCGGAATCGGCGCGGCTTTTCTCACCAAGGAAAAGGTCGAGGAAGTAACCAAGGACCTGGTCGAAAAGGGCAAGATGTCGCAGGAGGAGGGTAAACAGTTTATCGACGACCTGCTGCGCAAGTCGGAAAAGGCCAAGGACCAGCTTGAGCTTTGGATCAACAAACGGGTCGAGGAACGGGTCAACCAGCTGAACCTGGCCACCAAGGACGAGCTCGCCGAGCTGCAGCGCAAGGTCGAGGAGCTGCAGGTGGCCCTCAACAAGGGTGACGGCCAGTAAGCGGGAATGATGTTCAGCATTCGCAAGCTCGGAGCCATCGGCCGCACCTACCGCCACCTCAACCGCTACCATCACATCCTCCGGGTCCTGTTCAAGTACGGCTTCAACGACCTGGTGGACCGGCTTCATATCGATCAGTACCTGGAATCCGGGCTGCAGATGATCAACCGCAAGCCGCGCGAGCAGATCGCGCGGCTTTCCCGTCCCGAGCGGCTACGGCTGGTCTTTGAGGAACTGGGACCGACCTTCATCAAGCTCGGCCAATTGCTTTCCAGCCGGCCGGACCTGATCCCGGCCGATTTCCTCGACGAACTGGCCAAACTGCAGGACGAGGTCCCCCCCTTTGGCATCGACGAGGTCCGGGCCATCTTTCAGGAGGAACTGGGCCGTTCGCCGGACGAGATTTTTCATTATTTCGATGCCGAGCCCCTGGCCGCGGCCTCCATCGGACAGGTCCACCGCGCCCGGATGGACAACGGTGCCGAGGTGGTGATCAAGGTGCAGCGGCCGGGGATCGAGAACGT
>JBFWIP010000109.1:0-8098 GCA_050255935.1 Desulfobulbus sp.
GGTAAAAAGAGGGTAACGGACCGGCTTCCGTTTTGCGGCCTTTGGGAATCCAGCCTCCATGGGGGATACCGAGGACTATGGCCGCATCAAGGGCTGCCCGGTCCGCCCCGGTCTGGCCGCCTGAAATAATTTTCACCCTGTACCTCGTTGCTGCGCTTTCAGCATGTCTAAAATGAATTGTTTCTCAATTCTTTAACTTCTTGAAGAATCGGAATAAAATTGATGTTTTTTGATGCCGACCCTGCTCAAGGGGTTGACAAGGCCTGTTCTTTCCATTTTAATAACCGCATTTTGTGGCTCTCACGGCTTTTTTGTGGGAGCGATTCTTGTGGCTGTAATCACTTTGAGAGGGTGTATTGTATTGTCCCTAAAGGGATGCATTTGAAAAGCCCATAAACGACAAAGGATAATGGTTTCAGAAAAAAATATATTCCAACAGACCCGTCGTTCATTTCTTGTTCATTCCACCCAGGCCCTTGCCGGCCTTGCCGCGCTTTCCCTTCCCGATATCTGTTCTGCCAAGGTCGCTCGGAAACGAACGTTGTCGCTGTATCACGCGCGAGCCCAAAAAGAGCTGACCCTAACCTATGCTGCGGGGAAAAAATATAGCCCCAAGGCGCTCGCGAAGGTTAACTCTTTTCTCCGCGATTATCAAACAGGGCAGATTCATCGGATTGACCCGAAATTGCTCGATATTCTTTGGGCGATCCAGCAGGAAATGGGATGCAGGGGGCCGTATAAGGTCGTCTCCGCCTACCGTTCACCGCAGACAAACCGCACTCTTCGCCGGACCCAATCCGGGGTTGCGGGACACAGCCTGCATATGCAGGGCAAGGCCATTGATATTTCGCTGCCCGGTACTTCCATACGCCAGATCCGCCAATGTGCCATGAGTATGCAGACCGGCGGGGTGGGGTACTATCCCCAATCTAATTTTGTTCACCTGGATACGGGTATATACCGAACCTGGTAGCGATATAAAAAAAACGATCTGCAAACAGATTCGTATCTGTTCGTACCTGTACCTGCGTCGTTTGGGCGGTATTTTTTTGTTGAAATGACAAGCGGTTGCAGTTGCTGAGCCTAAAAAACGGCACCTTCGGGAGTATTTCCGGAGGTGCCGTTTTTTTTTTTTTTGATTTACCTATGGCGCTTGCCGAGGCTCCGGGCCACGGTAAAAACCTCAATCCGCTTGGCCCCGCCCCTGCGCAGGACTTTGGCGCATTCGTTGACCGTGCTTCCCGTTGTCAGGACATCGTCCACCAAAAGGATGGTTTTTCCTTCAAGGACAACCCCTGGCCGCAATGTAAAGGCCTGCTTGAGGTTGTCGCGCCGCTCTTTTCCGGTGAGTTGCGATTGGGGGGCGGCGAGGCGGTTCCTGTTCAGGACATGCAACCGGATCCTGCCCTGCCATTGGGGGAAACAGCTTTGGGCAAGCAGGGTGGCCTGATTAAAGCCGCGTCGGCGGAGACGCCGGGCATGCAGTGGAACCGGGACGATATAATCCGGTGGGGTGAGATCGGCAAGGCAGGCCGATCCCGCCGTCAGGGTGCCAAGGGTGCGCAGTCCGCTGAGCTGTCCGGAAAATTTCAGGCGGAGGATGAGTTCGGCCGTTGGGGGCTGGTAGAGCAGGAGGGAGCGGGCCAAGTCAAAAGCGTATTTGTTTTGCAGGCAGGTGCCGCAGAGATGGTCGGCACCGGTGGCGTGGGGCGTCCCGCAACAGGGGCAGAACGGAGAGCCGATAAAAACGAGGCGGGCGCGGCATTCGGCACAAAAAAGCGGCGGCCGGGAGTGATCCAGCCGCCGCGAACAGCCTAAACACAGTGGGGGAAAAAGGAGATCCTGGACGGCTCCGAGCAGGGAGAACATCCGGTTTTCCTGCCGCTGCTACATATTGTTGATGATCGCGCTGCCAAAGGCGGAGCAGGAAAGTTCGGTGGCTCCGTCCATCAAGCGTGCCAGATCGTAGGTAACGGTTTTCTTGGAGATCGTGGTCTCCAGCGCCGTTTGGATCAGTGCCGCCGCTTCCTTCCAGCCGATATACTCAAGGAGCATGACGCCGGAGAGCAGCAGCGATCCGGGATTGACCTTGTCCATGCCCGCATATTTGGGCGCGGTGCCGTGGGTTGCCTCGAACATGGCCACGCCATCGCCGATGTTGGCCCCCGGCGCCATCCCCAGGCCGCCTACCTGTGCGGCCAGGGCATCCGACATGTAGTCTCCGTTGAGGTTCGGCATGGCCAGCACAGAGTACTCGCCGGGGCGGAGCAGTACCTGCTGGAACATGGCATCGGCAATCCTGTCCTTGATCACGACCTTTCCCTCGGGAACGACACCGTTGTGCTGCTCCCACAGGGCGGATTCGGTGATGGTTACCTCGCCGAACTCCTCGGCCGCCAGTTCATACCCCCAGTTCCGGAATGCGCCTTCGGTGAATTTCATGATGTTACCCTTGTGTACCAGGGTCACGGAGTCGCGTCCGACGTCAAGGGCGTACTGAATGGCCTTTCGGACCAACCGTTTGGTGCCGAATTCGGAAATTGGTTTTATCCCGATGCCGGAGTTGTCCCGAATGGAGGCGCCCATCTCGTTGCGGAGAAATTCAATGACCCGGTTGGCTTGTTCCGTGCCGGCCTGCCATTCGATCCCGGCATAGACATCTTCGGTGTTTTCGCGGAAGATGACCATGTCGACCAGTTGCGGACTTTTCACCGGAGAAACCACGCCTTGGTAGTATCGGACCGGGCGGACACAGGCATAGAGGTCAAGGACCTGGCGCAGGGTTACGTTCAGGCTGCGCATCCCCTCGCCGACCGGCGTGGTCAAGGGCCCCTTGATGCTGACCACATATTTTTTCAAGGCCTCCACCGTGGTCTTGGGAAGCCATTCGCCGGTTGTCTGGAAGGCCTTCTCGCCCGCCAGGATCTCCATCCATTCAATCGCCCGGCTTCCGTTGTAACTGCGGGCAACTGCAGCATCGAGCACTTTCTGGGCTGCCTTCCAGATATCCGGCCCGGTTCCGTCTCCTTCGATGAAGGGAATGATGGGGTTTTCGGGAACATTGAGCGTTCCATCAGTTCGTACGGTTATGATTTCTGCAGTCACAGTAGACTCCTTTGGTGCCGACAGGCTGTTTTCTCTTTGATGAAGCCGTCGAAGTACAGTCGTTTATTCAAAACAAAAGACTATATTCGATTGCTCTTCTCCCGTCAATCCCACCGCAGCCCCCGGCGGACGAGCGGAGCAAACCAAAGGCTTTCTTGTGGGAACGGAAAGGGGAGAGGGATAAATGCTTGCTCTTCATTCAGGTCCTTGATAAGTAACATGGAAATCTTTTTTGTGGTAACGCTGCCGTCCTCGTGCGCGGCACTCTTTCCCCAACAGGCGTTTCGCTCCCCCCAATGGTTTTTTTCATGTCGACAGGTCATCTGTTTCGAGGGCTTTGCACCCTGATCGTTGCTCCGTTCCTAACCTTTTTCGTTTCCGCACTCTCTTTATTCGATCTTGTGTGGGGCCGGAAGTCAGAATTAAAGGCACAGGTGTTTCCTCGCTATTGGGGGCGAATTCTGTGCCGGCTCGCCGGGGTCAAGGTCCGGGTGGTGGGGTTTGAGCATATCGATCCGGATCAGACCTATATCTTCGCCGGCAACCATGTCAGCCAATACGACATTTTTTCGTTTCAGGGATACTTTCCCCATGATTTTCGATGGATTGCCAAGAAAGAACTGTTTAGGATTCCGCTTTTTGGGCATGCGATGCATCGCGTCGGGTATATCCCCATCGACCGCTCCCATGGGCGGAAGGCCATGAAAAGCCTGGAAGAGGCTGCCAGGAGAATCGCCGCCGGCAGTTCTGTGCTCATTTTTCCCGAGGGAACCAGGAGCGCGGATGGTCGGCTGCATGAATTCAAGGCCGGCGCCGTCCTGCTGGCGATCAAGGCCGGGGTCCCGATCGTTCCCTTGGGGTTTAATGGTTCTCATGAGGTACTGCCCAAGGGGAAACTGCTTCCGGGTGGCGGTGAAATTGTGATCCGTATCGGTCGCCCCATCGTCACCGATCATTTCAAGAGCAGCGATAAGCAGGTGCTTGCCGCTGAGTTGCAGGCGGCGGTCGCCGCTCTTCTGGACAAGCGATACCAGCCTTGCTGACAACCTGACGAGCCTCCGTTCGCCGGGGACAACTGCAGGAAATTTCTTGATTTCAAATCCGGTGAAGATCTTCGGGGAGACGCGGAATTTCTTGCAAAAACAAGCAAACCTGTCATAATGACCACCAATTATTGTCCTCCTCGTAAAAAATGACGAGAACGATGGTTCGAGCTTCGTAACCTGCTGTTTTTGTGAGATGCGGTTTATCTTTTTTAGTGTGACGAAGCCATCATTATTGGAAGAGGGCGGATAAGCGGTACCTTGCCGTTTTTCTTTCCCTTGGGCCGATACATGCGCGGACCCGCATGCATCGAACAATGAATGACTCATAACAGGACCTACATCCATGCAGTCGACATCAAGCAAACGATCGGCGTATCAGACTTGTTTTCACGTGTTCTGTGCTGTTGTGTTGAGTTGTCTAGCCTGTTCGCCCCGTGGGGCCCTGGCGCTGGAACACAACACCCTTTTTCTGCCGTTCAAAATCAACACCCCGGATGCCGCCAACACCGCCGTCCTGGCGGATAAAGCTTTGGCACGGGAAGTCGCTGCCAAGGGAATGAAAATGATGCCGCGCGCCCAGGCGGAAAAAATCGTTGGCTACAATGGAACCTGGCCGCCTGCAACCGCGACTCTGGTGCGGGCCGCTGAATCCGCCGGTGCTGATTACGTGGTGGTGGGGAGTTTAAACAAATTGGGTAATCGGGTCAGCATCGATTGCTCCATTGTCGATATTCTGGCCCCACAGGCGCCCTATGCGGCCTACCGCGAGGCTGATTCCCTGGAGGAACTCCCCAGGCTTTCAGGCGATATTGTCGGCGCCATGCTCGCTTACTCCAATCGAAGCGCAACGGTGGCTTCGATTGTGCCGGAGGGGAACGAACGCATTGATTCAGGCGCCATCCTCCAGAAGATATCCACGAAGCCGGGTGACCTGTACGACCCCTCCACTCTACGGGAGGATTTGAAATCGGTTTTTGCCCTGGGGTACTTTGACAATGTCGAGATCGAAGCCAAGGACACCGAGGCCGGAAAACAAATAATTTTCCGCGTCACGGAAAAACCCCTGATCGGCAGTGTGGTGATCAACGGTGCCGATGAGATCAAGGAAGAGGATGTTCGTGACGCAGCCGGGATCACCGCCAACTCGATTCTCAACCCCTACAAGGTGAACGAGGCTGTTCAAAAGATCAAGGATCTTTATAAATCCAAAGGATATTTCAATACCGAAGTCAACGGCCAGATCACGACGGCTGAAAATGGCAAGGCAGCGGTCCTTTTCACCATCAAAGAAGGCGAAAAAATCAGCATCGAAGAGATCTCCTTTACCGGGAACAGCAATTTTTCCGCGGGCGAACTCAAGGATGTCATCCAGACCAGTACCCATAAGTGGTGGCTTTCCTGGCTCACCGATGCCGGCGTTCTCAAGATGGAGATATTGCGGCAGGATGCCGAGCGGATAGCCAATTTCTATCAAAATCATGGTTTTATTGAAGCAAAAGTGGGCGAGCCCATTGTCGACCAGAAAGAGGGCGAACTGTTTGTGACCTTTCCCATAGACGAGGGGCCCCGCTACAAGGTGGGCACGGTCGACGTTGAAGGCGATTTGATCAAGAGTAAGGAGGAAATCCTTGCGGAGTTGAAAATCCGCGACGAGGAGTTCCTCAATCGGCAGGTTCTCCGTGATGATATCACCCGCCTGACGGATCTGTATGCCGAGCAGGGATTTGCCTTTGCCGATGTGCATACCAAGATCAATAAATCCGAACAGACCAAACGTATCGATCTTGTGCTCCAGGTCAACAAGGGGCCCCTGGCCTATATCAATCGGGTGGAGATTCAAGGCAATACCCGGACGCAGGATCATGTCATCCGCCGAGATCTCAAAGTGGAGGAGGGAGGCAAATTTAATTCCAAGGCTATCCGTACCTCGACCCAGAAACTCAACCGCCTCGGCTTTTTTGAAGAGGTGACCGTGACCCCCAAGCCGACCATGATCGAAAACCAGATGGACGTGGTCGTGGACGTGAAGGAAAAATCCACCGGTCAATTCAGCATTGGTGCGGGATATTCCTCTTCGGAAAGCGTTCTTTTCATGGGAGAGATATCCGAAGACAATATTTTCGGTACCGGGAACCGGTTGTCCCTGGCTGCCTCGACGTCCAGCAAGACGACAAAATACAATCTGACCTTCACCAACCCCCGGATCATGGATTCCCAGGTTTCCGGAAGCATCAACCTGTTCAACTGGGAACATGAGTACGACGATTTTACCAAGGACTCCACCGGCGGCAGCGTTCGCCTGGGGCATCCGCTCTTTGAGGAATGGCGTATCTATTACGGCTATTCGCTCGCCGATACCGATATTACCGATATCGACGATAACGCCTCGAGCTACATCAAAAAGTCAGCGGACATCAATTGGGAAAGTTCGGTTAACCTGACCTTGGTGCGGGACACCCGGGACAAGATTTTCAGCCCAACCCAAGGCTCCCGCAACAGCATCAGCGTCGATTACGCCGGTGGTCCACTCGGTGGTGACGCCGAGTTCACCAAGGTCGAGGCATCCTCTTCCTGGTATTTCCCCCTATTCTGGAGCACGGTCTTTCATGTGAAGGGGGCGGCCGGTCAGGCTTTTGAAAATGAGAGCGACAAATTGCCGGTCTATGAGCATTTTTTTCTGGGAGGCATGAACTCGATCCGCGGATTTGAGTCCGCTTCCATCAGCCCGCGCGACCCGTTGACCGACGATAAGATCGGTGGCGACAAGATGTGGTACGGGACCGTCGCCATCATTTTTCCGCTTATCAAGGACATGGGCATGGATGCTGAGATCTTCCATGATTTTGGTAACGTCTATGATGTTGATGATGATTGGGATTTCAGCGATTACAAGAAAACAGCCGGTGTCGGGATTCTTTGGGCCTCACCGCTCGGACCGCTCCGTTTGGCCTGGGGCTTTAATCTTGATAAAAAGGATGATGAAGACAGCTCGAACTGGGATTTCAGCATGGGCGGTACCTTCTAAGCCATCCCCCAACCTTCAACCAAACGCTGTGCATGCAGTCGATCCTGGCGCGGCTGCGTGAGCGCGGCCCCTTTTTTGACATTTGTGGTCTACATGGAGCTTCCACCGCCCTGTTGTTGAGCCGGGCGGTGGAGGTCTTGCACAAGACCATCTGTTGCATCCTTCCCGCTGACGAACACCTTGAATTGCTGGCGCAAGATCTGGCCTTTTTTTCCTCCTGCCGGGTCCTGATTTATCCAAGCTACGAAATCCCACCCTATACACCGCTGTCCCCCGACCCCTCCACCGTCTGCCAGCGCCTTGCCACCCTCTACCAGTTGCAGGACGCATCCCGGCCCTGCATTCTCCTGACGTCGGCTGAGGCCGTGTTGCGGCGGGTATTGCCGGCCGCTGCCCTCGGCAGGCACTCCGAACTGGTCATTGCCAATGAAGAGATCGACCGGGAGGCATTGATCAGCTCGTTGACGGCTGGCGGCTATCAGATCTGCGACATGGTACGGCAAGAGGGCGACATGGCGGTACGGGGCGGTCTGATCGATATCTTTCCCCCGGCTCTCGATGCCGAACTCTCCGGACCGCTCCGTCTTGATTTTTTTGGCGACATTCTGGAAAACATCCGGCTTTTTGATCCGGTTTCCCAGCGTTCCCGGCAAACGCTGGAGGAGGCTGTCTTGCTGCCGGCGTCCGAGTCGTTGTTTCCTGATCAGGAGCATCGCGGGGCGTGGCTGGAATTTCTGCGCAAGAATGTTGACGAACACCAATGGGGCGCCCGGTCGGCGCGGAACCTCCATGAACGGTTGCGCAGCGGTCAGCGTTTCCCTGGGATCGAATTTTTTTTACCCCTCATCTATGGCGATCAACAACAGCTGCAAAGCGTGTTCGACTATCTGCCGGCCGACGGTTTGCTCATGGTGGCCGATGC
>JBFWIP010000110.1:0-3445 GCA_050255935.1 Desulfobulbus sp.
AGGTGAAGGGGCTGCACAAGTTGGACGCCCTGACCCGGATTCTCGAAGCGGAAGATATCGACGGCATGATCATCTTCGTCCGCACCAAAATCGCCACCGTTGAGCTTGCGGAAAAACTCGAAGGGCGAGGTTTCTCCTGCGCGCCCTTGAACGGCGACATGACCCAGGCGATGCGCGAGAAGACCGTCGAGCGTCTGAAAAACGGCAGTCTCGACATCGTCGTCGCCACCGACGTGGCGGCGCGCGGTCTCGACGTCAAGCGCATCAGCCATGTGGTCAATTACGACATTCCCTACGACACCGAGGCCTACATTCACCGCATCGGCCGCACCGGACGAGCGGGAAGGGAAGGGAAGGCAATCCTTTTCGTCGCCCCCCGCGAACGGCGCATGCTCAACGCCATCGAACAGGCGACCCGCCAGCCGATTACGCCCATGACCTTGCCGAGCCGCAAGGATATCACCGACCGGCGCATCGGCCTCTTCAGGGAGATGATCGCCGAGACGATGGAGTCGCAAGATCTGGAGTTTTTCGAGGAGTTGATCGACAACTATCAGGATGAATACGATGTCGGCCTGCGCCGCATTGCCGCGACTCTTGCTTATCTGGTGCAGAAGGACAAACCCCTGCAAATGGAGGGCGGCGCCGAAGAGAAGGTCGAGGCGGCGCCCGAGGCCGTGGACCGTCCCCGCGTCCGCGAAAAGACTGGTGACAGCCGCCGTTACCGCATCGAGGTCGGCCGCATCCACGGCGTCGAACCCCGCCACATCGTCGGCGCCATCAGCAACGAAGCGCAACTGAGCAGCACCCACATCGGTCAGATCAAACTCCACGACGCCTTCAGCCTGGTCGACCTGCCCACCGATCTGCCCAAGGAAACCATCCGTCTACTCAAGGACGTCTGGGTCTGCGGCCAGCGCCTGCAACTCAGCCTCGACGAAGGCAAACCCACGTCGGGCAAAGAAAAACCGTTCAAAAAAAGGCCGAAGAAGAAGGTCGAAAAAGCGGTGCGGACGAAACCGATTGGGAAAAAGCCGCCGGTGAAGAGGAAAGGGAAGACGGAGGGGTGAGAGAGGCGCGGCGCGCCGGAAAGGTGAATTGACAAGGGGTTAAGGAAGGGGCTATAAAAAAACGTCTGTAATGAAATGGTTGTGTTTCAGTTGATTGTGGAGGGAACGTGAAAATCTCCGATTAATCCTCAAAAAGCCGCCGGTTTCGGATTTTATGCCGAAACGGCGGCTTTTTGTTTTTCGGGCAATCAGGTTGTTGCAGGGACATGATGGCAAAAAGCAACGTTCACCACAAAGAATGGAAAAAGTACAGAGAGATTTGCCTTGAAAAGGCAGGGCATTGTTGTGAGCGGTGTTCACGGCAGGGAATATTACAAATCCACCACCCTGACTATAAAGAAGGGCTCAAACCATGGGAATACCCTGTAGAGTTTTGCGAGGTTTTATGCCGAAAATGTCATGCAGAAATTCATGGGAAGATACCACCGTCAGGTGGCTGGGAGATTCTTCATAGTGATTTAGAAGACAATCACCCAAGCGATACCATGCCATGTGATTATTGCAATACTGACATCACTTGGCATTTCACTATTTATCACCCCGAATGGGGTGAAATGGTCGTTGGTTCAGAGTGCGCAGAAAATTTATCTCTAGGCACAGAAGTTAAAATATTAAAATCCTACCAACGGCGCCTGCGAACATTTATTGTTTCTCCGCGATGGATAGAAACAAAGAAAGGATTCCGTATCACTTACCAAGACTACTCAATCCTTATATTCCGTAAGGGAAACAAATATCGAATTAAAATAGACAATGAATGGGGAAAGTTAGAATATGAATTTCTTGAAGAGGCAAAGGTTCGAGCTTTCAAAGTTGTTGACTACAGAATAGAAGCAAAAAAAATAAAGGCCGAACAATGTGTTTAAGAGGAAGACAGCAGCGGGTCAGGCTTCCAAGTTGCTAAGATGATCGACTGCGGGGAAAATCAGAGCGGCAACGCAATCAACTTGAATAATCTATCGAATTTCCCTAACTTTCTAGTTTGAGAAAATAAATCTTTTGCTCCTTGCCATCCACAAGCTATTATGGTGCCATATTTAAACCTATTTCGAGTGCTTATTATGGACCGAATTTTCGCCTCCGCATCCGTCAGCATCAGTGATCTCAAGAAAAACCCCAGCCGTGTCATCCTTCAGGCCGAAGGCGCTCCCGTGGCAATTCTGAACCACAACAAACCGAGCGCCTATCTGGTTCCGGCCGAGACCTTCGAGGCGGTGATGGAAAAACTCGAAGAGTACGAATTGGCGAAACTGTTGGAAGAACGGGCCGAGGAAGCGACGGTGAAGGTCAGCCTTGATGACCTATGAACTCGAATTCAAGGTGTCCGCGCTCAAGGAATGGCGCAAGTTGGACGAGTCGGTTCGTCTTCAGTTCAAGAAAAAACTCCTCGAAAGGCTCGCCCATCCCAGGATTGAATCGGATCGCCTGCGCCACTTGCCGGACTGTTACAAGATTAAGCTGAGAAATGCCGGTTATCGGCTGGTCTACCAGGTTGACGACCGGAAGGTTCTGGTGATTGTGGTGGCGGTCGGCCGCCGTGACCGCCTGACCGTCTACAAGGATCGCACCTGAACGGGAAAGCCTCTGACTCCAAATCAAAGGCGTAACATCATCCGAAAAAAGACCGTTGCGTCACCCACCTCCAAATGCTACCTTCAAAAGTACAACAGGAGGTACAACCAATGCCAAGAATACCCCAAATTATCCCCATCTCAGATCTTCGCCAGGACGTCGGCGGCGTCATCAAACGCGTATCCGTTTCCCGCGAACCCCTGTTCATCACCCAGCGCGGAAGGGCCGCCGCCGTGATGGTCAGCATGAAAGAGTACGAACAAACCCAGCATGAGCTTGAAATCCTGCGATTGCTTGCTCGTGGCGAGCGGGATATCGAGGCCGGCGTCGGTTTCGACCTGGATGCCGTGCTGGCTGACGCGGATGTGCTGCTGGCGGAACATCAATGAAAATCGTCTTTACCCCAGCGGCACGCGATCAATTTCTGCAAGCATTGGCCTATATCCGCCGCGACAACCCGTTCGCGGCGATTTCTTTTCGGCAGAAAGCCGAAAAAATTCTCTCTCGTCTCCGCGATTATCCCGAAACCGGACGAACTCTTCCGGAGTTTCCAGACATTCACTACCGTGAGGTCATTGTGACGCCCTATCGGTTTTTCTATCGGGTCAAAGACGATGTGGTCTGGGTCGTGGCCGTCTGGCACGGCGCACAGATTCCTGAAGACCCTTCAGAAATTATCTAAAAACGTGAAAGCCCCCTGACTCTGCCCTTTCAAAAATAATCTAGAGGGAAATAGGCATGTATAAAAACGTACTGCAAAAGGCAACGACCAATCAGGAGTTGTCTGAACAAGAAATCTTCGG
>JBFWIP010000110.1:3545-8033 GCA_050255935.1 Desulfobulbus sp.
ATCTAAAAACGTGAAAGCCCCCTGACTCTGCCCTTTCAAAAATAATCTAGAGGGAAATAGGCATGTATAAAAACGTACTGCAAAAGGCAACGACCAATCAGGAGTTGTCTGAACAAGAAATCTTCGGACTCATCAACGCCATCAACAAGGATGAAGTCAGTAACTTGCAGATCGCCGGGTTCCAGGTCGCCCTGCTGATGAAAGGTTCTTCTCTCAAGGAAATTACCTATCTCGCCAAAGCGATGCGGGAAAACTGTGTCCCCTTGCGGCCTGCCTTGCAGGAAGAACTGATGGATACCTGCGGGACCGGCGGCGGTCTGAGTACCTTCAATATCTCCACGGCAACAGCCATCGTCGCGGCCTCGGCAGGGATTCCCGTGGCCAAGCACGGCAGCCGTTCCATCTCAAGTCTATCCGGCAGCGCCGATGTGCTTGAGGCCCTGGGCGTCAATATCCATCTTTCTCCGGCCCAGGCCGAAAAAATGATCGAAGAGATCGGCATCGCCTTTCTCTATGCCCCGTTATTCCATCCGGTGATGGGCAAAGTTCTCCCGGCTGAATCCGACCTTGGCATCAAAACGATTTTTTATACGATCATCGGCCCCCTGATTAATCCCGCTTTTGCCACCCGGCATCTCCTCGGTGTCTACAAGCCGGAGTTGCTGGATACTGTTGCTCAGGTGGCCAGGGATCTGGGCTACACCAGGGCCATGTTTGTCCACGGTGAGGACGGTCTGGATGAAATTTCCCTCATCGGTGCAACAAGAATCAATGAACTCAAAGATGGTACGATCACCTCGTACACCATTCAGCCCGAAGACTTCGGCCTGGAACGCTGCACCTTGGAAGAGATTAAAACAGGGACACCCGAGGAAAACGCACAGACCATCCGCGGTGTTTTTTCGGGCGAAATCACCGGCCCCAAACGCAACGTTATCGTTCTCAATGCGGCCGGCGCCCTGATTGTCGGCGGCAAAGCAGCCAGCTTTGCCGAAGGCCTTGCCCTTGCTGGCCAATTGATCGACAGCGGCGCAACGGCGGAAAAACTGCACCAGTTGAGCGCGCTCTCCAATTCGTTCGCGGGGTAAACCGATGCACACCAGGTTTTCAGATGCGCTGATCGCAAGAAAAGAGGCCGGTTTTATTCCCGTCATCCCCGATATCAAATGCATCTCCCCCAAGGAGGGCGACCTGCTGCGCGGAAGAGACCCACTGGCGGTCGCACAGCTCCTGGCCCGGGCCGGCGCACCGGCCTTGTCGGTGGTCACGGAAACGAAAGACTTCGGCGGCTCGCTGGAGCTGCTACGGCAACTTGCGAAAACCATCACCCTGCCGATTCTCCGCAAGGATTTCATCACCAGCTGTGAAGATATGACCCTGTCCAGAGAATGCGGCGCGCAAGCCATCCTGCTGATCTGCGCCCTGCACACCCTGGATTCACTGACAACCCTTTACAACGAAGCACTGAAAATCGGACTGGAACCACTGGTTGAGGCGCATACCGAGGAAGAATTGGGCTGGGCGGGAAAAATCGGGGCAAAACTGGTGGGGATCAACAACCGGGACATTCTGAAGCTTGAAAAAGATGACGGAACGGTATCCGCAACAGAGCTCTTGGCCAGTCATAAGCCAAAAAATGCGATCCTGATCAGCGAAAGCTCCATTCGCACGCCTGCGGAAGGGCAGGCCGCCATTCGGGCGGGCGCCGATGTGCTGTTGATCGGCACTGCGCTCTGGCAGGCGGACGACATGGCGGCATCGTATCAGGCCTTCAGCCGGAGCAGTGAGATTCCACCGGCATGAATGGCATCACGGTCAAAATCTGCGGTTTGCGACGACCATCCGATGTCCAACTGTGCCAGCAACTGGGGGTAGATATCCTCGGTTTTGTGACGGAGTACCCCCTTCCGGTTCCCTGGAACCTGAGCCGCCAGGAGGCTTTGCCCCTGTTGCAGCTGGTTCGACCTCCCTGCCGAAGCTGCCTTGTCACAGGCGGCCCCCCTGAAAAAGTGATCGAACTGGCCTCCAGCCTGCGACCCTCCATGGTGCAGATCCATTACAAGGAAACACTGGAGGAAACGATCAAAATATCTGATGCTCTGCACAAACTCAATATTCAGGCGATCAAGATCGTACCGACCCAAGCGGAGGAGCGCATGGCCCAATTCGGCACAACAGATATTGCCGCGATTGTCGCCAAGCTCTGCACAACCAGCCTCTACGGATTGCTGGCCGATTCCCGAACGCCAGCCAACGCTTTGCAGATCGGTATCCCGCTGGATCAGAGTTTCTGCACAGAGATCATCAAAGTATCATCGAAGCCGGTTTTCATCGCGGGCGGAATCAATCCGGAAAATGTCCGCCTTCTTCTGGAACAAACCGGTGCGAAATATATTGATGTCATGACCGGCGTGGAAAGTAGTACAGGGATCAAAGATGCAGAAGCATTGTCCCGTCTAGTGTCGTCTCTTGGACATTAGATCATCCCTTTAACGGAAGGGGTAGGGGGGCGGGCCATGCTCCGCAACATTTATCCCTCATCCCAAAAGATGTTCCTGCCAGTACTGATGTTCCGCCGGCCACTCTCCCTTGCGGTATTCCACCAGCCGTTTCATGCGCGCCTTGAAAGTCGCCCGATAGTCGGCCTGAGCGGGAAAATCCTTCTTTTCTTCGATGCTGCGGCAAAGATCCCGTCCCAGATCGCGGGCCTGGTTGAAGAGGATGGCTTCGTCGGGGAAGGTGCGCTCGCCGGCCATGGGGGAACCGACGCCGCCGACGGATTGGGCGCCGGTCGAGTTGATGAACCGCTCCATATAGCGCATGACTTCGTCATCCTCGCCACCGCCCGAGGTCTCCACGACGGCGCCATATTTCCCTTCGAGCAAGAGACAGTGCAGAATGTTGCCGCTGCGGTCGAAGAGGGCCTTGAGCTGGGCGGTGACGCTGAAGATGTAGTTGGGACTCGCCAGGATAAACCCGTCGCACTCCAGCAGGCTCTTCTTGATCGTCTCGTAATCGTCCTTCAGCGGGCAGACGCCGGTTTTGTGGCAGTGATCGCAGCCGAGGCAGGGGAGAACCTTGCGCTTGGAAAGGTCGATCAATTCGGTCTTGACGTCCTTGTCCAACCCCGCCAGAACCTCTTCGAGCAAACGACCGGTATTGCCTTTCATGCCGCGAGGGCTGCCAATGATGACGGCGATCTTCATAAGCTTCCTCATTTTATGGGCGGCGCTTTCCGGGACGGTTGGGCTTTTTTCCGCTTCCGGGCCTGGCGGGTGGCCCCGGTTTTTGCGGCCGGGCTTCCGAAACCTCAATCTTGCGCGGACCGAGGAGGGCGCCGTCGAGGGTATCGACCACCTCGCGCACCTTGACGTCGGCCATCTTGACGTAGGCGCAGCCCTTGAACTGACCGGTCTGGTGATCGGTGATCATGTGGATGGAGCGCACTTTGCCCGCCACCTCGAAAAGCTTCTGCAGTTCCTCTTCGGTGGTCTCGAAGGCGATATTTCCGACGTAAAAATCAACCAGCATATTTTCTCCATTATTATCTATGAGTTATCGGTTGAATCTAAGGTTTCTTCTGAAGGCTCCTCGAAGCTGATGCGGCCGAGCTTGCCGCCACGCAGTTCGCGGATAAAGGCCTCGGCGGCGCGGTGCATATCGATCTCGCCGCCGGCCATCAGGCAGCCCCGTTTGTGGCCGATCGCCTCGACCAACGCGGTGGGCGTCTCGGGAAGATCGTTCAGGCCGTAGCGCTCGCGCAGCATTTCGGGATAGCGGCGCAGTAGATAGTCCCCGGCATAGAGCGCCACTTCGAGATAATCGATGGCGCTGTCGCCGATGGCGCCGCTCGCCGCCAAGCGATAGGCGACATCCTGATTTTCCATATCCGGCCAGAGCAGCCCTGGCGTGTCGGAGAGCATAATGCCGTTACGCAGGTCGACCTGCTGGTGGCAGGTGGTAATGGCCGGGCGGTCGCCGACCCGTGCCATTTTTTTGCCGGCCAGGGTATTGATCAGGGTCGACTTGCCAACATTGGGGATGCCGACCACCATCGCCCGCAGTGGAAAGCCGGGTTTGGCCCGCTTGGGCGCGAGTTGTTTACACAACTTGGTGATAAATCCGACCTGGCCCCGGTCACGAGCATCGTAGGGGAGGGCGCGCACGTCTTTCTGGGCATCGAAAAAGCGCACCCACTCCTGGGTGATTTCCGGATCGGCGAGATCGCTTTTGTTCAGAATCTTGATGCAGGGTTTATGGCGACGCAGGGTGCCCAGAATGGGGTTGGCGCTGGAAACGGGAAGACGAGCGTCAAGCACTTCGATAATGACGTCGAAGGACATGATGACATCGGCCACCTGCCGACGGGCTTTCGCCATGTGCCCGGGGTACCACTCAATTTTCATCGATCTAAAGTTCCTTCAGTTGAAAAACGTCTTGATTGGCGGGCAATTTAACATAGTCCCACCGAAAATGTCGAAAATTTCC
>JBFWIP010000111.1:0-3306 GCA_050255935.1 Desulfobulbus sp.
ACAAGATTAAAAATTTTTCGATAGCGGTCAAGGAATGGAACGATTCGATTATTTTTCTGCATAAATTGGTGCAAGGTGCCACCAACCGAAGTTACGGAATCCAGGTCGCTTCCCTGGCAGGTGTTCCCCGCAAGGTGATCGATCGAGCCTATGAAATACTGAAAAATATTGAACTGGGGGAATTCACTCCCCAAGGTCAGCCCAAATTCGCGCCGAAATGTTCCCGCAAGAAAAAATCCCCGCAGCAACTGGCTCTTTTTGCTCCTCCTCCATCCCCTGCAATGAACTTCCTTCGCCAAATACACCCGGACGACCTGACCCCCAAACAGGCCCTTGACCTACTTTATCAGGCGGTCGAACTTGCCAAAGGCGCGGATGATTGATCCTCCGTGCAGAAGTGCCAAAGGGGTTTAATTTTTTTAATCCCCAACCCCTTCCCACGCTACATTTTTCAAAAATTTATCCTTTCTCTAAATAAAAAGTACAATTTCTTTTACTCTTCAACCCAAATACAGTATAGTGGCTGTGACTTGCCGAGGTCCTTATTTTCCTGAACAAACCGGACACTTCTGCAAAACCAACACAGCCACCCCATGTATATCGAAATTCCAAGCACTGTGCGGCGTATGTGTTCCGCCCTCTCCTTCCTTCTGCTTTTGTGCCTCTGGTTCGCCCTGATTCCGGGTTCACTCATGGCACGTCCAGCGGCACAGTCTTCCCCCGCAATTAAAGAGCAACCCCATACAAAAGACCCCGAGCAACGATACAATGCCACAAAAACGCGGCTGGCCAAGCTTTTGATCAGTGAACCAGCCAGCCATAATCGCAGCGACTGGCTTCTCGTTGCCAACTCGTTTCACGAACTCTTCCTCCAGAATAAAAAAACACAACTGGGACCCTCTTGCCTGTTCATGCAGGCACGCACCTATCAGCTCATGCATACACGGTTCCATCTTGTCGGGGATGCAGAAACCGCACGAAAGGCCTATCTGGATGTGGCAGATCTTTATCCCGGTCACACTCTGGGCGATGACGCCCTGTACAAGGCGGCCCTCTTGACAAACGTCGTCAGAGAAAAGACTCCTTCGTCGGCAACGCTTTATCAACAGATAACCAGGCAATATCCTCAGGGAGATTATTGGGGGAAGGCACAGCAACAATTGAACCCGATACAAGACTCCCCTGCCAAAGAGGCACCTCCTTCCACGCCCCCCCCAAAAAAAGAAAAGCCACCTCAACAACAGGCCCCTCAAACCGAGGGCGTGCCTTTGGCGCAAATCGCTCAAAGCAAATTTTGGTCATCACATCAATACAGCCGTGTGGTTATCAGCGCCAATGCCCACATTCCTTATGCAGTGAAACAGGAAAACAACCAAATTGTGGTTGATCTCCAGCAAAGCAGTCTTCCGCCGAAATTCATCGGCACCCAGCAGTTTGGCCAGGGACTTCTCCAGAAGGTCACGACGACCCAGGCCGGAAAGGAGGTAGTACGCATTCAGCTGGGGGTGCACTCATTGCATGATTACAAGGTTTTCACACTGAAGGATCCCTTTCGGGTTATCGTGGATATGTACGGAGAGCCGTCAAGCAGATTGGTAGCCCAGCCGGTGCCGCATGCGCCCAACGACCCGGAGGCAATGAAAAAGCAGGAACCGGACGAAATACCGGTTCTTTCCGACCACAAGAAATCCAGTCTTTCCGATCTTGGTCCGCATATCAAGATGCATCGGGAGCATCTCTCCCTGGCACAACAGTTGGGGCTGGGAGTGAAAACCATTGTGATCGACCCCGGGCATGGCGGCAAGGATCCAGGGGCAATGGCTTTTGGCCTCAAGGAAAAGGACATCGCACTCAACGTTGCCAAGAAGCTTGCAAAAATTCTCTCGGACAGCTTCCACTACCGTGTCGTCTTAACAAGAACCAAGGACGTCTACATTCCCTTGGAAAAGAGAACGGCTATTGCCAATGCCCAAAAGGCGGATCTGTTCGTCTCAATCCATGTGAATGCCCATCCAAACCAATCCAACAGTGGGATCGAGACCTATTTCCTGAACCTGGCTACCGATGCCGATGCCATGCGAGTAGCCGCACTGGAAAACGCATCCTCCACCCATAGCATTGGTGAACTGCAGGATATTCTCAGTTCCTTGATGAACAATTCAAAGATCGATGAGTCATCCCGCTTGGCCCGTTTTGTGCAGACCAATCTCATCAATGGTTTTGCCAACTCCTACACCCCCCGCGATCTCGGCGTAAAACAGGCACCGTTTTATGTGTTGATCGGAGCAGAGATGCCGGCGATTCTAGCCGAACTCTCTTTCATTACCAATCCTCAAGAAGCCCGCCTCCTCAAAAACGACCATCATTTGGAAAAAATTGCCCAACAATTGGCCGGCGGGATCGTTGCCTACGTTGATCATCACCGTGCCGCGGTCCGTTTTTATTGAATAAAGTCGTCAACTACTCTCCCACATAATTCCGACCCAAACGGGGGCCTGCTCAGCGGACAATATTTTTTCGTCAGCACTTGCTTAGCCTCTTCGAGGCGATCAAGGACCTCAACCTCTCCCGCCTTCTGATAGATGAAAGGTGATTGAAAAGGTGAGAACACCCGTGCGGCATAACGGAAGACATGGAAGAGAAGACAGCCCCAAACCAAAAAAAGCCGCCTTTTACAAGGCGGCTTTTTTTGGTCTATCGTTTTCGGGAAAATCAGCTACGCGATAACTCTGCGGTTCTGATTCGGGCAACTGCCCGTTGGAGAGATGCCTCCGCCCGAACCCGGTTGATTTTTTCGGTGCTCTGCTGTGCCTGAGCCAGACGCTTCTCGGCACGTTCCCTGGCACGCATGGCCCGTTCGACATCGATATCGTTTCCGGACTCGGCACTTTCCACGAGAAAAGTGATTTTGTTGTTCGACACCTCAGCGAAACCGCCGGTCACCATCAAAAATTTGGATACACGGTCTTTTTTGAAGCTCAGCGTGCCGGTCTTGATTGTACTTAAAAAAGGAGCATGATTGGCAAGCACACCAAACTCACCACCCACACCGGGCGCAGTGACGATATCAACTTCCTCACTGACAACCGCTCCGCTCGGGGTAACTACTTCTAATTGAATTTGCGCCATTGCTCGTACCTCACGTCAGAGTAGAAGGGATCAAGCTTTAGCTTTTTGCGCAGCGGCCTTCTCAACTGCCTCTTCGATACTACCGACCATGTAGAATGCGGTCTCAGGCAGATCGTCGTGCTTGCCTTCGAGAATTTCTTTAAAGCTGCGGACCGTGTCTTCAACCTTGACATATTT
>JBFWIP010000111.1:3406-5179 GCA_050255935.1 Desulfobulbus sp.
AAGATGTTGTCAACGAAGAAGAGAACGTCCTGGCCTTCCTCATCACGGAAGTACTCGGCAGCGGTCAACCCGGTCAGGGCAACACGGGAACGGGCACCCGGAGGCTCGGTCATCTGTCCGTAGACAAGAGCGGCTTTCGGCAGAACGCCAGATTCCTTCATCTCGTTATACAGGTCGTTTCCCTCACGGGTACGCTCGCCGACACCGCAAAAAACGGAAATACCACCATGCTGCATGGCGATGTTGTTGACCATCTCCATCATGATAACGGTCTTACCGCAGCCAGCGCCGCCGAACAGCCCCATCTTACCGCCGCGGGGGAAGGGAACCAGCAGGTCGATAACCTTGATACCGGTTTCAAGAACGTTCACCTCGGTATCCTGCTCGGTAAAGGCAGGTGCCGGGCGGTGGATGGGCATGGTTTTCTCAGAATTAATGGCACCCATACCATCAACCGGACGCCCAACGACGTTCATGATACGGCCAAGCGCGGGAGCACCAACAGGGATGGTAATCGGTGCACCGGTGTCTCTGGCGTCCATTCCACGAACCAGACCGTCGGTCTGATCCATGGCAACGGTACGAACACAGTTATCTCCCAGATGCTGTGCAACTTCACAAACCAGGTTGTCCGGCTGGTCGTTGATAGCGGGATTGGTAATATACAGGGCATTCATGATGTCAGGCAGGTCGCCCGACTCGAACTCAACGTCGACAACAGGTCCGATGACCTGTATGATTTTTCCTACTCGTGACTCACCCATGTGAAATGGCCTCCTCTAAACTTTAAATACCAATCGGTATTGAATATTATTTCAACGCCTCTGCACCGCCGACGATATCCATCAATTCGTTGGTTACAGCCGCCTGACGAGCTTTATTGTACAACTGGGTCAAATCAGAAATCATGTCTTTACATGCATTGGTCGCATTATCCATGGCTGTCATACGGGCAGCATGTTCAGAGGCACCAACTTCAAGCATGGCATGATAGATTTGAACATTGAGAAAAAGAGGAAGCAGTACTTCCATAATCTCGTTGGGGTCCGGCTCATAGGTATACGAACCGGCAGCCCCGTTATTTTCCTGAGGCGCATCCTCATCAGAGGTCACAGGCTTAATCGGCAACAGTACTTCAACTTCCGGCCGCTGGACGGCGACGGAAAGGAACTTCCCGTAAACGATATCGACCTGATCGCTCTCACCGGCAAGGAAGGCCGCAGTGATATCCTGGGAGATTTCACGGGCGTTGAACATCTGGAACGAGCCCATGATATCATTGAAGGATTTGCGCAATTTTCCTGATTTTCTCAGGACTTGCATCCCTTTTCTTCCCACGGTGACGAAGCTGACTTTTTTGCCTTCGGCTTCGTATTTCTTTCTCAGCCTTTCGGCATCTTTAATAATATTGGCGTTGAAGCTTCCGCACAAGCCCCGGTCGGAGGTCACGACGACGATCTCGACCGATTTGACATCACGGACTTCCATGAGAGGAAGATCGCTGCTTTCCATACCGCCGGATAAATCGCGCATTGCCTCGGCGAATTTTCCAGCATACGGACGAAAGCGCTCCATCTTCTCCTGGGCGCCGCGCAATTTAGCCGAGGCCACCATGTTCATGGCCTTGGTAATCTGCGCGGTTTTCTTCACGCCGGTGATTTTGTCTTTAACGTCCTTTAATCCAGGCATAAGAATTTACCCTTGTGCTCAGTTCAGGCCCTTTGTCGCCTTGAAGGTTTCACCGAAGGTAGCCAGTGTCTTTTTCATTTTTTC
>JBFWIP010000111.1:5279-7974 GCA_050255935.1 Desulfobulbus sp.
AGCGCGTGCTCGCCTTTGTCACGGAAGTACTCACCCATGGCGCAACCGGCGAAGGCGGATACGTACTGCATCGGTGCCGGATCGGAGGCACAGGCGGCAACAACGGTGGTGTATTCCATGGCGCCGTTCTTGCGCAGGGCTTCAACGACCAGGGCCACGGTGGATTTTTTCTGACCGATGGCGACGTAGATGCAATGCACGTCGGTGTTTTTCTGGGCGATGATGGCGTCAACGCAGAGAGCGGTTTTACCGATCTGACGGTCGCCAATGACCAACTCGCGTTGTCCCTTGCCAACCGGGGTCATGGCATCAACAGCCTTGGCTCCGGTGTAGCACGGCTCGTGAACACCTTTACGGGCGATAACACCGGGGGCGAGGACCTCGATCTTGCGGGTCTCCTGGGCGTTGACCGGTCCCTTGCCGTCGATGGGCAGACCGATGCCGTCAACGACGCGGCCTTCCATCTCGGGCCCAACAGGTACCTCGGCGATACGACCGGTCCGCTTGACAATGTCACCCTCTTTAATGTCGCGAACATCACCGAGGATGGCGCAACCAACGTTGTCGGCCTCAAGGTTCAGGGCCAGGCCGAAAATTCCGCCGGGGAACTCAAGCAACTCCATGGCCTGACAATTTTCAACACCATAAACACGGGCAATACCGTCACCTACGGAAAGTACGGTTCCGGTTTCCTTCAGGTCGATTTCACTCTTAAAGCCAGCAATCTGATCTTTTATAATCTGGCTGATTTCTTCGGCTTTGATCTGCATTGATTATTCTCTCCCCTTGATAGATTCCTTTAATCCATTAAGTTGCGTCTTTATACTTCCGTCCAGCACCAAGTCACCAACCTTGGCTATAATCCCGCCTATAATGGACGGATCGACCTGGGTTTCAAGTATAACCTTATTCCCTGTGAGTTTTTCCAACGTTGCCTGAATCTTGTCCAGCAAGGTCTGGTCAAGTTCGATGGCGGAAATGATGGAACCGTGGCTGATGTTC
The DNA here is from genome assembly GCA_050255935.1 of Desulfobulbus sp. Classification (GTDB taxonomy): domain Bacteria; phylum Desulfobacterota; class Desulfobulbia; order Desulfobulbales; family Desulfobulbaceae; genus Desulfobulbus. The sequence goes on from JBFWIP010000111.1 coordinate 6,282, forward strand.
TGGTCCTTGTCGACCATCACCTGTAATTCATGGGCGATGTCCGGCAGGATATCAGCACGTTTCTTTTCAATCAGCAGATTCAAAAAGTTGGTCATGATCGCATCAGCCTGGACGGACTCCGCGATTTTGGCCATGACTTTCTGCCGAACATCCAACGGGTATAACGGATTGTTCAGCGCATCGCCCACCCCGGCGTCCGCATCATCATACAGTCCGGCTATGGCGGCGAGTATTTCGCTGTACTCTCCTGTTTTGTCTTGCTCTTTTCCCAGCGAAAAAAGCGCTTTTGCATATCGACGAGCTAATATTGTGTGTCTCACTGTACCGCACCCACTTTTTCAAGATACTGTTCAGTGATCGCTACCTGATCCGCGGCGGTCAGATTCTTGACGATCAACTCCTCAGCCATGGCGGCGGCCTGTTCGGCAGCCTCTTCCCGAAGGGCGCGTTTGGCATCTTCCAACTCAGCCATGACAGCCGCTTCCGCCTGACGTTTGATATCTTCAGCGGCTTTTTCAGCTTCCGCCAGAATCCGTGCTTTCTCCACTTCAGCCTGGGCGATGGCCTTTTCGACGATCACTTCCATCTCCCGTTCCATGCCGGCGAGCTTGGCGGAAAATTGCTTATAGGATTGCTCAGCCTCGTCCCTGCGGGCGGTCAGCGTTTCGAGTTCTTCACGGATCTGCTGTTGGCGACCGCTCAATCCGGACATGATCGGCTTGGCCCCGAATTTCACCAAAAGGATGACAAGCGCCAGAAAGTTGACCGTCCGCCAGAACAAGTCTTTCAATTTTTCCGGTGACAAGGAGTTCCCGTGCGCCTCGCCATGTCCCGCTGCCCCATGGGCCTCGGCAGCCGCTCCATGAACCTCGGCTGCGGCACCGTGCGCCTCAACAGCTGCTTCGTGCCCAGCAACTGCGGGCGTTGCCGTGTGGGCCTCCACCATAATCTCCTGATGCGCAGCGGCAGCCGGCTCCTCGTTTGCAAACGCAAACGCCGACGGCATCACTCCGATCAGGATAGCCAGCAATGCCGGCCGTACTACTGTTGTGATACAAGATCTCATGCGTCCAGACTCCTTCCAAGTATCTTTCCTGCCATTGCCTGGGCGAACCCCGCGGCATTTCCCTCAAGCTCTTTTCTGGCAACATCGATCTGCGAGCGCAGATCAACCAGTTGTTTTTCCTTTATGCTGTCGGATTCCTTGCGGATAGCTGCCAATTTCTCAGATCCGGCGGCCTGAGCCTGGGCACGAGCGCCATCCAGTGCCTTCTTGGCCTTGTTGCTCGCCTCACGCATTTTTTGATCCAACTCTGCCTGCCGCTGACGGGCATCTTGCTCAAACTGAGCGACCTCGCCGTTAAGCGATTCAACCTTTTGCGCCCTTTTGTCCAGGATCCCCAGAACGGGCTTGTACAAAATCGCGTTGAGAACAAACATCAACACAATCATGTTGACCATGTGCATTAACAGCGTGACATCAATTGAAATCATTTAACTATCCCTCATTACTGAAAATATGGCAATTACCCGCCAAAACAAGTGAATGGCGGTTCATCTTCCGCTCGGATAACTACTGAAAAATGCAACTGCTGTCAAATCTTTTTAAATAATATTTATAGGTTTTTTCAGTTATGCTTGTTTACGCTCAAAATCAGTCACATCATGCACCACGTTTTTTCAGGTCAACCGC
>JBFWIP010000112.1:0-3370 GCA_050255935.1 Desulfobulbus sp.
TGGAACCAGGAACCCCAATCGGTGGCGCTGTAGAAGAGCACGTCGTAGTCCTCGTCGAAGCTGGAATAGCGGTAGGTCAGTTCCGGTTTCCAGGGAACCTCCGTCCACTGGTAACTGGCCGCCAGATACCAGCCAAGGCCGTTGTCCTCGCCGTCGTCCCGATCTTCCACCACTAGTTCCCCATCCAATTTGAGTGGCTGGAGGAGGGCCGGGCCATCGGCTACGGCAAAGGGTTTGAGGCTGCCGCGGATATCGTAGAGGCGCATTTCGTCCCGGCTGGGATCGTCGGATTCCAGGGTGGCGAGACTGCCGCCGATGGAGGCCTCGGGCGAGAAGGCGTAGTCCAGGGTCAGGCCGGTGGCCTGGGTGTTGACGGGTGAGGGGCTGTCGTTGTCAAAGAAAAAAAGGTCGCCGGACCAGGGGCCGGATTTGAACCTGGCAATGGCGCTGAAGTCCGCGGACCGGCGGCCACCCAGGTAGTAGGCGGCCCGTTTGCCGCCGGCGCCCCCCTCGTTGCCGAAGAGGAACAGGGTCCCCGCCGTGTAGGTTTGGCGGCCAAGGGAGAGATCGACAAAATCCTCGCCCAGGGAACCGAACAGATTGCCCGACCGCCAGCCGATGAATGCCTTGTCGATCCGCAGAGAGTTGACGTCGCCCAAGGTGGTATTGGTGCCGCAGGCGTCGGTGCCCCCGAAGGTGTTGGCCTGGACCGCGTCGATCCGGCCGTAGAGGGCCTGGGTGTTGGGGAGAACGAAATTCCCCTCCAGGCCGGGCCGGATCAGCGATTCCCACCAGGTATCGATGGCGGTGCCGATCACCGCCTTGTCCTGGCCGTACCAGGCGTCATCCTGGCTGAAAAAGGCGATATCCATGCCCAGGGTGGCCTGGAGATAACTTGTGCCGTCACTGCTCTGGTAAAATCGGAGTGGATTTTGCCCGGCCTCGTCGGCCAGGGAAGTCGCCGGCAGCGCCGAGGCGGTCAGGAGAAAGGCGGAGAGAGCGATGTGACGGAAACCTTGAGCCATTAATTGCAGACCTTTGACTGAAGAGCGGTTGAAAGGTGTGGGCAAGGCCCGGAAGCGCGCGGGCTGCTTCCGGGCCTTGCCGATCATTTGAATATCTTGAAATAGCGTGCCGTTCTCGAACCGAAGATCTGCGGCGTTTGCGGCAATCGGGTCGAGGGCAGGTAGGCCCGGATGGCGTCGAACCATTTCTGGTAGGACGTGGGCTTGGCCTCGCGCAGGGCCTTGAGGGCGTAGAAGGTGAAGGCGCCGTTGGGCCGACCGTTGAAGCGGGTATCATAGCTGTACTCGGTGTCCTGGCACCCGGCCAGGAGCAGGTCGCCGCCGGCGCGGGTGAAGCCGCTCCGGGGAACGGCCATGCGCAGGGTGGGCGGCGGCAGCTCCTCCTTGGGCATCCAGGCCTCGGGCGGCATGAAGCGGATGCGGGGCACGCCGGGATCGATATCCTCCTCGGAACCGCGGGTGACCGAACCCGAATGGCAACTGTCGGAGATGAGCACAATGCGGACGCCGGGCGCACGGCCGCTGAACAGGGCATGAATCTCGTCGTCGAGCAGGGCCCCCTTGGTAGCCAGGTCATGGGGGCACAGGGCCTCGTCGCGACCGTCGGCTTCGTCGCCGCTGCGGTCCGGAACCCAGGTGCCGTGGCCGGAATAGGTGAAGATCAGGCTGTCGCCCTTGGACGCGCCCTCGATCATGGAGCCGATGGCCGCCATCATGGCCGCCTTGGTGGCGGCCGCATCCAGCAACTGCTCGACGGCGAACCCGTTTTGGGCCAGGACCTGGGCCCAGTCGTTGGCGTCGTTGATGCAGCCGGAAAGATCGTTGGCCGTGCCGGGATAGTCGTTGATGCCGATGCAGAGTGCTTTCTTGCTCATGGGAACCTCCTGAACGGTACGTGTCCTTCCGGAAAGGGTCTTTTCGGAATTTCGTTCCTCGCTTGTTGGCCCTATTTCGGGGTGGTGCCCAAAATTTTATCCTTGGAACATCGCCTCGATGCCTGTGGTAAAATGCCGGGCATGGCGTGAGCTTGAACGAAACTCCTCATTGCGGAATGGACACCGGTTAAGGGAGAAGGCGCCGCGGGCGCTGGCTGATGATACCGGAAACTGTGCAAGATGCCGGGATAAGGATAATTTTTACGTGAGGAAATCTTCTAAGTCAAGGCATTTTCAGACTTTTTAAGAAAAGCCATGCCCCGTGGCGGAGAGAAAGGGAACGGCGGGGCGCTACTCCTGGGCGGAATGCTGGAGATGCGCCAGTACCAGGTTGATCTCGCCGTATTCGTATTCGTCGCCCAACGCGGTCTTGAGCGCCTTGAGCGACCCGGCCTTGAAGGGGGGGCTGAGGAGGGGAGGAATCCTTTCCTCCAGATCCCGTTGCCGTTCCTCGGGCAACAGGCCGTCGATGGCCAGTTCCCCGGCCTTGATGAAGTAGGCCAGATGGCCTTCCACGGTCTGGCGGGTGAGGCCGCGTTGGCCGGCGATCTCCTCGATGGACAACCCCTGGCGGACCATGTCCAGGCTGACCTGTTTGGTGTTTTCGCGGATGGCGGCCTTCTTGGGTTCCCCGGTGGGGCCGATGGAAAGGGCCTGGGGCACGGGCAGGGTCACGGTTTCGATCCCCTTGTTCCGGCGGAAATCGCTCACCATACCTACGATTTCGCGGCCATAGCGTTCGGCCAGCCGTTTGCCGATCCCCTTGATTTCCTTGAGCGCGGGGATGGAGTCCGGCAGGTGGATCGCGATCTGGATCAGGACCCGCTGGTGGAGGATCTGGTAGGGGGCGACCCCGTTGTCGGCGGCGAGATCGTTGCGCCATTGGCGCAGTTGCTGGAACAGTTCGGGATGGCCGACATCGGCCTCGGTGTAGATCACGTTGGCCCTGGTCGTGGCCTTTTCCGCTTCCATGGCCGCTCGGGACAGGGCCCGCAGATAGCGCGACGGGCTGAAGCTGCCGTCACAGGCGAGCACCGCCGCCAGCTTGATCGTGCATTCCCGGCGGCAGAGCTTGAGCATGTCGGTGATGCGTTTGTGGATGTCCTTGTTGTCGGACTCGATTTCCAGGCCGTCGATACAGGGCTTGGCGATGGACTCGAACTTGTCCTGGAAATAGAGAGCCGACTTGGAGAGCCGCTCGATGATCACCGGGTCCCGGGCGGGTTCCAGGTCGGGGCGGAACAGCGACTGGAGTTGGCGGCGGAAGTTGTCGCCCACGGTGCAGATCGCGGCCAGGGTCTGCTGGTGGACATCGAACAGGTCCGCCCCGACCAGGACCTGGACAATGGAGGCGTTGCCCCGGATCAGCCCGACCAGGCGGCCGAGCAGCCGGGCGAGGTTGCTGAAATC
>JBFWIP010000112.1:3470-7923 GCA_050255935.1 Desulfobulbus sp.
TCCACCCCGGCCGCAAAGGAACGGCTCTTGCCCGGCAGTCCGTCAAGCCGCGCCCGGTTGATGGCATCGGCGCCGCTGTTGTGGGTGCAGAGGGTGATGTAGCCTTCCTCGGCTGTGAAATCGGGTTGATAGCGCGAATTGAGGGCGCTCAGGCCGGTCTGGTCGAGCCGGTTGTCGCGTACCTGATTGAGCAGGTCGATGAAGTGCTGGTCCGACTGGCGGTAGATGTGCTTGAGTTCGATGGTGACGAGTTCAACCTGGGCAAGCGCCTTGCTGCTGAAAAAATAGGGGGTGGGGTAATGGTCCTGGAGGATGAGCCGGTCCTCCTCCTTGATCACCGGTGCAAGTTGCTGCAGATCGCCGATCATCAGCAGCTGTACCCCGCCAAAGGGCAGCTCCGAGCGGCGGTAGCGGCGGAGAACGCTGTCGACCCCGTCGAGCAGGTCGGCGCGGACCATGCTGATCTCGTCGATCACCAGCAAATCCATGCTGTTGATGATGTTGCGTTTTTCCCGGCTCATCCGGTGGCGGCCGCCGGAGAGTTCCGCACCGGGGATGAAGGGGCCGAAGGGGAGTTGGAAAAAGGAGTGCAGGGTCACGCCGCCGGCGTTGATCGCCGCCACCCCGGTGGGCGCGGTCACCACCAGGCGTTTATCGGTTTTTTGGCGAATGTTGCGGAGAAAGGTGGTTTTGCCGGTGCCTGCCTTGCCGGTGAGAAAGAGGGCGCGGTTGGTCTGTTCGACAAAGGCCTCGGCAAGATTGAGTTCGGGGTTGGCGGGCGGCATGGCAACGGGGGCAGAGATGAACGGATGATGGCGGCAGACTACCGCATTTGCGGGCAACCGGCAAGCCGGTTACGACGGCTCGGGCTTTCGCCGCATGGCCTTTGTACGGGCTTGGCGGCGCTTGTTTTCCAGCCGCCGCTTGCGCGCGGCCAGGCTCGGCTTGGTGGGCCGCCGTTTCCGGCGAACCACCAGGGCCGCGCGGATAAGGTCGATGAGCCGGTTCAGGGCCGCCTCGCGGTTTTGTTCCAGGCTGCGAAACTCCTGGGCCTTGATCACCAGCACGCCTTCGCTGCTGAGCCGCTGGTCGCGCAAGCCCAAAAGCCGGGTCTTGCACGTCTCCGGCAGGGAGGAGAGGGCGATGTCAAAACGCAGGTGCACCGCATTGGCGACCTTGTTGACGTTCTGGCCGCCCGAACCCTGGGCCCGGATGCTGGTCAGTTCGATTTCCGAGCTGTCGATGCTCAGATCGGGGGTGATGGGAATGTCCGCCATGGAAATTTTTGGTTTTGATGTAAACGTTGGTTCGCTGAGGGATCGGGCAAGTCTCCTCCATCCCATAGTCGATCTGCTGTTTTTCTTCTACCGCAAATAGATCAACCAGTCCATAAACACCGTGGCCACCATGCAGATGAGCACCAGCGGCACGCCCACCTTGGCGAAATCCTTCAGCCGGTAGCCGCCGGGTTCGCGGACGATCATGGTCACCGGCGAGCCCAGGGGGGAGATGAAGGCGGCGGAACAGGCAATGGCCACGGTCATGGCGCAGGCCTGGGGCGGGACACCCATTGCCTGGCCGATATCGATGGCCATGGGCGCTGCCAGCAGGGCCGTGGGCGTGTTGGACAGGAAAAGGCCGATCCCGGCGGTGACCAGGAACAGCATGGCAAGCACCGGCAGGGGGCCGCTTTGGCCGAACACCGTGAGCAACCAATGCGACACCAGAGTACAGACTCCGGTTTTCTGCAGGGCTGTGGCCAGGGGCAGGATCCCGGCCACAAGCATGATCGTGGGCCAGTCCACCGCCTTGAACCAGCTGTCGGGCCGGACGCAGCGGGTAAGGAGCAGGGCGGCGGTGGCACCGAGAATGGCGGTCACCGTTGGCAGGATATTGAACACCATCAGGCCGACCATGGCCCCCATGATGGCCAGGGCCAGGGGCGCGCGGTCACGGGCGGGAACGACCTCGCGGAAGTCCTGGGGCAGGGTGAGCAGGATGTACTGGTCGCGGTGCTGCCGCAACCGGAGGATATCCTCCCAGGCCCCGCACATCAGCAGGACATCGCCAAAAAGCAGCGGCTCGTTGGTGAAATCGGCGGTGATGGTCTCACCCTTGCGGCGGATGGCCAGGGCCAGGCAATGGAACTGGGTCTGGAAACCGATCTCGCGGATCGATTTGCCGATCAGGTCCGAATCCGGGGTGAGCATCACCTCGCCGACCCCGATCACCTGGAAAAATTCTTTTCTCGACAGGGGATCGGCGGGAATCTCCATTTTCCGGAGATGAAAGTTCCGGCTGATCTGTTGGATGTCAGCCGGGCCCCCGATGACCACCAGGATGTCGTCTTTCTCGAACACGCTTTCGGGCCGGGCCGGTGCCGTGGTGCCGTCGCCGGGGGTGGGCCTGTGCAGGGCGATCAGGTGGACATGGTGGCGTGCGCCCAACTGTATACGGGCCACCGAGCGGTCGATCAGGTCGGATCTGCCGGTGATCTGCAGCAGGGCCAGGCGCTGGTCGAGCCTGTAACGGTGAATCAGGTCGTCGATCGAGTGTTCCCGCTGGTGCAACGCCTCCCGTTTTTGCGGGGCCAGCAGGTGTCTGCCGACGGCCACCATGAAGCCGATGGCCAGCACCAGGCAGACCAGGCCAAAGGGAGTGAAACTGAAGAACGAGAGCGGTTCCAGGCCGCGTTCCCTCAGGACGTTGTTGACCGCGATGTTGGGCGGCGTGGCCACCAGGGTCATCATGCCGCTGATCAGGGAGGCCACCGCCAGGGGAATGAGCAGCCGTTTGTGGTTGATTTCGGCCTTTTCGGCCACGGCCAGGACGATGGGAATGAAGATGGCGGCCGTGGCGGTGGAACTCATGAAGGAACCGAGCAGGCAGGAGGCGGACATGAGGATGATCAGCAGGCGGATTTCGCTGGTGCCGCCGCGGGCCAGGACCAGATCCCCCATTCGGTGGGCAATGCCGGTGTGAATGATGGCCTCGCTGACCACGAACATGCAGGCGATGATGATCACCACCGGGTTGGAAAAACCGGCCAGGGCCTCGCCTGCAGTGAGAACGCCGCTGAGCAGCAGGGCGAGCACCACCAGGACCGCCACCAGGTCGGCGCGAATGCGGTTGGTGATCAGGAGGGTGGCCGCGCAGGCGAGCGTGGCCAGAGTGACGAGCATATCGGATGGAGGCATGGGAAAAAGAAAAAACTTGATGAAAGAAAAGAGGGTGACTTGAAAAAGAAAGGAAAACAGATTGATACGTTGCAGTCCTGGCGGTGGGTTTTCCCAATCCGCCTCTCCCGGGGGAGACGGCAACTTATCCCAGTTTTAGTCCTGCCAGGAAACCGGCCACCGCACTTCCTCCCTTCCAGGTGAGATGGGACAGGCGGTTATAGAGAAAGTTCCCGGATTGGGTGGCCAGGTCGGCGGCGGCCTGGGCGGTCTGATGCAGGGCCTGGTCGTCAACATGGGTTACGCCGTAGTACTCGCCGACAAAGAGCAGGACCACCGCCCCACCACCGAGGAAAAGGGCCACCTTGAGCATTTTCTTGGAGAAGAAACCCACAGCCAGGCCCACGAGGAAAGGGGCGCCGACGTTGGGCAGAAGAAAGGCGGCGGAGAAAAGATCGATCGAGGCGGGATCGGGCGCGGGTTGGTTCATGTCGTTTCCTTTGACCGGTCAGGCGGCTGAAAGTGGTTGTGGAGTATCACTGTTTGGGAATTGATCGCCGGGGCAATCAATTGTTTTCTTTTCCATTCAAGGGGTAAAGGAGCACAGGTGTCCCGGGTCCTGGACCCGCGCATTTTTCCGCCGGAACGCATTGCTACGGAAAACCGTGATCGCCCGAAGACGGGGCATTTGTGATCGCGGATCAAATCGGGCGGTTGGCTCGGGCATTAAACTCACAAGCCGCTCCTCAGGTCAAGCGAATTTCCTTGCCCCGTGTCGCCGGAATAGTGGTCCGCCTTCTTTGATCGTTCCTTCACTCCGGGGCGGGGAGATATCCCGGGAGGCTTCGGGGTCCTGTTGTGCCTGATTAAAGCGGTTTGGTTCGACATGTTCAGGCTGACGCCCCGCGTTGTCAATGGACGCTGTATTCAGTGTCTGTCTCGATCTTCAGGGCTGCAAGCGAAACGTTGATGTCGGCAATGAAGTAAAGCAGGCCGACAATGAGAGAGAGCATGCAGCAGATGAACAGTGCGATGATCAGCAAGGTTCCCTGAAAGCCAATCAGTTCAACCAGGAACAAGGTGATGATGAGCAGGCTGTCAAGCAACAGGCTGATGGAGACAGCGGCTATCGCCACCCGAAGCAGCCGGGCTCTCCGCATCATGATCAGGAGTTGCTCTTCAATGTGGTGCGTGGCCCTTTCCGGCATTTGTTGTTTTGATTCAGCCAAGATCCTTGACCGGTCTATGACCCGGCCGAATCGGTTGGTCATGGATAA
>JBFWIP010000113.1:0-7918 GCA_050255935.1 Desulfobulbus sp.
CAAAGCAGTTCCTGGATGGTGGCGGTGGGCAGGTGCACCGGACGCACCGTATTGTCGATCTCGCCGCCGGTCCACTCCCAGCCGCCCGTCGCAATCGGGGCCAGGGTAAGCCCGTCGATATCCGCCAGGGGGATCAGGTCCGGTTCCAGAGCCGGAAACAGGGCCATGGCATCGCCCTCCTCGCTTACGGCCGGGGCGAGTTCCATTTCGTCCAGGGCCGAAAAACGGCGGAACGCCTCCAGATAGGCGGCGGGTTGCTTCTCGGCGGCCAGGGCAAGGATATCGGCACGGGCGTCCAGCACTTCCTGGTCAGCCGGGATCACGTTGCCGTTCTTTTTCCTGAGCGGCTCATCGAGGTCGAATAGCAGGCGCAGCCGGTGATACGGCAGAGTCCCCGCCAGCGTTCGCCACTCGGGCGCCTTGCCGGGCAGCAACAGCAATTCCACGGTCTCGATCACCCGGGAATAGGCGGTGGAGGCGCCGGAGCTGTCACAGGGCTCGGTGAGGGCGGGAACCTGGCGGGCCAGACATCCCTTGAACCGGATCACCACATGGGCGTCGAAACAAACCGCGCCTTTTTTCCCTTCCTCCACAATCGCCAGGAGTTCGGGGTCCTGCTTGTGCTCCTCATACCAGGCGCTCACATCCAGGCAGGCCGGGGCTTCCAGGTACAACTCCCTGCCGAGGCCGTCCACGGCCAGGCCAGGGGTCACCTGAAGCTCGTCTCCTGACGTGGACAGCCGCACCTCCAGGCCCCAGATCGTGCCCTGCCGGTGGAGCCAGGCGTTGTGCAGCCACATCTTGCCCCGGTGATACCCGTCGATGGTTTCGAAATCGTCAACCCCCAGCAGCATGCCAAAATGCACCAGCAGGGAGCGAAAAGGGTTGACCGGAGAAAGACCGCTCATCTCCTTGTTCTCGTCACTGTTCTTTGATGATGTCGCCGCATTGCACACGATGGGCCTCCTTTATGAAAATCCGTGAACCGGGAAGCGAAGATTGCCCTGTACCTTGCGTTCTCCGCTGCGTAACCGATCACAGATGGTGTATAACTTCTTGCTTTTTCGTTACTTAATATTTGCAATTGGTTCTAGTCGCCCCTGATTGCCCCCAAAAGTCTCTGTTTCCTCTTGCTGGCGGCAAATTCGGTGCATTGATCCCATTGGGCCAGGGTATCCTCGAGAAAATCGTTTGTCCGCAGACAGACGTCCTCTTCCGCCAGCCCATCCGCCAGATCGGCCTCGGCGCTGTTCATCGCCGTGGCCAGGGCGACCGGATCAGCGTCCCTGAGGGCGGAAAGTAGCGCCAACGCCTCATCATAGCCGGCCAGGTTGGCCCAGATATGATCGGGAATTGCTGCCTCCCAAAGATCGAGATTGTCCTGGTGGGCCGCGGTATACGCACTTTCGGCGCTCGCCAGCGTGGTTTCCAGGGGACCGAGTTCGGCGCGGATGGACTGTACGGTGGCGTCGTCTTCCGGGTCTGCCCCCAAATCCTGGATTCGGGCCTTGGCAATGGCAAGTTCCAGTTCAAGCTGCTTGACCGCCACCGCCGCCTCGGCAGCCTCGCAGGCTGCTTCCAGCGGTATCGCCGCCTCGCCGTCGCTCACCAGGCCGGCATCGGTGATCCGCGCCTTTTCCGCATCGGTGAGCGCGGCGCTTTTGGTGATGGCGGACAGCAGCGCCAGGGCCTGCGCATAGCGGGACGGAGCCTGGAGCACCAACTCGCGGTAGCTTTCCTCGCTCTGCAAAAACGCCATCCAGAGCTTGGATGCCTTGCCGAACACCCCATCGGTCGCCTCCCAATAGAGCCCGGTCTCCTGCTTCAGGTCCGTCAGCAGGCCCGCCTGCCCGGTGTCGGCATCCTTCAGGTGCTGTCCCCGCGCCAACGCCCTGGTCACAAGGCTTGCCGGGATGTCGCCGATGATCCGCTGCTTGGCCTCGGCAACGATCTCCTTTTCCTTTACCAGAGGATCCTCCGGATCGATCGCACCGCCCAGGGAAATCACCTCCAGGAGGGCGGAGGCCTTGCCCGCCAGATCGGTCAGCACCCCCTCCGACACCGTCTCGTCCCAGTTCTCATGCTGCGTCTGCCGCTCGATGGCGGCAACCAATTCGCCGGTAGCTTCCTTCAGGTTTGACTCGTGCCGCTTCAATTGGTCGGCAGCCAACTGCTGGCCGCTTTGCAAGGCGGCGACCTGCTCCTCCGCAACCAACAGGTCGGCCCTGGCATGGCGGGCCTGTCCGAGTAGATCCCGCAACTCCCCGGCCATGGCCTCGATATCCGCAGGCATCGGGGCCGCTGCCAGATCCCGCCGTTTTTGCTTGATCTGCTTCTCAAAGGCGGCCAGATCGGCCAGCAGGGCATCGTAATCCGCCCGGGTATCCGCCAGATCCGCTGCTACCTCGCTCAAATCCAAGCGGGCATCGTCGCGCAGGGCTGCATAGGTGTCTTTTTTTTCGGTGTACCATTCCAATAACGTGGCCATGACTTTCCCCTCCCTTTTCCCCTAAATGTCGGCACCGTAAGCACTCACGGGTGCACCACGGAGTCTCCCGGCGGTCGCTTACCTATTTGGACAAGCGCGGTTTACCGCTAGAGTAAAGCTATGCGATAAACCGTGATCGTCCAAAGACGGGGCCCGTGGCTGCTTACGGATCATTTCTTTTCCACCAACTCCCTATACGGCTTGCCGCTCTTCTCGTATTCACGCCGGATGGCACTGATAAAATGCTCCTTTGCAATCGGCGCATCCTCCGCCGCCGCCAGGAAAGCGGCCGCCACCGCGGCGTTGCGGATCAGGCCACCGACGATGGCGAAACGGTTGGCAAGCTCTTCGAGCACCACATCCTCGGCCAAAGGCGCCTGTTGGGGCAGATGGCACTTCCAGAGCGCCAACCGCTGCTCCCGGGAAGGCTCCTCGAAATCAATGATGAATTCCAACCGCCGGGTAAAGGCCGCATCGATGTTCTGGCGCAGGTTGGTGGAAAGGATCGCCAAACCCTCGAAACGCTCCAACCGGGAGAGCAGATAGGCGGTCTCCAGGTTCGCGTACCGGTCATGTGCGTCCGATACCTCGGTGCGCTTGCCGAACAGGGCATCCGCTTCATCAAAGAGCAGTACCGCATTGGAGCGCTCCGCGGTTTCGAAGACCCGGCCCAGGTTTTTTTCCGTTTCGCCGATCCACTTGCTAACCACCCGGGAGAGATCGACCAAAAGCAGGTCGACATCGAGCGCGGAAGCCATCACCTCGGCGGAGAGGGTCTTGCCGGTGCCGGGCGGACCGGCAAAGAGCATCCGTACCCCCCGCGCCCCCCGTCTTCCCTCCAGGAAGCGCCAGTCGTCCAGGACCCTGCCCTGCATGTACAACCGGCCCAGCGCCTCCCGCAGTTGCTGCAGTTGCGGGGCCGGCAGGACCAGATGCTCCCAGCCCGCCCGGGGCCGGATGAGCTGGACCCCGCCCTCGAGATTGGTCACGGCCCGGCCGCGCACACAGGAGGAGACATCCTCGAGCCGGACCGTCGAGCCGTTGAATCGGCGGCTGGATTCAAGATCAGTGGCGACCTGGAGGGCACACCAGGGCTCCACCGGGAAACGGGCGGCCAGCATATCCGCCTGTCCGGCAAGCGGCGGAACGGTCTTTTCCCACATACGGCTCAAGGCGGTCGGGGTGAGACGGCTGCAGCGGACTGTCACCAGGGGCCGGTGGCGGGAGATCGCCCCAACCCCGTCCATGGAACAGAGGATAACCGGAGCCGGAAATCCGTCGAATTGCGGCACCCTTGCCTGGCCGGGTTCTTCCCGTCGGGCCAGACACAGCACCGGCACTGCGCCCCGGGCCAGGGCATGTACCCCGATGAGCCGGTCCAGACCGGCCGGAGGGTCGGCGGGCAGCCGTATCCGTAGGCTCCGCACCCCGGCTTCCAGGGCAAGGGCCGAGCCCCGTTGGAAGGCGGACTCCTCATCGTTGCCCAGCACCAGAATCGTGCAGTTGGCCGCTGCCTGCAAGGCGGCCATGGCCTTGTGCACGCCGGGCTCGCCCAGCCAGTCCTCCAGGCCATGGCGGCTGACCGCGCCCTCCTCCCTGGTCAGGGCCGTGGGCCAGGCGTCGATGCCGTGGAGCACCGGCCAGAGCGTCTCGCCGACCAGCAGGTTTTGCAGAAAAAACGGCTCGTCACCGTCCAAGCGGAGGACACCGGAGCGCACCGCGGGACCGGTTGTCAGCAGCGTGCGCAGGGCGGCGCGCTCCTCGGGTCCTGCGCAGAGGAACTGGGCCGCAAGCCCGACCGTGGGCCAAGGCTGGTTGCGGGGATGCAGGGTCCGGAAAATATCGGCAAACCCCTCGTGTTCCTCGGCCATGCCGGCCAGCAGCAGCAGATCCGCTTCGCAGGGCGAGAAGCCGAACCCGCCCAACACCAGGTGCAGGGGATGGCTGGCCGCGGGATCGATCCGGTCAGCCAGGCTTCCCTGCCATTGTTCCGGAGGCTTGCCCTCGGTAACGCCGGCAAAGGCGTGGTCGAGAAAACGCAGCGATCCTTCCAATTCCTTTTGGTTGCCCGCGAATTTTTCCCGCAGAAAACCGGCCAGGCGACCGGCCAGCAGTCCGACCTCCAGCAAAATTTCACTGCTCGCGCTTTGTTCCCCGGTTTGCCGCATCATCATTCATAGTGGAATTTGATAACCACCCCGAGCCAGGGGACAAACCCCGGATCAAGATCCAAACCCGCCCGCCGGACCTCGGTCACCACCTCCCGGATGGAAAAAATCACCTCGAACCAGCCGGGATCGGCTATTATGCGGGCATTGCGGCAGCAAACCCTGTGCAGGATCCGCTCGGGTTCCATCTGCCAATGATTGCGGTTCATGAGACCGGCCAGCTGTTCGACGATGGTCCGCCGCCACTCGGCCAACAGCCGCTTTTCCGTTTCATCCGGCCCGGGTTCGTCCCTGCCCGGCACGGGATCATCGGGCCGCAACCCGCAGAACGCCAAGGCCGCCGGGTCGTTTGCCGGGATGGGCAGCAGGTGCAGCGCCAGTCCATGGAGGAACCAGCGCAACGAACGCCTGCCGAACTGTTCCGCGCGGACGATTGCATCGACCACCCCCGCCTGTTCCAGAAGCAGCACCAGGAAAAGCAGGCCCCCGTATTCGCTGTATCCCTGGCTACGCACCAGGGGGCTGGGATCGGGTACAGCCGCGGGCTCGCTTCCAATCGCTGTTATTTTCGCCGGTTCTTCATCCGGCGTCCGGAGGCCGGATTCATCTAACCCGATTGCCCCGGAGTGCCGCTTCCCCGCCCCGGTTACGTTTTGGCGATCCAATAGGGCCTGAGGTGTATTGGGGAGTTTCTTCCCTGGACTCCCGCCCGTTCCGTCAGTGAACGCCGGATTGCCCACCCCCCTTGAGGTTTCGGGGGTCTTCCCGGCACCGGCAAGATTTTTGGCTTCCGTCTCTCCTGCGGCTTCGGAGAAGACTGGACTCACCGGTTCGGCCATGCCGATTTTCCGTCCCAGCGCTGCCTGAACCCCGGCCTGCACCTGTGCCGCCTCCTGGGTCCCCCCCAGGAACACCGCCGGCTCCGCCTCAAGGATGACGAATATCGACCAGCCCGAAAGCAACTCCACCTGATTCGAGAACCATGCCGGTTGGCGATCCACCACCGAGGCCAGGGAAGATGCCCGCACGATGCGGGCGGCAACGCCTTGTCGATTGCCGATGGCCCCATGTCCCGCCCCCAAATCCGGAACCGGCGTGGCCACGCCATGGGCCGTCAGGGCGGCCCTGGCCAGATCCTGCCACCAGACCACGGGCAGACGGCCCAGCAGGCTGTCGATCGCGCCGTTATCGCTCAACCGCGACAGAATAGGGACGATCCAGGCGGGTTCGTTCATCAACGAAGTTACAAGCCCCTCTGCCGCCTCCACCAGGGAATCCAGCCGGGATGGCACCGAAAACCCGAGTTGGTGCCAGGCCCAGGCGCGCTGCAGGTCCCCCCTGGCCACGCCATCGGCGAAATCAACCAGCCCGTGGAAGCGGGAAGGATAGCGGACCACGTTGGCCGGATCATTGTTGGCGATGACCGTGCGGAAGGCTTCGGCCAGGCCCAGGCTCCAATCAAGGACCAGATCGCTGTCGTTGGCCGCCATCCTCAGCCGCACCGGTGCCTGGATCCGGCGGATGCAGATCTCTTCCCGGGGCGGAATGCCCAACCGTTCCAGGGCCAGGGCCAGGGAACCATCCAGCATCTCGGCGAGCAGCCGGTCCAGCCGCTCCTTCTCTCCGGCCTGGGCCGGGGCGAGATGATATTGTGCCTGAAACCGGGCAATCTGCAGTGCTTCCATCGCTCAGGCCTCCCCTCCCGCTTAAAGACACCCCTCAGCCAACCCGGCTGTCCTCGCCGAGCCGGCTGCTTCCGGCACGGGTCCCGGCCACCGGGCGGCCGACAATGTCCCGGCGACCCAGCAGGGAACCGCCGGCCTGCAATTGGCCGAATCCCGAGGTCCGGCCAACCATGCTCGTCAACCCCACATAAAGCCCGATACCCGCCTTCATACCCGCATCCACAGAACAAATATCGTATAGGGTGTGGCAGGGCCGATGGAGGTCGAGGATATGCCGGATCACCTCCAGTTTTTCCAGATCGAGCGCGACCGGAACAACCAGGCTGAACCGGTGGGCATGGGAGGCAAACCCGTCCTCGATGCTCTCCTCGCTCACCGACACCGCACCTGTTTCGCCCACCTTACCGCCAACGCGAAAGCCGGCGCCGAGCACGGCCCGGGAGGCCAGGGCATCCGCCTCGCCGACAATGGCGCCGCCCAGTCCCCTGACCTTGAAATGTTCGATGATGACAACGGACCGGCCGAGATAGATCTCGATAAACTCCTTCAACCCGGCCACCGTGCCCCGGAAACGGAACAGCCGCACCCCGTTCCTGATCAGGGTTCGCCTGGCCGCAAGCGGCCAGCGGTCGTCCAGGGCGAGGCCGATGAACCCGGCCAGCCAGGGCAAGGCCTCGCGGGGCGTGGCCTCGGGATCGAGCAGCACGTTGCGGCAGACCGCCCGCAGATCGATTTCCCGCAAGGCCCCTTCCGTGATCGACAGGTAACGGCGCAGGAAATCCGCTGCCGCCTCCTCCCTGGAATAGATCCGGGGCAGGCGGCGCAGGAGGTCGTGGGCCGGATATTCCACCCGCAGGCTCCGCACCCTGGGGGTCAGCCGGGTGGTGCCCTTGAACTCCAGCACCACCCAGAGATAGCGCCCCGGCCCGGCAATCACCGGGGCCTCATAGGTGGCATACGCGGTGTCCGGATCAGCGCATTTCCAGGGGATCTCGGGACCGGTGGCACGGCGGTGCAGGCTCCGCTGTTCGGAGGCGGCTGCCAGAAAGGTTGCCGGCGGCATGGGCGGCGACAGGTCCGGCCGGTACACGGTGGCGGCCACCGTATTCACCGGCGGGGTCCGGTCCACGCCTTGGGCCTCCTCCGGCACCTCGTCCAGGGTCAGGCAGCGCACCTTGACCTCGGTTCCCTTGGGAATGCAGGCATCGACGAACAGCCGTCCCCAGATCGTCTGGAATCGGCCGCTGTCGAGGCGGAAGCTGATCACCCGCCCCTCGCGGACATAGCGCATCCGCGCCAGAACGGCCCGGCCGAAACCTTGTTCGGTCCAGAAACCGATACCGCCGCTCGGCATGCGGACAATGCCGCGTCCGTCGTAATGGCGGGCCAACAGGTGCGGCAGTTCGAACCGGTCGTCACCGCTGATCCTGAACCGGCGGAAATCCTGACCCGCCATTCCGGCTATCACCAGCACATCACTGTCGCTGAATTCAAGATCGGTGGCAAAATCCACGGAAAACGTCTCATCGGGCCTGTCCAGGGGAATAACTCTTGATTTCTCTTCTCCGGCACAGTCA
>JBFWIP010000114.1:0-2764 GCA_050255935.1 Desulfobulbus sp.
GAAGGCGGCAGGAAATGATCGTCCCCCGGATATAAGGTCTCCTATACGGTTCCGCGTTTTTTCAGTTGGCTGATTTCGGAGAGCTGTTCGACTTGCACTTCCTGAATCTGGACCAGCCGCTCCCATTGCTTGGAGAGCAGGTGGTCCAATTTTTCATGAATCTGCCTGATCTCCAATTCGGCCTTGAGATTGACCTGGTAGTCATGTTGGGCCCGGAGCCGGTCCTTGGCTTCCTGGCGGTTCTGGCTCATCATGATGATCGGCGCCTGGACCGCGGCAAGGCAGGAAAGCAGCAGGTTCAGGAGGATGAAGGGATAGGGGTCAACGGGCCGCCACAGCAGGGGGATGGTGTTGAGGATGATCCAGAAGCTGATGAAGAGCGAGAAGACAATAAGAAAGGTCCAGCTCCCCCCAAAGGCGGCGATCCTGTCGGCCAATTTTTCGCCAGTGGTCCAGTCCTGCTCGAATTCGTTGTCAACATTGAGCGAGATCAGGTCGTGCTTTTGCAGGCTGTTGATGACTTCCTGCTCAAGTTCCGAAAGTTCGCCTTTTTCCGATTCAAGCAGCATATGCACATATTTGGTGCGGTAGGCGGATAAATCGGCGCGGCAAATATAACTGTCATCGGTGCAGTCCGGATGGTCCTTGCGGATAAGCGCATAGACCGAATCCCGGATCAGATGGGCCGACATCACATCCTTGGCGTTGAATGTCTTTTTGCAGACAGCGCACTCGTGGGTATTTTTTTTCATCCCTTCACTCCAATTTCGATGATCGCGGATGGGGAGTTTCCGCCCGTCCCGGTATCCCGCCAGACCCTGTTTTGAATTTGAAAACTGTCTGAAAAATCAAAAAATGCCTCGGTGTGCCGCAGGGAGGCCAATGCGCTTCATGCAGGCGCAACGCTGCGGCCAGCATAACAGCAGGTTTGCCATTTTGGGCAAAAAAAATCCCCCGCCGGCGGTTGTCGGCGGGGGATTTTTTTTTATTGCCTGGCCAGGGATAACTTCCGGGGCTGTTTCCGGGAATGGAGCGCTTCTGTTCAGTGCCGGGCCCCTCATCCTTTCCTGAGAAACAACAGGGGGAAGGCGGTGCGGGGAGGAAAAGCATCACCTGTCAGCGATGTGCATCAACAGCCGGATAGATATATCTGTTCACTAAAAATGATCAACGATAAGGAAAAAGAATATGTAAGTTGTGCAAAATGTGTTATGTGCTGCGGAGAAAATGGACGCACGCTTTGTTATGTGGTTAAAGCGAGCGAGCGGCTTACGGAAGTGTAGCTGTGGATTTGTCAGATATTTTTTTTAATAAATTTGATTTGTTATATTGATAATTCAAATGAGGATCCTGGGCTGTAATGTTTTGGGGGTGGTGCTTTCGGGGTGCCTGCCCGGCAAATTGTGCAAGGGGTAGCCTATGGTGAAGATATTAGAGTGTTGTTCGTATGTGTCGTATTGTGCAAAAGGTGCAAATAGAGAAAAGTAGTGGAGCGGTATGCTCGATGCCATGGTGGAGATCGGCGCGGACACCTTGAAGAAGGAACGCAAGGCGCGTGCAAGGCGTCCCGGCAATCTCCCCGTCGGCATCCGGTGCATTGCGGTGTTCACCGTGCCGCCCATCAGGAGAACGTGTATGAGAGAGAAAGAATTTGACCAGATGCAGCAACGGTTGGGGGGCGTCTCCCGCCGGGATTTCATGAAATTTTGTTCGGCGGTGGCCGCCGGCCTGGCACTCCCCGATGGAGTGGCGCCGAAAATAGCCAACGCCATCACTAATCCGAACAGGCCGCCGGTCATTTGGCTGCACGGTTCCGAATGCACCGGCTGCTCCATGTCCCTGCTGCGCTCGGAGCATCCGTCCCTGGAAAAGCTCATCATTGACCTCATTTCCCTGGACTTCCACGAGACCCTCTCCGCCGGGGCCGGTCATCAGGCGGAAGCGGCCCTGGAGCATGCGGTCGAGACCAACTACGGCAAGTTCATCCTCGTGATCGAGGGTGCGGTTCCCCTGAAGGATGGCGGCATCTACTGCCGTGTCGGCGGCAAGAATTTCGTCGATGTGGTGCGGGAGATCGGCCCCAAGGCCGGGGCGGTGATTGCCGTGGGTTCTTGTGCCTCCTGGGGCGGCGTCGCTGCCATGGATCCCAATCCTACCGAGTGTGTCGGTGTGCAGAAGGTGCTGCAGGATAAATTGGTGGTCAGCGTTCCCGGTTGTCCGCCCAATCCCTATAACCTGCTCTCCACCGTCATCCACTATCTGACCTTCAACAAACTTCCGGCCCTTGATCAGGAGAACAGGCCCAAGTTCGCCTATGGCCGTTTGATTCACGAACATTGCGAGCGGCGCCCCCACTTCGACAACGGCCGTTTTGCCCGCGCCTTCGGCGATGAAGGCCACCGCCAGGGCTATTGCCTCTACTACCTTGGCTGCAAGGGGCCGGTCACCTATGCCAACTGTTCCACCTCCCAGTTCGGTGATGCGGGCTCGGGCTGCTGGCCCGTCGCCACCGGCCATCCCTGCTTCGGCTGTGCCCAGCAGGGCGTCGGCTTCACCATGCCCCAGTTCTCCACCAGCCCGGTCCTGCATGTGGCTCCTTCCGCCAATCATGCACCCATCACCGCGGAGCGTGGACAGGGAACTTCCAGCGGGGCGGTGGCGCTGATGGCGGGATTGGGCGGTGCCGCGCTCGGCGCCGGGGCGGTGTTTGCGGCAAAACTTGGCAGCAAGGGGGCCAAGCATGAAGATGAAAAGGCGTGATTTT
>JBFWIP010000114.1:2864-5716 GCA_050255935.1 Desulfobulbus sp.
ATGGTCTATCCCCTGGTCGTTCTTGCCGGTCTCATCTTCATGGCCAAGAAGAACAAGAACGGTGAAGAGGCCGAACAATCCGTATCCGCGCCTGATCAAGGAGAGCACCATGAGTCATGAAGCCAAGCCCTTGGGCGGACGGATATTCACGCCCACCTTTTGTATCTGCCTGCTCGTGGTCGCGATAGCCGGCTACTATGCAGTCAAGCGTTTTATTTTTGGCATCGGTTCGATCTCCAACATGAACGACGGCTTCCCCTGGGGCATCTGGATCGCCTACGACGTTGTCGTCGGCACCGCCTTTGCCTGCGGCGGCTATGTCATGGCCCTGCTGGTCTACATCATCAACAAGGGCGAGTTCCATCCCCTGGTCCGCCCGGCCCTGCTGGCCTCGATGTTCGGGTATACCCTGGCCGGCGTGTCGGTTTTTCTCGATATCGGCCGCTATCTCAATGTCTACAACCTCTACCTGCCGTGGCGGATGAACTTCCATTCGGTCATGTTCGAGGTGGCCATGTGCATCGGCACCTATATCTTTGTCCTCTGGATGGAGTTCACCCCGGCCTTTGTCGAGAAATGGGGGTTGAAGAACTTCGGCAAGCGGCTCAACAAGGTCATCTTCGCGGTCATCGCCCTGGGCGTGCTTCTGCCGACCATGCACCAATCCTCCCTGGGCACCATGATGCTGATG
Organism: Desulfobulbus sp.; assembly: GCA_050255935.1. Lineage (GTDB taxonomy): Bacteria > Desulfobacterota > Desulfobulbia > Desulfobulbales > Desulfobulbaceae > Desulfobulbus. The sequence goes on from JBFWIP010000114.1 coordinate 3,556, forward strand.
GCGGGGTATAAACTTTCCCCGCTCTGGCACACCTCGACCCTGCCGCTGCTCTTCCTGCTGACCGCGGTGATCATGGGCTTTTCCATGGTGGTGTTCGAGGCGACCCTTTCCTCGCGCGTCTACGAGCTGGGCGACGAAACCTCCATGCTTTCGAAGATAGCGCGCATCATGGTCTATGTGCTCGGTTTCTATCTGATTATCCGTTTCCAGAATATTTTCATCCGCGGGCAGATGGCCAACGCCTTTTCCGGCACCTTCCTGGGGAACATGTTTCTCCTCGAAAACCTGATGATGATCATCGGCCTCGTTCTCCTGGCCTATCCCGGCAACCGCTCCAACCCGCGATTGTTGTTCCTCGCGGCCGTGTGCGTCCTCATCGGCGGCTCGCTTTACCGGTTCAACACCTACATCATCGGTTTTGATCCCGGAACCGGCTGGAAATACTTCCCCTCCGTCGGCGAGCAGATGATCACCTATGGATTGATCGCCTTTGAGATCGCGATGTACACCCTCTTTGTCAAAGTCTTCCCCGTCTTCAGTGCGCATAGCCCCGCTGAATCGAACCATTAAGGAGTAAGCATCATGTCGAAGCAAATTGTCATTGATCCCATTACCAGAATCGAGGGGCATCTGCGTATCGAATGCGCCGTGGACAACGGCCAGGTGGTGGACGCCTGGTCCACGGGAACGATGTGGCGCGGGATTGAAACCATCCTGAAGGGCAAAGATCCCCGCGAGGCCTGGCTGATCGCCCAGCGCATCTGCGGCGTGTGCACCACGGTCCATGCCATGGCCTCGGTACGGGCGGTCGAGCACGCGCTGAAAATGGATATTCCGGTCAATGCCCAGTATATCCGCAACATGATCGTCGGTGCCCACTGCCTGGCCGACAACATCATCCATTTCTACGTGCTTTCCGCCGTCGACTGGGTGGACATCGCCTCCGCCGCGCTCAAGGCCGATGCCCGCAATGCCGCGGCCCTGGCCCAGAAGCTTTCCCCCTGGAAACGCAACAGCGTCCAGGAGTTCAAGGAAGTCCAGGACAAACTGAAAAAATTCATCGAATCCGGCCAGCTCGGGCCCTTCTCCAGCGGGTATTGGGGGCATCCGGCCATGCAGCTGCACCCGGATGTCAACCTGGTCGCGGCGGTCCATTATTTCCAGGCCCTGGAGTACCAGCGCAAGATCAACAAGGTGGTCACCATCCTCGGCTCCAAGACCCCGCACATCCAGAACCTGGCGGTCGGCGGCGTGGCCAACCCGATCAACCTCGACAGTCCGGCCACCCTCACCCTCGAGCGGCTCTATGCCATCAAGACCCAGATGGATGCGGTCCGTGATTTCATCGAGCAGGTCTATCTGGTGGATGTGGCCACCATCGGCGCCATGTATCCCCAATGGTGCACCTACGGCAAGGGCAACGGCAATTACCTTTCCGTGCCCGAGATGCCCATGGATGAGAAGGGGATGCAGTTCGCCATGCCCGGCGGGTATATCACGGGTGGCGACCTGTCCACCTTCCGCCGCATCAGCAGTTCCCGTGATCCCTATTTCGAGGACAACGTCAAGGAGAGCGTCAAACACTCCTTCTATGCCGGCGACTGGACCATGCATCCTTACGTCGAATCGACCGAACCCAAATTCGCCGAGGCCAAGCTGGACGGCAAGTACTCCTGGGTCAAATCGCCGTCCTTCCTCAACGAGCCCGCCGAGGTCGGCCCGGTGGCCTCGGTCCTGGCCATGAATGCGGCCCGGCATGCGCCGGCGGTGCACTATACCACCATGATGTTGGACAAGATGGCCGCCATCGGCAAGAGCAGGTACGAAATGGACATCCTCCCCTCCACCATAGGGCGGCATATCTCCCGCAGCATCCGCGCGGCCGTCGTCCAGGACGCCATGGCCGAGCAGTGGCAGGCCCTGATCACCAACATCGAGTCCGGCGATTGTACCACCTTCAACGAGCCGGTCTTCCCGGAAGGCGAACAGCGCGGTGTGGGGATCCACGAGGCTCCGCGCGGCACCCTGTCGCATTGGATCGTGATCGAGAACGGCAAGATCCGCAACTACCAGGCGGTGGTGCCCTCAACCTGGCTGGCCTGTCCGCGCGGCACCAACGACGAGCCCGGCTATTACGAGCGGTGCCTGGTGGGCAATCCGA
>JBFWIP010000114.1:5816-7901 GCA_050255935.1 Desulfobulbus sp.
TGGATCGTGATCGAGAACGGCAAGATCCGCAACTACCAGGCGGTGGTGCCCTCAACCTGGCTGGCCTGTCCGCGCGGCACCAACGACGAGCCCGGCTATTACGAGCGGTGCCTGGTGGGCAATCCGATCGCTGATCCGGAAAAACCGCTGGAGGTCCTGCGGACGCTCCACTCGTTCGATCCCTGCATGGCCTGTGCGGTGCACATGTTGAACCCGAAGGGCGGGCAACTTTCCACGGTCAAGGTGCTGTAAAATTTCTGCCTCAGGGGAAACAACCATGGATCAGCAGGAAAAAACCATCGGCATCATGGGACTCGGCAACCTGCTTTTGGGCGATGAAGGTTTTGGCGTCCACTGCATTCGTTTCCTGGAAGAACAATATCAGTTGCCTGAAAACGTCCAGGTGATCGACGGCGGGACAGGGGGGATTCTCCTGGCCCCGTTCATCGAGCAATACGATCAGCTGTATGTGATCGATGTGGTCGATATCGAAGACGCACCGGGTTCGGTGCACTGCTTCAATGATACGGATGTTCGCTCGGGGGGGATACAGACGAGGATGTCACCCCACCAGATAGGGATGCTGGAGATTCTCGATATCTGCCGTATTCGCGGCAGGGTACCGCAACAGGTGCAGTTTATCACCGTGGTTCCGGAATGCCTGGACACCGGCATGGACCTTTCTCCGCTGCTCGCCGGCAGGATCAACGATGTCCTTGAAATCCTGTTGCAAATGCTGGGCAGGGATGTGGCGGTTTCGCCCCGGCCCATGGCCCGGGCCGCCTGATTGCCCGCGGCAACCCTCTTGCCGGAAGACGCAAAAGGCGGGCAGGCGGATTTGCTTGTTTTGCGTTTCTCTTTTGAAGAAAAAATCCCCCGCCGGTGATCGCCGACGGGGGATTTTAGTTTCATGGCCAGGGGCAACTAGGGTTGCTCCCGGGGATGGAGCTATTCTTTTTTCTGGGGTTGCCGATGCTGTCGTTCTTCTTCCTTGTGCTTCAGCTTTTCATCGTGCTGCTTTTTCGACTTATCCTTTGCTTTTTTTCCAGCTCTGTCACCCATGATCGTGCTCCTTAGGGGATTTTCCTGAATCCGTGAGGGCGAGATACCGGGCATGACGGAAGGGCTGCCGGGCTTTACGCCTTTGCAACGGCAGTTTCCTTTCTGTTGTCGGGTATCGCGCCGCCCTTCCGGGCGTTTTGCCGCACGCCATCTTCGTTGCTTGTCATTTTTCGATACAGCCAACGTGAACCGGAAAGTTACCAACAACGAAACTGACGCCCGGGTGAATGCTCTTGGTTCAGGTTCAAAAAAACGCCGCAACCCATTTGCGGACGGAATGACCATCACTTTCCTGAAAAGGAACCATAGAGCGGATCGTGAGGAAATAAAGGGGGCAGCAAATTTATTTTTGTAAAGAGGGGAAGTCCTGTGCCGCCGGTGGCAGAACGAAAAATTGTCGAGGGATTCCTGTGCCATGTGGCTCGTTATGAAGCCGTTGTCAGGCCTCGGGAAAAGGGCTTGAAAAAAGTTGCCATGGCAAGTAATAAATTGAACCTATGCAACCTGGACGTGAAGTGATCTTGAAAGAGAGCATTGGCTATTTGATCAGTATTGCCGGAATCCGTTACAAGGGGAAAGTCTGGAAATGTTTCCAACCCTATGACGTCACTCCCGAACAATGGGTTATTCTCAACAAGCTTTCGTACGAGGATGGGCTCAGCCAACGGGAGTTGGCGGATCGCGTTGCCAAAAATCAACCGAATACCACCAGAATTCTCGATAAAATGGAGCAAAAGGGATTAATTCGGCGAGAATCCTCCCCTAGCGACCGAAGAGTTTTGTTGGTATTTTTGACCGGGGAAGGCATTCGTGTCCGCGAGAAACTCCTGCCCGTTCTTTGGGAAATTTATAAAATGAGTATCAAGGGGTTCAGTGAGGAAGAATTGCAGTTGATGAAAAAATTGCTGGCTCGCTTCATGATGAATCTGTGATGATTTTTTTTGGGTAAATAGTTGCCATGGCAATTATTGTGTCGGCAACATTTCTCGTTTCCGGGGCTTTTGCAACATGATGCAATTGTTA
>JBFWIP010000115.1:0-1939 GCA_050255935.1 Desulfobulbus sp.
CTCATGCTCTCCGCAACCACCAGGGAGCGCGAAATCGAAGAAACGATCCGCCGTTTTTCCCTGCTGCCGATCAGCAACTTTATTTTCAGCAAGATCGACGAGTGTGATCAGTTGGGAGTACTGCTGAACATTCACTACAAAAATGATACACCGATATCCTTCCTCACCAATGGTCAGCGGGTCCCGGAGGACCTGCTCATCCCCACGCCCAAGGATATCGCCGATCTCATCATAAACGACCACGGATACCCGACCCATGGCTGAAACAACAGGACACCCAACGGATCAGGCCGGTACCCTGCGGGCCATGAATGCACCGGCGCCCAACCAGACACGCCCAGAGCGAACAACCACCCGGGTCTTTGCGATTACCAGTGGCAAGGGAGGGGTCGGCAAGACGGCGGTGGTCGCCAATCTGGCCGTCCTTCTGGCCCGCATGGGCAAACGGGTTCTCATTCTCGATGCCGATCTCGGCCTCGCCAATATCGATGTGGTGTTCGGCCTCGCCCCCGGACACAACCTCAATCATTTTTTCTCGGGCGAGCAAGGGCTGGAGGCGATCCTCACCGACGGCCCCGAGGGTATCAAGATCCTGCCGGCCGGTTCGGGTGTGCAACGTTTTACCCGCCTCGACACCCAACAGAAGATGCGCCTCTTGGAAGCGCTCGACACGATGAACAACGACTTTGATTTCGTGCTCATCGACACCGAGGCCGGCATCTCGGAAAACGTCACCTATTTCAACACCGCGGCCCAGGAAATCCTGGTGGTCACCACCCCGGAGCCCACGGCGATCACCGACGCCTACGCCCTGATGAAACTGCTTTCCAACCAGTTCCATGAGAAACATTTCAACCTGATCGTCAACTTCATCAAAAACGAGGACGAGGCCCTGGATGTCTATCGCAAACTGACCATGGTGGCCAATCGGTATCTGGATATCTCCATTGACTACATCGGATCCATTCCACGTGATAAAATGATGGTGGATGCCATTCGCAAACAGCAGGTGCTGGTACAACTTTATCCCGAATCGAAAACTGCCGGTGCCTTTGAGGCCCTGGCCCGGACCATTGTCCAGGAACCACAAACCATTGAACCCAAAGGATCGATCCAGTTTTTCTGGAAACGACTCCTCGAATTCAGCGGCCGCTAACGGACGCTGATCAGTCAACAGGGACGCTGACGCTCATGATATCAATGATTCCACCGGTCCCCCCTCTTGATGACCGCTCACAGCTGATTCGGGAGAACATGCCCTTGGTCGAACTTGTGGTCCAACGCATGATTCCACAGGTTCCCAGCTTCATGACCAAGGAGGACATGACCAGTGCCGCCATGGTTGGCCTGATCGATGCCGCCAACAAGTTTGATCCCACCAAGGGGGTCAAATTCAAGACCTTTGCCGAATACAGGGTGCGTGGCGCCATTTTTGACGAAATGCGCAAACTGGACTGGTTTTCCCGGTCGATGCGCGACAAACAAAACCAGCTCACCCAGACCATGCTCCGCCTGGAGCGTCAATTGGGGCGTTCTCCGGAAGACGACGAGATGGCCCAGGCACTGTCGTTGACCCTGGATGAGTATCATGCGCTCCTCGCTGAAGTCAGCCACCTTGGTTGTGTCAGTCTGCATGAAACCCTGGATCACTCCGATGAAGGCCGGTCCTTCCTTGATAACCTGGAGGATTTTTCCGGCCCCATTCCATCTGAAATCCTCGAACAGGAAGAAATGACCCGGGTATTGGCCGGTATCCTTGAGGAACTCTCGCCCAAGGAACGACTGGTCGTCGCCCTTTACTACTACGAAGAGCTGACCCAGAAAGAGATTGCCGAAGTGCTCAGTGTCTCCGAGGGGAGGGTTTCACAGTTGCATAGCCAGGCTCTGCTGAAACTCCGGGTCAAACTGATCAACTCCGAACTGTACGAACCTTAAGCGC
>JBFWIP010000115.1:2039-7842 GCA_050255935.1 Desulfobulbus sp.
AGCTATCGAGGAACAATGGGATCGGGTAAATACAGCGCTCTCAGCGGAGCAGTGGCCAGGGAACAGGCGATGAGCAATATCGCCTCCAATCTGGCCAACATCAGCACCAGCGGCTTCAAAAAGAACCGGATCAGCTTTGCCGCCATCCTTCGCGGCACCCGGCAAACAGATGAGGCCAAAGGTATCAACTATTCCCGCATCCGCAAGATAAGCACCGATTTCTCCCAAGGCGGAATGCAGACGACGGGAAGGCCGCTCGATGTGGCCATTGATGGCGAGGGGTTCTTCAAGGTGCAAAAAGGGCAGGAAACCTATTACACCCGCTCCGGCCGCTTCATGCTCGATGAAAATGGTTTTGTCAAAACCGGTGACGGCGCCAACGTCCTGGGAGCCGGTAACGATCCGCTCCAAATCGACACCACTCAAGGGAAAGACATCTATATTGCCGAAAACGGTGATATTTCCGTGAACGGGACGGTGATCGGCGTGCAGGTCGGCGTCTTTACCGTTGACGACACCGAACAGCTGACCAAGGTCGGCGATTCGCTCTACCGGCTGCAACAAGGCGGAGACAGGCCCATGGCCAACGCCCGGACCCTGCAAGGCAATCTGGAAACTTCCAATATCAACATGATTGAGGAAATGACGTCCATGATTGCCGCCCAACGAATATTCGAAGCCAATACCAAGGCTATCGAAAGCTATTCCAATCTCGGCGAAAGACTCGATGAACTCGGCTCTGTCGGCTAACGACAGCGCCTCTTCCAAAACCATATAAGTATTAACCAACGAGGCCACCCATGCGCTCACTCTGGACATCTACAACCGGTATGTCGGCCCAAAATCTGAACATGGACGTTATTGCCAATAATTTGGCCAACGTCTCCACCACCGGGTTCAAGAAAAGCCGGACCGATTTCCAGGACCTGCTCTATCAGATCATGAAAGTTCCCGGAAGCCCGACTTCCGCCGACACTAAATCTCCAACCGGTATTCAGGTTGGCCTTGGCGTCAAGCCGGGGGCCGTCACCAAAATTTTTACCGAAGGAGATATCGTTCAAACCCAAAACGTTCTTGATCTCGCCATTGAAGGACAGGGTTTTTTCGAGGTGCTCCTGCCCGACGGCAACACCGCCTACACGCGGGCCGGCAACATGAAGATGGATGGTGACGGCCGTATCACCACCTCGGACGGCTATCCGATCCAACCGGAAATCACCATTCCGGAGGATGCCCGGGAAATCACCATCAGCCAAACCGGTGTTGTCAGCGCCATCCTGGGTTCGGATGCGACCTCCACCGAACTCGGCAATATCGACCTGGTGGATTTTATCAACGAGGCAGGGTTGATCGCCATTGGCCGCAACCTGTTCCGTGAAACAGAGGCATCCGGGACCGCCATTGTCGGCACACCGGGCAACGAAGGGTTCGGGACCCTCCTTCAGGGGTATGTGGAAAACTCCAATGTCAATCTGGTCGAAGAGATGACCCAGATGATCACAACGCAACGCGCCTATGAGATCAATTCCAATGTGATCACCACCTCCGACGAGATGATGCAAACCGTGACCAACATGGTGTAATGGATTGATTTATAAATTCTTGGCTATATGCATCCTGTTCTTTTTTCCCTGGGAAGCGCTGGCACAAATTTCCGTGCGCTTTTTAGAGCACGCAACCGTCACCGGCCCGAGAATTGTTCTTGGCGATATCGCCCAGGTTCGCTTTGCCGGTGATCAGACCGAAACTCTTGCCAGCTTGCCCATTGCCTCCTCCCCTGCCCCCGGACAATCAAAAAATCTGTATACCGTTTCGGTGATCAACTCCCTGCGGAATCGCAAGGAGGTTGCTGGCATTGACTGGCAGGGGAGCCCGAATATCATGGTCGAACGCCGGGCAACCAGGATTTCACGGGCACAAATCGAGGCGATTTTGGGACAATTTCTCAAAGAAAACAGCGAAAGACTGCCCCAGGCCGAAATTCGCCTGAACGTACTCCATGCTCCGGATGAACTTTTCTTCCCCTTCGGGACGCTGAGCTGGAACGTTACGCCTTCCAGGCAGGGCATTCTCGGGAGCACCAGTTTTTCCATTGCCTTTTTCGTTGATGGACAACCTGTAGGCAACTGCGTTGTCCGCGGCAAATTGGCTGCCTTTGGCGAGGTCGCTGTTGCGGCAATCCCCCTACGCAAGGGAGAAAAAATCTCCGCACGGAGCATTCGCCTGGAAAAGCGTGACCTGACAAGACTGGATGACCCCTTTACCGCAAAGGAGCGACTCATAGGGCTGGAGGCCGCCCGAACGATTACGGCCGGGTCTGTTCTGGAGCATGACAACATCTCCGCCCCCGCCATTATACGGGATGGCCAAATGGTGACCATCGTTGCCCACAAAGGCCCGATGCAACTCACGACCAAAGGGTTGGCCAAGGAAAGTGGACGGCGGGGGGAGATGATACGGGTGAAAAACATCAGTTCCAGCAAGATGATATATTGTCGGGTCGACCGTCCCGGAGTTGTTTCCGTGGAGTTTTGACATGAAAAATCATAGCGCAACACAATTGTCCGAATTCACGCACTTTATTCGCTCAAACCGCTATTGGGCCCTTTGCCTTGTCTGCATTGCCCTCTTCACCGGGTGTGCCCCCACCCACAACATTGAAGTCGCGCCGGTGACGGAGCCCCTGGAAGAACCGGTCAGTGGTGACGCCAAACCCCAGTCCCCCGGCACCTTGTGGAACGGCGACGAAGGGAATATGTTGTCCGACATCAAGGCACGACGGGTGGGAGACATCGTCACCGTCATTATTGCGGAAGAGGCCTCCGCCTCCAAAGAGGCCACCACCGATACCGACCGATCTTCCAGTATTTCCGCCGGTATCTCCAGCCTTTTTGGCCTTGAGCAATCCGTTGCCCAAAAAAATAAAAACATTACCCCATCCTCCCTTGTCAGCGCCTCTTCCAGCAATGCCTTTTCCGGCGGCGGAAAAACCACGCGTTCGGAAAACCTGGTGGCGACCTTGACGACCCAGGTCATCAAGGTCTATCCCAATGGCAACCTCAAAATTCGGGGCGGCAAGTCAGTCACGGTCAACAACGAAAACCAGATTATCTACCTTACCGGAATCGTCCGTTCGTATGACGTCACTGCTGATAACACGGTCAATTCGGGGGATATCCTCAATGCCCAGATTTCCTACACCGGCAAGGGCGCTCTTTCCGATAAGCAAAAGCCCGGCTGGCTGATGCGCATTTTTGACAACACCTGGCCCTTCTAAGGTCTTCGAGGAATCCGATATGAATAGTCGAACGGCACTCTCCCTCCTTGTGGTTGTGGCTCTTTTCTGGCAGATATCCTGCCTTTCGGCGGCAAACGCCACCAGAATCAAGGATTTGGCCGACATCGAGGGCGTTCGGGAAAACCAGCTCATGGGCTACGGCCTGGTGATCGGCCTCAACGGGACCGGCGATGATATCAAAAAATCGGTGTTCACCAAGCAGGCCATGGCCAACATGATCAAGAGAATGGGTATGGCCCTGACCGATGATGTGTTCAAGCAGATGAAAACAAAAAATGTGGCTGCGGTCATGGCCACAGCCCAGCTTCCGCCTTTTGCCCGGCCAGGATCCACCATTGATGTGCAAATTTCCTCAATTGGCGATGCGTCGAGTCTTTCCGGAGGCACCCTGTTGATGACCCCCCTGAAAGGCCCGGATGGAAACACGTATGCCGTCGCTCAAGGCCCTTTGGCTGTCGGCGGCATAGCCTTCGGTGGCAAGGCGGCGAAGGTACAGAAAAACTTTCCCACATCCGGACGGATCACCGGCGGTGCTCTTGTCGAACGGGCAGTGAATTATGCCTTCCCCAGCTCGGGTGACCTTTTGTATCAACTGCGGGAAACCGATTTCACCACCGCCTCACGGATGGTTGAGGCCATCAATGCCCATTTCGGCAACGGGACTGCCCGCCCCCTGGATTCCCGATCCATCAAGGTGAAGCGACCATCGGGTTTCCAAGGAGACTTGGTCAATTTTATCGCGGACCTGGAGAGCATCGAAGTCGAACCGGACCAACCGGCAAAAATCGTGGTCAATGAACGAACCGGAACCATAGTCATGGGCCAGGATGTGCGTATTTCCACGGTTGCCGTCTCCCACGGCAACCTCAACTTGGTGGTCACCGATTCCATGCAGGTTTCCCAACCCAATCCTCTCGCGGCGGGGAATACGGTTGCCGCACCGGCTACGGCCGCCAAGGCGACGGAGGAGGCCGGCAATTTGGTGGTTATGCCCATGGGAGCAAACCTTGGTGACATAGCTCGCGCCCTCAACGCCATTGGAGCCACCCCTCGCGACCTGATTGCAATCTTCCAGGCAATCAAGGCGGCGGGTGCTCTCCACGGAGAGTTGGTCATCCTTTAAAAAAGGCTCATATCCCATGAAAACAAACCTGGAAAACAGCTTGGCCTTGGCCCAAACCCAGTCAGTACCCGATCAAAAAGTGTTCAAGAATCGAGCAGCTCTGAAAAAGGCCTGCCAGGATTTTGAAGCCATATTTATTCAATCGATGTTTCAATCGATGCGGAAAACAGTGCCCGAAGGCGGACTCTTTGAAAAAAATCACGCCACCGAGATGTACCAGGAGATGATTGATCAGGAGATGGCCTCACAAATCTCACGACGACAAAGTTTGGGGTTGGCTGACCAGATGTATCGGCAAATGGAAAAACTACTGCCTCCCAAAAAGTAAGGGGATATTCATTTATCCCGGTTTTTTTTCGTTTTCGCAAAAAACGTGAAAAAATACGTTGCCCCGTCTGACGGCCCCTCCCCCATATTGTTGCTATCGGTACGAACGATTTCCCGTTCAATTTTGTGTTGCATGATTTTCGTTTTCTGATTTTCTTCCAGCCCATCTTTTTTTTTTCATTTTTTGTGTAAAGTTTTTTGTAACCGCATCCGATAAAAAGCTAACGGGAACTCAAGGTTTCCATCAATCGAGCCAGGATGGCTTGAAAATGCTGCAGGGAGGCGGGAAAATGGTTAATGAAATCAGCTTCAACAAGGCTAACAGTTCATTCTTCTTGTACAAGAATGCACAGGTAGATATCTCAAGCGCTTCTTCGATTCTCAACCCGGATGGCAGTAAGTCCATCACTGCGGAATCGGTGTCTCTGCACAGCGAATCTATCTCAACCCTGACCTACAATGGTTCCATGCAATTACTGGACGCCTCTGGATCGGGGTATGAAAAGCTGCGCGCCTTGGTAGCCAATCTGCTGCAAGAACAGGGTGTTAACACCAAAATCGCCATGAATGATGGCGAAATGGACCTGAATGCCATCACTCTCGAGCAGGCTCAGGACCTGACCAGCGAAGACGGCTATTTTGGTATTGAACAAACATCCGAGCGGATTTTTCAGTTTGCCATGGGCATCGCCGGCGGCGATACCTCCCGCATTGACGAGATCAAAGAAGGGATTGACAAAGGCTTTGCCGAGGCAAAAAAAGCTTTTGGCGACTGGTTGCCTGACATCTCCTACAAAACCTACGATGCGGTAATGGAAAAACTCGATAACTGGGTTGCGGAGTCGAAAACTGTAGCCTGATCCCTTTCTCTAAGGTGAACGTGATGACCGTCAATTTTTTTGGATTCTCCAGCAGAACGCAAATCGGTGGCAACCTGAACGTCAATCAGGTTGGTGGGACACAAAAATCGTCCAAATCGGCATCAAAAGAAAGTGCCTCCTTTTCGTCGGCCCTGGAAGGCGCAACCGCAGCCCAGGCCTCGAACAAAGTTGACG
>JBFWIP010000116.1:0-7751 GCA_050255935.1 Desulfobulbus sp.
ATGGCGGTTCCGGTGGAGCTGGTCTTGTCGGCCACCACGATCACCGCGGCCTCGGGATTCTCGGCCAGGGCCCGTTCGACATTGGCCCGTACCGCGCGGAGATCGATTTCCCGCTGCTCCATGAAAACACGGTTATCCGGTGAAATGGCGATCAGAATCGAGCGTTTGTTCTCCAGGGTGGCGGTGGAGGCGGTCGGACGGCTGACCTCGATGCCGGTTTCCTTGACAAAGGAGGTATTGACCAGGAAGAAAATCAGGAGAATGAACACCATGTCGATCAGGGGGGCGATATCCAGCCCCGGGGTCCCCCGATTGGAACGGCGGCGGCTTGCAATATTCAGCATGGGGTCTCCAGGAGATGACGGCGCAGGGAGTAGCCGGTGGCGGTCAGTTGCCGCTGGAGGGCCTGGGCCCGGCGTTCGAGGAAATTTTTCATGTACAATCCGGGAATGGCCACGATCAGTCCGGTTTGGGTGGTGATCAGGGCCTCGGAAATACCGCCGGCCATGCCCTTGGCGTTGCCGGTACCGTAGAGCGACATGACCTCAAAGGTCGACATCATTCCGGTGACCGTGCCGAGCAATCCCAACAGCGGCGCTATCGCGGCCAACACCCCAATCAACGGCAGGAACCGGGTCAGGCCGCGATTCAGCGAAAGCACCAGTTCATCGAGGATATTGCGGTCCAGCCCGGGATCGCCGCTACGGCGGTCGAGAAAACGGGCAACCAACAGGCCGACGGCCCCGCCCTCGCGCGGCTCCGGCATGCGGTTGTCGCGGATACATTCCCAGGCCCGGGAGCCGGAAAGGGGATGGGTGCTGAGCCGCCGGAGGAGAATCGCCCGGTCGGCGATCAGCAGCCACATGGACAGGCTCACCAGGAGCAGCGGCAGCATCACCGGTCCGCCGGTGCGGAAGTATTCGCCCAGGCTGTACCAGGCATCGCTGATCAGCATACCTGCTCCCGACGGCGGTGGATAATGTTGACCAGGGACACGGCCTGCTCCTCGAGATCGCCGACCATGCGGTCAACGCTGCGGCTGAGCAGGTTGTGCAGCAGCATCAGGGGGATGGCCACGGAAAGGCCGAGCATGGTGGTGACCAAGGCCTCGGAGATGCCGCCGGACATCAGCCGGGGATCGCTGGCCCCGTAGAGGGTGATCACATGAAAGACGTTGATCATGCCGGTGACCGTGCCCAGAAGTCCCAACAAGGGCGCGATGGCGGTGAGCATACCCAGGGTGGAAAGAAACCGTTCCAGGCCGGGGATCTCCTTGAGGATAGCTTCCTGGAGCACGTTTTCCATATCCTCCCGCTGCAGGGTCCTGGCCTTGAGCCCGGCCAGCAGCACCCGCCCCAGCGGCTTGCCGGCCCACTGGCCGCAGAGTTGTTCGCAGGCCTGCCAGTCACCGTTGCGGCTCAGTTCACGGATCTGCTCGATCAGCGGCAGTTTGCCATGGCGGTTGCGCAACAACCGCAGGGCCCGTTCGCCGACGATCAGCAGACCAATCACCAGGATACCGAGGATCGGCCAGACAATGGGCCCGCCTTTGCCGATCTGGTCGGTCAGGCTGAGTTGATGGCTCAGTTGGCGAAGCGCCGCGCCCCGGCCGATATCCACGGGCACCGCCTCGCTCTTGCCGGCCATGTAATCGGCCAACTGGTGCTGCAGGCCGCGGCCGGGCAGGCGCGACAGGGCATAGAGCTTATGGCCGTCGGCTGAGTGGTTGAGAAACCCGGTTTCGTCCTCCAGGCGGTAGGCGGCGGTAAAGGGGCCGATCAACAGCAGGTCGGCTTCGACCTCGCGGCCGGAGCGGTCGACGATCTTTCCTTTCTGCTGGCTGACCTCGCCCGAACGCTTGATCTGATCGACCAGGGCGTCGGTCATGGCACGGATGTCATCCATGCCCGGAAACCGTTCATCCTCGGCCACGGCGGCCAGAAACGAGGTCGGTGCGGGCCCCACCGCGGACTGCGGGTTCTGGCCGATCAAAGTATCCAGGTCCTTGGCGTTGATGCGGATCTGGCCCACCAACTCCCGGATCATGCCGTCGGTCTGGGACAATTGTTCGTTGACGGTCCCCTCTTCGGCGGCCAGTTTGGTGCTGGCTTCCTCAAGCTCCTTGGCCCGGGCGGCCAAACTGTTTTTCTCCGCCTCGAGCCGGGCAACCGCTTTTTCCAGGGCCGCCCGGTCGGCAAAGACCTTGGTCCGTGTTTCGGCCGCGGCTTGCTGGGCCGCCGCCTGCTCCGCCCTTGCCTTGCGGGCCAATTCCTCCCGGGCCTGTTCAGCCTGGAGCGGCAAGGCGCGCATATCCTCGGCCGCAAGCGGAGCAACACGGACCAGACCGATCAGCAGCCAGACCACCATCCATGCCAGCACTCTCATTGCTGCACCATCCTTCCCAGCGGCAGGGTGACCAGTTCCACCGGCTGGCGCTTGGCAGCCATGGCCACCGCCGACTTGATGGAACGGAGATAGGCGTCGCCAAGCGGTTCCCACGTCTTGGACGCCTCGTTATAAAACCCGCAACTGCCCTGATCGAGGGTAAGATAAAACAGGTTGAGCCGGCCCAGGCGGAAGATATCCACCAGGGTGGATTGGCCCTGCAGGTCAACATGGGCCTGGTAGACTTCCGTGGTCGTGCCGTATTCGGCCTCCACCAGCAACCCTTCCATCAGGCGGCGGTACTTTTCGCCCACACTGACGGCAGGATCATTGATCAATGCCTGCAGTTTTTCGATCCGCTGCTGCCGTTCCTGCTGAAGAAAGGGGGGGCCGTCTTGACCGGTGGCCTGCAGTTTGTGCAGGAGTTCATCGAGAAAAGGGGTGATTTCACCGGTGATCCGTGCAATTTCCGTGAGCTGGTGCTGCTTGGATGTCAGCCGTTCACGGGTGGCATCCACCGAGGTCTGCAACTCGCCGTTCCGCTCCTTGAGGTGCTTGATCTCCTTCTGCAGGAGTTCAAATTGTGCAGTCAAACGCTCGCGGTCGCCCCGCCACTGATCGACCACCTTCTGGGCCGATTGCCGCGTATCAACCGCCTGACGGAGCGGTTGCTCCACCCGGCGCTGGGTCTCGGTGGTTTTGCCCATCGCGGTTGCAGGAACCACGTAGGCGCAAAGAAAGAGGAAAAGAAACAATCGAAGAAAAAACACGGCTGCCCCGCAAGAATGAGGTTGAACACCTGTGCGAGGATGGCCGGGTTTTTCGTGGGTGGCTGGGGCAAAAAAAAATCCCGGATCGATGAATCGATCCGGGATAGCCCTGTTTATCCGCAGAAAAATGTAAGTCCGGGTACGCTGCCGTCCTCGCAGTCGTTTCCACATGAGATTCAGGCAGGTTTTCTGACTCCCGGATCATCCTCCGGCCGCGTCTTCCCAACCGCCTTGCGGTCAGTGACATCAGTGCAGCCTTTGTTCCCGGTTACAGCGGCGGGCCCGTCTCCGAATCACACGGAGTTCCCATTTCTGTTCTTATGAACACCTGAACCGAAAATGGATAGAACCGATCAACCGATAAAAGTCAAGAAAATATTATTCGACCATGCTCCTCAATTCCTTGCAATACAAGGAATTGACTCCACTGCAATTCCTCATGTAACTCATGGCAAGCGCATCATTCTTCCCCTGTTCGACAGGTGCAGACAAAAACGCGATGTAAGCCGGCAAACTTCAATCAAGGAATTATTCTCAAAATATTTTTTCTTGACTTTCACTTAAAAACGTCTAAACAAGGCCTATTCTCAGGCGCTCACTAGAGCTTAATAGGGAACTCCGTGCGATTCGGAGACAGGCCCGCTGCTGTATTCGGGGACGAACGCCGCATCAATGTCACTGACGATCAAGTTGGGAAGACGCGGCCGGAGGATGATCCGTGAGTCAGAAGACCTGCCTGAAAACTTGAGCGCCTGCTTCGTGGACGGAAGCCCGCTCGCATCATATTCACGGGTAAAATAGGGACATCCCGGATCGAGAACATATTTCGATCCGGGATTTTTTTTTGCCGGATGGTGTTGATGAAAGCCTTTTTCACCCACGGAGGATCGTATGAAGATGTTGCATGCCGTTGTGTTGTCCCTGCTGTTCGCCTTCCCGATTCCGTCCATCCACGCGGCCCCTGCACCCGATGCAGCGGTTGTCGCCGCTGCCCGATCCTGGATGAGCCTGATCGATGCCGGTGACGTCCGGGAAAGCTGGAAGACCGCCTCCGGGTTCTTCCGCACCGCGGTTTCCGAAGACGGCTGGACGGCTTCCATCCGGGCCGCGCGCACGCCTCTGGGCGCGCCGGTTCATCGCGAGTACCGGACAAGCCAACAGGCAACCAGCCTTCCGGGGGCTCCTGACGGCGACTACTCCATCCTGACCTTTACCACGGACTTTACCCACAAAAAATCCGCCACGGAAACCGTTACCTTCATGCTCGAACAGGACGGTCAATGGCGGGCCGCCGGTTATTTCATCAAGTAAGCCGACCTCCATCCCAGGTGACTGCCATGCACTCCCGTCCATTCTTCGCCGGTTCTCTGCTCGTTTTTCTGCTGCTGTTCACCGGCCCCTCGTTTCCCCGTGCCCTGGCCGGCGAATATCCCCTGAGTGTTACGGACAGTTTGGGCAGGGAACTGACCCTGGACGCCCCGCCCCGGCGGGTGGTCTGCCTGCTCGCTTCAGTGACCGATTTGCTGGTCGAACTCGAACGGGCCGATGTCCTGGTGGGGCTGACCCGGCAGGACCTGTTCATCCACAGACGCCTGCAAGTCGCGGATGTGGGCAATTTTTTTCAACCCGGGATCGGCGCGATTGAGGCGACTGGGCCCGATCTGATCATCGCCTCGACCTCGCACCAGGCCCTGTTGCGGAAATGGCTCGAAAATTCTCAACATTCGGCCAAGGTCCTCTTTTTTAAGGAGGGCTCGCTCGAACAGGGCTTTGCCCGCATGGCCCTGATCGGCCGGCTCTTCGATTGCGAACCGGCGGCGCAAAAGATCATCGCGCAAAACCGGGAACAGATCGCCCTGGTCCAAGACCGATTGCGGCAACTGCCCCGGGAACAGCGCAAGCGGGTTGCCCGGGTGGTGGCCGGGGCGAATGGGCTTTCCTGTCCCGGCGACGATTCCTTTCAAGACGAAATGATCGAAGCCGCCGGCGGTATCCCGCCCCACTGGGGCAAAAACGGCAGTTTCGTGCCGGTGGATGTGACAGCCTGGAAACAATTCAATCCGCAAATGATCTACGGCTGCAACCGCAACATGGAGGCCGTCCGCACCGTCCTCAAACAGCCGGGATGGAACGAGGTCGATGCGGTCCGCAACCAGGCCGTCACCCAGTTGCCCTGCGCCATCGTCTGCCAGATCACGCCCCATGTGGGAGCGGCTGTCCAGTGGCTGGCGGCCTCCTTCTATCCCGCCCTCTTTGCCGACACCGCCAAGGCGGTCAGCCCCAACGGAATCCGCGACGAACGGACGCTTTCCCTTGACCTGGATTATGTGCAGTCGGCCAAGGTGGTCGAGCACCGGGTCAACGACGCGGACTTCAAATCCCTGGTGATCCGCTTCACCGCGCCCCAGGCGATCCTTTCCACCATCGACGGCAACCGAAGCGATGTCACGGCAGTGGGCAACACCTACGTGCCCATGCATGCCAGCCTCGGCCACATGGCCTTTGGCGTGGACCAGGTGACCAGGGATATCGCCGCCAATCTCGGCTTCACCACGGCCACCTATTCCGGCCTGATGACCGGTGCCGACATGGACAACCTCTCGGTGCAGGTCCAGCGTTTCAAGGATCTCGAGGTTGTCGCCCTGGTAACCGCCGGGGTGCGCGGCAATGCCCAACGCATGTCCAGGGACGTGGGCTCCGAGCATACCCTGGGCACGATCAACATCGTTCTCCTCACCAACCGCAAGCTGGCCCCGGAGGGCATGGCCCGGGCGATCATCACCGCCACCGAGGCCAAGACCGCGGCCCTGCTTGATCTCGACATCCGCAGCACCACCCACCCCTGGCCCTATCGGGCCACCGGTACCGGCACCGACTCGATGATCGTGGTCCAGGGGCAGGGGGCCCTGGTCCGTTATACCGGCGGCCACGGCAAGATGGGTGAGTTGATCGCCAAGGCGGTCCATGCCGGCGTGACCGAGGCCCTGGTCAAGCAGAACGGGATCAAGACCGGCCGCGGCGTGCTGCAGAGGCTCGACGAACGCAAGCTGAGCCTGGAACGGCTGGCCCGGCTCTTTCCCTCCCCTCTTCCGCACGACGAACTGGTCAGCCGGCTGGAGTCGGCCCTGCACAATCCGGCCACCGCCGGTTTCATCGAAACCGCCCTGGCCATCAGCGACGATGCGGGCAAGGGGTTGATCAGCGATCTCCAGTCCTTTGACCTGCTGTGCCGGGCCGAGGGGGAACGGCTTTCCGGCACTACGCATCTCACCCCGGCGGAGGTCAACACGCCCGATCTTTTGCCGCCGGTGGTCGCCAAGGCCTTTGGCGTGCTCGTGGCCGGAGTGAGCAGTGATAAAACAAACGACAAGGGGGCCCAACCGTGAACATCCGCAGATCATCTTTTTTCGTGTTGGTCGTCTTGTTGCTCGGGTGGATCCCGTGTGCCCGGGCCGCCAAGGTGGCCATTCTCGAAATCGACCTCAACGGCTACCAGGTCCAGCAGGCTATCGAGTCGCTGGATCTGCCCGCCTCCATCGAGACCCGGTTCTTCACCCTGGCCGACCTGCAGCAGGAGCCCCGGGCGCAGGCCTTTGTGGCCGAATCTTCGCTGGTCTTGGTCAACGTGATGATGACCGATCTCGCCACCTACATGGTCGAGCACCAGTTGCTTGCCGGGCGCAAGGTCTATGCGCTCAACCATGCGAGCGACCCGGAGGGGTTGGCGAAAAAAGGATTTCTCTTTGACCCGGAAATCATGGCCTACTACCACAACATGAGTCAGGCCAACATGGTCAACCTGGTACGATTGGCCGTGCACCGCCACCTCGACACATCGGTGCGCTACCAGCCCATGCAACCGGTGCCGGAAACCTGCCTCCACCATCCGGACAGCCTCAACGACTTCACTTCGCTCGCCGACTACCGCGCCTGGTATGAACAGCGGCCGAGCTACCGGCCCGATCATCCCCGGGTAGCCATCCTCCTCTACGGCAACAGTCTCAAGGTCGGCCAGGTGGAGGCGGTGGACAAACTGATCCGCAAACTCGAGGCAAGCGGGCTGTCGGTGCTGCCCTGTTTCGGACCGCTGCCCCAGGTTTTGCAGCAATACCTCAATCCGGTCAACGGCAAACCACCGGTGGACATGGTGCTCGCCTTTACCCTCAAGTTCGCCTCCGCCATCAACGACGACATCCGCGCGGCCCTGCTCCGGCTCAATGTGCCGTTGTTCAACGTCATCAACCCCTATGCGGAGACCGTGGACGAGTGGCGGAAGAGTCCGGTGGGGCTTGGGCCGATGGAAACCTCCTGGGCCGTGGCCACGCCCGAGTTCTCCGGCGCCATCGAGCCCACGGTGCTGCTGGGCAAAAAGATGATCACCGACCCGAAAACCGGCCGCCGCCTGTACGTCGGCGAGACCGTGGACGAGACCATCGACTTTCTCATCCCCCGCCTGAAGAACTGGGCCACCCTGCAGCGCAAGGCCAACCGCGACAAAAAAGTGGCCATCCTCTACTACAACCACAGCCAGGGCAAACAAAACATTGCCGCCGCCTACCTCAACGTCTTCCGCAGCCTGCAGACCATCCTCAAACG
>JBFWIP010000117.1:0-2501 GCA_050255935.1 Desulfobulbus sp.
TGTGCGAAGACCGGCAGAGCCGGTTTGCCGTCGACGGTTTTCACCCCTTCCAGCCAACGGGTGTAGATTTCCGGATGCTGTTTCAGCCAGTCCAGCCCGGCCTTGGCCGGCCGCAGGTCGCTGTCCTTGTGCATGGTGCCCATGATCTGGTTGATCATGGCAACCGGGAAGGTCAGGTTTTTGAGAAACCGGGCGACATTGGGATCTTCCCGGGTAAAGCCCTTGCGGATGTTGGTGTACACCGTTGCCGTGCCGTCATTCTCGCCGAAGGTCTCTGCCGTGCTTCCGGAGAGATATCGCATGTCGATGATTTCATTCATGTAGTGTGGCGCCCAGCCGAGGAATACAATCCACTTCTTGTCCCGTCCAAAGGCCTGCACCTGGGAGAGCATCCCCTGCTCGCTGGAAGAGACCAGGGTAAATCCCTTGAGGCCGAACATGTTCTTGTCGATCATCGCCTGGATGATCTCGTTGCCGTCGTTGCCTTCCTCGATACCGTAGATCCTGTGCCCGAGTTTGTCGCCGTATTTGGCGATATCGCTGAAATGCTGCAGCCCGCCTTGGTAGACATAAGCGGGGACCGCCAGGGTATATGTGGCGCCGGGCATGTTGGCCACATACTGCTCCACGGTGCCTTTTTCAAAATAGGGACCGGCAATGGACTGCATGGACGGCATCCAGTTGCCGAGGAAGACGTCGGCCTCGCCGGTGGCCAGGGCATTATAGACAATGGGCACCGAGACCATGACATTGGAGGTCTTGTATCCCAGGGCCTTGAGGATGTGGACCGCCAGTTCGGTCTTGATGGTGACGCCGGTCCAGCTGACGCTGACGAAGCGTACGGCCTTGTCCGCGGCCTGACAGGTTCCGGCGAGAAAAACGGCGAAAAGGGTACAGAGGATGATTCGTTTCACAGGACTGATTCGTTTGGTCATGGCTCCTTTTCCTTTGCAGTGATGGGGTGACAGCCTCTTGCCGGCTCATGAACAACCGAACCAGTGCAGCGGCTGGGGGTGGTAGTTTTGATAGATGTGTTTGAGCTCGGTGTATTCTTCAAGGCCGACGGTGCCGAGTTCCCGTCCCAGGCCGGACTGCTTGTAGCCGCCCCAGGGGGCCTGGGTGAAGTAGACGTTGAAATCGTTGACCCAGACCGTGCCGAAACGCAACCCGGCGGACATGCGCTTGATCCGCCCCTGGTCCCTGGTCCAGAATCCGGCCGAAAGGCCGTAGATGGTGCTGTTGGCACGTTCGATCGCCTCCTCCTCGGAGTCAAAGGTCTCCACGGTGATCACCGGGCCGAAGACCTCCTCCTGGACGATGCGCATGTCATTGCGGCAGTGGTCAAACAGGGTGGGCAGGTAGAAAAATCCCTGCTGCAGCGCCGGATCGTCGGGACGCCGGCCGCCCAACAGCAGGGAGGCGCCCTCCTCCCGGGCGATGGCTACATACCGTTCGACCTTGGCCCGGTGCGCTTCGGAGATGAGCGGGCCCATCTGGGTACCCGGGGTGAACCCGTCCCCGATCCTGATCGCCGCCATCCGCCCGCGCAACGCTTCCACAAACCGGTCGTGCAGCGGCCGCTCCACCATCACCCGGGCCCCGGCGGAACAGATCTGGCCGGCATGGAAAAAGACCCCGTTGAGCACGTAATCCAGGGCCACCTCGAAATCGGCATCAGCAAAGATGATGTTGGGATTCTTGCCGCCCAACTCCAGGGCGATTTTCTTGACGTTGCCGCTGGCGGCCCGCATGATCTTTTTGCCGGTCTCGATGCCGCCGGTAAAGGAAATCAGGTCCACCAGCGGGCTTTCGGCCAGTTCAGCACCGGCCGGATCGCCCGGTCCCAGGAGGAGATTGATCACCCCGGGAGGAAAATCGAGGGATTCGGCCAGTTCCGTGACCCGGATCGCGGTCAACGGTGTGATCTCGCTGGGCTTCATCACCAGGGTGCACCCGGCGGCCAGGGCCGGGGCCATCTTCCAGGAGGCCTGCAGGAGTGGGTAGTTCCAGGGCGAGATCTGGCCGCAGACCCCCACCGGTTCCCGCACCACCATGCTGGTGGCCGCCGATGAGGGCGGCTCGATGACTTCGCCGCCCATCTTGTCCGCCAATCCCCCGTAATATTTAAAGATGCCGGCAATGTCGTTCATGTCCCAACGGCTTTCTTCCATGGTCTTGCCGGTGTCAAGGCTTTCCAGCCGGGCCAGTTCCTCACTGTTTTCCTCGATCAGGCCACCAAGCTTGTAGACCAACTCTCCCCGTTGGCTTGCCGGGGTCCGTGGCCAGGGGCCATGGTCAAAGGCATGGCGGGCTGCGGCAATGGCGCTTCTGGCATCCTCGCGCGCCCCTTCGGCGACTTCCGCAATGGCCTGGCCATTGGCCGGGTTGATGATGGTTCGGGTGGCGCGGCTTTCAGCCCCGGTCCAGTGGCCGTCGATGTACATCTCGTGTTTCATGGTGCGTTCTTCAGGCTGAGGGTTGCTCGTTTTCCGGCTGGTGGA
>JBFWIP010000117.1:2601-7725 GCA_050255935.1 Desulfobulbus sp.
GGGTAGCGCACCTGGTCGTTGCTGCGGATGAAACCGCCGGCCTCGAAATGATTGCTCGCCCCCAGGCCGGTTCCCTTGAACAGCCATTTGGCGCCGAGATAGGCCTTGTTCCAGGGCTTCAATGCCGGAAAGAGGCTGACCGGCTTGGACGCCTGGTACTGGACATAGAGTTCGAGATGATCCTGGAGATTTTCGCCCACCCCAGGCAATTCGGCCACGGTGGCAATGCCCAGGCTCGAGAGCAGCCCGGGATTGCCCACTCCCGAGAGCTGCAGCAACTGCGGGGTGTTGATCGCCCCGCCGCAACAGATGATCTCCTTGCCGTACACCTTGTGGACCTGTTTGCCCTTGCGGTATTCTACGCCCACGGCCTTGCTGCCGTCGAACAGGATGCGGTTGGCCAGCGCGTGGCAGCGGATCTCCAGGTTGGCGCGGTTTTTCACCGGGTGCACATAGGCCCGGGCCGCATTCCAGCGGCTGCCCCGGTAGATGGTGGCGTCGAAGCTGGAAAAACCCTCTTGCTGAAAGCCGTTGACATCGCCGTTGACCGGGTAGCCCGCCTGCTGCACGGCCTGGAAAAAGGCGTCGAACAGCGGGTTGGCGCATTTAGGGGTGGTCAGGTAGAGGGGGCCGCCCACGCCGTGATACCGGTCCGCTCCCTGGAGGCGGGATTCGAACCGCTTGAAGTAAGGCAGGCAATGGCTGTAGTTCCATTGTTCCAGACCTGTCAAGGCGGCCCATTTTTCATAGTCCAGGGCATTGCCGCGGATATAGATCATGCCGTTGATGCAGCTCGACCCGCCGAGCACCTTGCCGCGCGGCTGGGCGATCCGCCGGTTGTGCATGTGCGGCTCCGGATCCGATTCGTACATCCAGTTGTACATGCCGTTGGTCAGCAGGTAGGTCAGGGCCGAGGGCATGTGGATACGTGGATCCCACCAGTGATCGGTGCGGCCCGCCTCCAGCACCAGTACCCGGTGCTCGGGATTGGTGCTCAGCCGGTTGGTGAGAATGCTGCCGGCGGAACCGCCGCCGATGATGATAAAGTCGTACATCTGGTGTTGTGTCATGATTCCTCCTAAAAAAACTATGTCGTCGCCGGATTGACGGCCAACTCCCCCGGAGGGGCCATGGCATTGGGCTCCTGTTCCAGGAGCTGCAGGAGCATGGCGTAGTGGTAGCTGATATGGGACAGGGCCTTGAGCGGCTCGTTGTCGGCGATTGCCTGGGCGGTACGGCGCCAGTTTTCCGCGGCTTGCCTCCGGTAATCAGCCCGTTGGTAGAGGCTGAAATCATAGGAGCTGAAGCCGATTTGCAGGGCCTGCATGATCCACTCGAAAATGGGATTGCGGGTCATTCTCGCCAGCATCAGGTTGAGTTGCCGGTCAAGCTCCGCCAAGCACTCCATATCCAGTTGCTCCTGGTGAAAGAGTTCCTCCAGGGTGCGCGCCTTTTCCAGCAGGTTCTCCTTTTCCGCCTTGTCGGCACGGGAGATGGCCAACTGGGTGATGGTTCTGTCCATGCTTTCGCGAAATTCGATCAAATGGTGGGGCGACATCGGTTGGCGTTTGATGAACAGCGCCAGCGATTCACCCACTGCCGCCACCTCGACCTCGCGGATATAGGCACCGCCCCTGGCCCCTTTTTTGACCTCGATGAGCGATTTCTGCTTCAGCGCCTGCAGGGCTTCACGGATAACGCCGCGGCTGGTGTTGAAGTGGACCTGCAGTTCCCGCTCGCTTGGCAGCCGATCACCCGGCTTGAACTGTCCTTCCAGGATTGCGGCCTCGATTTGCAGGGCCACTTCTTCCCCGGCCCTTCCCATGCTCACCGGTACAAAATGGACTGTGCTCTTTCTTTCCATAAATAAAATGGTCCTACCAAACTGAGGGTTTCAATGCATGAAGCTGCTTTGGCCTCAAGAATCTTTTAAATAAAAAAACGATAATTTTAATTTTTTCAAGAATAAAATTTCATGTAAGAATAATGAAGACCTTATTGTAACACCTATAAGTAGCGCAATTTACGGTGTCGTATGGCCCGATTATCATGCCGATTTTTTTCTTTCCGCCCTTTTGCGGCTCCCTCCCGAGCCTCTTTTTTTGCTGGGCTCAATGGTACGACCAAAATGGCCTGTTCCATTTCTCTTTCGCCGGTCATTGCCGCTTTTTGCTCTGATTTTTAAAAAATAACGAAATATCAATGTGAAAAGGAAAATTTTCGGGCGCCATTGACAATGGAAGGCCTTTTGCCTTACACCATAAACAATGCTTCGTGAAATCCCTGAACGCATGGAACCACGTATCGCTAAGACGGCGGATAGCCAAACGCGAAACGCCGTTCTTGTGTTTTTTTTGGGGGGGGGGACGGGCATGCACGGTCATCAAACCGGGACACCGTCTGACTCTTTTCAGGGGATAGCGTCCTTTTTATCGGCTCTCAGGGATGAATCTCTTTGATTCTCTGGGGAAACACTGCATCAGGGGGAAAAATGAACGTTCGATCGATTGGATTCAGGCTTATCGTTGGCGGTTGCATGGTGGTCATCCTGCCGTTGGTTGTGGTTGGCTTTCTCGCCGTGACCAAATGCTCCACCGCGCTCAGCATCAATGCCCGCAACAATGCCGCCGCTCAGGCGCAAAAACTGGCCGGACTCATCGAAGCAACCCTGGAAGCCCAGTTAAAAACCGCCGCCGCCCATGCCGTGGACACCAATGTCCGCCAGATCGGTCAACGGGTCAAGGAGTTGGGAATCAACGGCAGTACCGCCGAAATAAGCCAGCTTCGCCAGCAGATGAAGGATAAATTCAAGCAGCTCGACGATTCCTACCTCGGCATCTTCGTCACCGATGCCACCGGAGCCATGTACACCGGTGAACTGGCCAGCGGCGATGAGTACAAGGGCGTCAATCTGGCCGATATGGAGTACTTTCAGCAGGCGAAACAGACCGGCAAACCGGTGGCTGGCGAGGTGGTTGTCTCCAAGGTGACCGGTGATACCATCTATGTCATCTGTGCCCCTATCTTCTCTTATGATAATCAATTCTTAGGTATATTCGGCCTTTCGCTCAAGGCGCAGCCGCTTTTGGCCCACGTCTCTTCCCTCCAGGTCGGGCGGACAGGCTATGCCTTCATGTGCGATCATAACGGCATCATCATTGCCCATCCCAAGAAAGAGTACGAGATGAAACTGGACTTGAAAACGCTCAAGGGCATGGAGGGGATCACCCAGGCGATGCTGGCCCAGGAAGAGGGGGCGTTGGATTACTTTTTCAAGGGAAAGGACAAGACCGCCGGCTATGCACCGGTGCCTCTCAAGCATTGGAGTATAGCCATTACCCAGGATGCAAGTGAATTCTTGGAAGCCGCCCATTCCATCCGCAACTCCATCCTTACCGTGACCGTTGCGGCCGTTGCCCTGGTGTGCGCTTTGGTTTACTATTTTGCGCGCAGTATCACCGTTCCCCTGAACAATGCGGTCCTGGGCCTCCAGGATATTGCCCAGGGGGAGGGCGACCTGACCATGCGGCTGCAGGTGTCCAGCCGGGATGAGATTGGTGAGCTGGCGCGGTGGTTTAATGTGTTCATTGAGAAATTGCAGGGGATTATCGGCCAGATCGCTGAAAATACCCGCTTGATCGACACCTCCTCCCAGGAGTTGACCAGCGTTGCCGTCAGCCTTTCGGACAATTCCGACGACACCTCCAGACGGGCCGACTCGGTGGCGGCCGCCACCGCTGAAATGACCGACAACCTCAATAACGTGGCGGCGACCGTGGAGCAATCCACCGCCAACATTACCATGGTGGCCGGCGCGGCCGAACAGATGACCGCCACCATTGGCGAGATTGCCGACAATTCCCAGCAGGCCCATTCCATTTCCATGGAAGCGGTCCACCAGGCCGAATCCACGTCGGAGAAGATGGGAGAACTCGGCAAGGCGGCCCAGGCCATCGGTAAGGTTACCGAGGCCATCACCGAAATATCCGAGCAAACCAATCTCTTGGCCCTGAACGCCACTATCGAGGCGGCCCGTGCCGGTGAGGCCGGCAAGGGCTTTGCGGTCGTGGCCAACGAGATCAAGGAACTGGCCAAACAGACCGCTGTTGCCACCCAGGACATCAAGAACCAGATCGAGGAGATGCAGCAGACCACGAACACCACCGTGGCCGAGATCCGCCAGATCACCGAGGTGATCAACAAGGTCAACGAGATCGTGGCCGTCATTTCCTCCGCGGTGGGCGAGCAGAGTGCGGCCACTCAGGAAATAGCCAACAACATTGCCCAGGCCTCCAAGGGTATTGAAGAGGTCAACGCGAATGTGAACCAGAGCTCGGCCGTGGCCACCAACATCAGCCAGGATATTGTCACCGTCAACAGTGCTTCGGCGGAGATTTCTCAGAGCAGCAATCTGGTGAAAAACAGTGCCTCGGATCTGCAGCAGTTGGCGTTGAAGCTCAAGAACATTGTCGACAACTTCAAGATATGATCCTTGATGCCGGGGTTTGATAACCTCGCAAAAAGAAACGGCGCCCTCCTTGAGGGCGCCGTGCTTCCTTTCTGTGGGGCGATCCAGACTGCTCGCCCCTCTCCCCTTCATCTGTTAATTTTCGCGAAGTACCCTCCCTTCGATGGACGCGCTGAAGGGTTGGACAAGGCTCTTGACGTATTCGATCAGGGCGTCAAGATCAATCGGGCCGACCACCCTGTCGGCCCCAGCCGTCAGGGTGGAAAATTTGTCCCCGCCATCGGCAAGAAAACTGTTGACCGTCACTGTATAGGATGCGGACCGGTCGATCGCAGTGCCGTCTGTCTTGCGTACCTCGACGATTTTGTCGTCATCCGCTCCCATGGCATCCCAACTGTATTCCAAGCCGGAAATTTGCAGCATCCGGGCTGAAGTCTGGTTCGGCGGAAACTGCTGATTCAGCAGGTCATAGATCTGCTGACCGGTCAGGGTCATTTTGACCAAATAGTTGTTGAAGGGCTGAATGGTATATAATTCGCCCCAGGTCACGGCGCCGGCTTCAAGGTCGGCACGGATACCGCCAGGGTTCATGAAGGCGAAATCGGTGCCCATTTGCGTTCGTTGCGCATCGGCGATCAGGTTGCCCAGGGCGGATT
>JBFWIP010000118.1:0-7724 GCA_050255935.1 Desulfobulbus sp.
GAGATCACCTTTGTTCTCGAGAAAAAACAACTGCCGCTTCCTGCTGAATGCCAGGCATCGGCCTGCATCGCCCCATTGGATGCCGAATCGGCGGATATTCCCCTGCTTTTGACGGATCAGCCCTCGGTCGCCGCGGCAAGAATCCATTCCGCGCTTGTCGCCCAACCCTTTCGGGCGACCGGTGTCCATGCCTCGGCGGTGGTTGGAAACAATTGCCTTGTCCCGGAGCAGGTAAGCATTGGGGCTTTTGTGTATCTGGGCGATAATGTCACGCTCGGGCAACGGGTGACCATTCATCCCGGTGCCGTTCTCATGGACGGGGTGCAGGTTGGTGACGACACCACGATTCATGCCAATGTGACCGTGGCGCAGGGTTGTATTATCGGTAAGCGGGTTATCCTTTATCATGGCGCGGTTATCGGCAGCGACGGGTTTGGCTTTGCCACCGACCGGATGGGGTGCCATCACAAGAAACCGCAGGTCGGCATTGTCCGGATCGATGATGATGTGGAAATCGGCGCCAACAGCTGTGTCGATCGTGCCGCCTTTGGTGTCACCTGGATCAAGGCCGGAGCCCGTATCGATAACCTGGTCATGGTCGGCCATAATGTTGTGGTGGGCGAAAATTCGGTCCTGGTTGCGCAGGTGGGCATTGCCGGCAGCACCACCTTGGGGCGGAATGTCGTATTGGGAGCAAAAGCCGGTGTCGCCGGGCATCTCCACCTGGATGATCAGGTCATGGCCGCAGCCAAAAGCGGTATTCACAACAGCCAGTCCAAGGGGGCCATGGTGGGGGGCTGCCCGGCCATTGAGGTGAAAAATTGGGGCCGCGCCTCGGCAGCCTTCAGCCGTTTGCCCGAGATGGTGAAAGAAGTGCGGCGATTGCGTAAAGAGGTGGAGCGGTTGAATGGTATTGTCGGCACCACCGAGCAACCTGAGGATAAACAATGACAAAGCAGACCAGGGAAATACAACTGCCTCTTGATATTAAAGGGATCATGGAAATCCTACCCCACCGCTATCCGTTTCTTTTGGTGGATCGCATAGTCGAGTTTGAGCAGGGCAAAACGATTACCGGACTGAAGAACGTTACCGTCAATGAGCCGTTTTTCCAGGGGCATTTTCCCGGTGAACCGGTCATGCCCGGAGTCCTGATTCTTGAGGCCATGGCCCAGGTCGGGGGTATTCTCGCCTGTCTTTCCGATCCGGAGATGATCGGCAGGCTCGTCTATTTTGCCGGGGTGGATAAAGCCCGTTTCCGGCGGGTGGTTCGGCCGGGCGACCAAGTGGTGATGAAATTGGAAATGATCAAGCAGAAAGGAAAAGTCATTAAAATGGCCGGCAAGGCCTATGTGGATGAACAGTTGGCAACCGAGGCGGAACTGATGGCCAGTTTTGCCTGAGCCACGATTTTTACGGGTGCCGTGCAGTACGGCCCCTTTTGTTTTGATAAGGATAGTTGCATGAATATACATCCGACGGCGGTCATTGACCCCAAGGCGGAATTGGATTCTTCGGTTATTGTCGAACCCTACGCTGTTATTGAAGGACCAGTGAGAATCGGTGCGGAAACCCGGGTCGGCGCCCATGCCGTGGTGTCGGGGCATACCACCCTGGGGGCGCGGAACACCATCGGCTCCTTTGCCACCATCGGGGCCCCTCCCCAGGATATCCATTATAAAGGAGAGCCGACCGAGTTGATTATCGGCGACGGCAACCAAATTCGCGAATACGTCTCCATTCATCGGGCCACGGTCAAGGCGAGCGGAAAAACCGTGATCGGCAACAACAACATGATCATGGCCTACTGCCACATCGCCCATGACTGTATCCTTGCCAATCACGTCATCATGGCCAATGTCGCCACCCTGGCCGGGCATGTCGAGATCGGCAGCCACGCCAACCTCGGCGGATTGGTGGCGGTGCATCAGTTTTGCCGTATCGGCGAGTATGCCTATATCGGCGGCATGTCCGGGATCGGCTTGGACGTTCCCCCCTATGTGATCATGGAGGGTACCCGCAACCAGATGCGGATCGCCAGCATCAACAAAATAGGACTTCGCCGGGCCGGAATCGATCGCGAAACCATCAAGCAGCTCGAAGAAGCCTTCCGGATTTTATTTCGTTCCCCGGAGATTCTCCTCAAGGATGCCTTGGTGAAACTGGAGGAGGAAATGGGGGATTGCCCTGAAGTGCAGAAGATGGTGCAATTTTTCCACTCCAGCAAGCGTGGCGTGGTCAAACGAACCCTTGATGACTGAGGAAAGCGGCAACGCCCCCATCGGCCTGATTGCCGGTGGCGGACAATTCCCGCTGCTCTTTGCCGAGGCGGCCCGGGCCAAGGGACGGCGGGTGGTTGCCATCGGGCATATCCATGAAACCGACGGCGCGCTCCAGGAAAAGGCGGATGTCCTCTACTGGGTGAAATTGGGACAACTTGGGAAAATCATAAAATATTTTCATCAGGAAGGGGTCAGGGAGGCGGTTTTTGCCGGCACCATCACCAAAACGCGCATTTTTCGTGATATTTTCCCCGACCTCAAGGGCCTTACCCTTTGGAATGCGATTGATATCCGCCAGGACGACGCCATCCTCCGTGCCGTGGCCGGGGCCCTGGAAAAGGATGGGATTCGAATTCTGCCCTCGACCTGCTATCTGGGGCATCTCTTTTTTCCGCAGGGCATCCTGACTCGCAGGAAACCCAGCTCCGCTCAATGGGACGATATCCGCTTCGGCTGGAAGATTGCCCGTGAAATAGGGAGGCTGGATATCGGGCAGTGCGTGGTTGTCCGCGATCGTAGCGTGCTGGCGGTGGAGGCCATCGAGGGAACAGACGCAACCATTCGTCGGGGGGGAGAACTGGGCCGTTCCGGGGCGGTGGTGGTCAAGCTGAAAAAACCGGGACAGGATTTTCGTTTTGATTTACCGGCGACCGGAGTCCGTACCATCGAAACCCTGGCTTCGGTCAAGGGAGCGGTGCTGGCGGTCGAGGCCGGCCAATCCCTGCTTTTTGACCCGACGGCCATGGTGCAGGCCGCGGATGCCGCCGGTTTGGTGGTGATCGGTCTGGTCGAAGATGAACAGGGTGACTTGCATTTTCACTGACATTGAAACGAGGACATCATGCGACTGCTCGGTCTGCAAATAGTCGACATCTTACAACAGCAACCGCTTGGCGAGTCGGTTGTCATCCAGGGATGGCTGCGCACCCGGCGCGATTCCGGCAGTTTTTCCTTTCTCGAAATCAATGACGGCTCCTGCCTGAAAAGTATGCAGGTCATCGCCGAGGAGGGGTTGGCCAACTATGCCAACGAGGTGAAGAAACTGACCACCGGCTGTTCGCTGCGGATCGAGGGCAAACTGGTGGCCTCTCCGGCCAAGGGCCAGGCGGTCGAACTCCATGCCGACCGGGTTGAGGTCATTGGTTGGGCCGATCCGGAGAGTTATCCGCTGCAAAAAAAGCGGCATAGTTTTGAATTCCTCCGTTCCATTGCCCATCTTCGTCCGCGCACCAACGCCTTGGGAGCGGTTGCCCGGGTCCGCAGTGAACTCAGTTTTGCCATTCACCGTTTTTTTCATGAGCAGGGGTTTCTCCAGGTGCACACCCCGGTGATCACTACCTCGGACTGCGAAGGGGCAGGGGAGATGTTTACGGTCACCGCGCTCGAGCCCTCGCAGTTGCAGGGAGCAGCCCCCTTTGCCCGGGATTTTTTCGGGCGTCGGGCGGGGCTTACGGTCAGCGGCCAGCTCCAGGCTGAAATCTATGCCCAATCCCATGGCCGGGTGTACACCTTCGGCCCCACCTTCCGTGCGGAGAATTCCAATACCAGCCGCCATCTGGCTGAATTCTGGATGCTGGAACCGGAGATGGCTTTTTGCGATCTCGCCGGCGACATGCGGGTGGCGGAGGCCATGGTCAAAGACCTCATCAACACGGTCCTTGATGCCTGCGGTGAAGACCTGGCCCTGTTCGACCAGCACGTCTCCAAGGGGCTTCTTGCCCGGCTGGAACAGGTGCGTGATCGGCCCTTTGTCCACCTGACCTACACGCAAGCGGTTGCCGAGTTGCAGCGGTCCGGCCGAACCTTCGAGTTCCCGGTCCAGTGGGGCATCGATCTGCAGGCGGAGCATGAGCGCTTTCTCTGCGAGGAGGTTGCCAAGGCTCCGGTGATCGTGACCAACTACCCTAAAGACATCAAACCCTTTTACATGCGTCTTGACGATGACGGCAGGACGGTGGCGGCCATGGATATCCTGGTTGCCGGCATCGGGGAACTCATTGGCGGCAGCCAGAGGGAGGAACGTTACGATGTCCTTGCCGGACGCATGGCGGCAGCGGGACTCGACAGCGGGGAGTACGGCTGGTACCTCGACCTGCGTCGTTTCGGCTCCGTGCCTCATGCTGGATTCGGTCTCGGCTTTGAACGCCTGGTCCAGTTCGTCACCGGCATGCAGAATATCCGCGATGTCATACCTTTTCCCCGCACGCCGGGCAATGCGCCGTGCTGATCATTCAATTTTTTTGAGGAGCGTGTTTCCATCGCAACCGTAACCGGCAATACCGGAGGGCTCAAACCCAAACAGCTCAGGGATCTCGAACGGCTCGCCCAGCGGAAAGGGGGGCCGGAAGAGATCATCGGCCGGGAAACTGCCCGTGCCCTGGCCGCCATCTCCACCGAACTCAATCGGCGCATCGGCCTGTTGATCCATCGGTCCGGCCAGATCGAGACGGTTGTCGTCGGCGATTACGATCGCATCACCATTCCGGCCCTTGCCCAGGTGGGAACCACCGGGGGACGACTTCGCGGCCTGCGCTGCGTGCATACGGTGCTGGGGCCGTCTACCCCGATCAACGAGGAGGACATCATGGATCTCGCCTGTCTGCGGCTTGATCTCATGGCTGCCCTGACGGTGCGCGATGGTTTGCCGGACTTGCTCTACGCCGTCCATCTCATTCCGCGCCAGATCGACGGCAAGGACTGGGCCAGCCTGGCACCGGTCCATCCTGCCCACCAGAACCTGTCCTGCCTGGCTCTTATCGAAGCCCTCGAAGAGGAATTCGTGCGTGAACGGCCGACCCGCCAGGTCGATCAGGGAAAAGATCGGGCCATCCTGGTTTCGGTGACCACCGGCAGCCGTGCCGAGGCAGAGGACTCCATGGCGGAACTGGCCGAATTGGCACGCTCTGCCGGTGTTGAGGTCCTGGAGCAGGTCATCCAGCGGCGCAAGCAGATCCATCCCCGCTTTATTTTGGGACGGGGCAAGCTGGTGGAAATTGTGTTGATGAGTTTACGCCTGGGTGCCAACCTGCTCCTCTTTGATCAGGAACTCAGTCCCTCACAAATCCGTTCCGTTACCGATCATACCGATCTGCGTGTCATTGACCGGACCCAGCTCATTCTTGATATTTTTGCCCATCGCGCCCGTTCCCGTGAAGGGAAACTGCAGATCGAGATGGCACAGCTCAAATATATGCTCCCCAAGCTGACGACCCGTGATGACGCCCTTTCCCGGCTTACCGGAGGGATCGGTGCCCGAGGTCCCGGCGAGACACGGCTGGAGATCGATAAACGTAGAATCAACGATCGCATTGCCCGCCTGAGCAAGGAATTGAAAGCCGTTGGAGCGCAACGCTATCATCGCCGCAGCCGGCGCCGCAAGCGTGACGTTCCCGTCATTTCCCTGGTCGGCTATACCAATGCCGGTAAATCGACCCTTTTGAATACGCTGACCAAAAGCGAAATTCAGGCAGAAGACCTGCTGTTCGCCACCCTGGATCCCACCTCCAGAAGGCTTCGTTTTCCCGAAGATATGGAGGTTATCATCACGGATACGGTCGGTTTTATCCGTAACCTCCCCGACGAACTGCTCAAGGCCTTTGAATCGACCTTGGAGGAACTGTTCGAGGCGGATTTGCTCCTGCATGTGGTTGATGTATCCAACCCGGTTTGGCAACAACAGGTGGAGGTGGTGGAGAAATTATTGAACGAATTGGAACTCGACAATATTCCCTGTCTCAAAGTGTTCAATAAAATTGATCAGTTGAGCGTGGAGGAGCAACGAAGTTTTACAAACAGCTCAGACGGGGTAGGAATCAGCGCCGTCAATGCGGCAACATTGGGACCGTTGCTGGAAAGAGCCCAACAGATGCTGCGCGTTATTGTCGGCAAGGACATGCCGCTGGAACGGGGGAGGGGGGAGGACGCACCGCAGAACTGAAGCGCACACACAAACCCGAAAAACAGGATTCATCTTCGTTAAACAGGGAATGCTTATCAAGTTTTCTTTTACGAAAACGGCAAGTTAACTTTGAAGGAAGAACCCCAGTGCCTTGTCCAGTGCAGCATTACACTTGAATTCACAACCGACATTGTTGTGCTCGACCGCTCTGACGACAGCCTGTTTCTTTAAGACGGTCTTGTTTTTATCGTTGAGTTGAAATTCAATCTGGAGGAGTTGGTCTTTTTCAATGCGGTGGATGCCGGAGACAGTAAAACCAATGCCGCCACGGGAAATATTGCTGATATGGATTATGCCGCCACCAACGCCGCCTTCACTGAGAATCTCGTAGGTGCCCTGGAGGCTGGTTTGTTTGCGAAAATAGCGTCGGAAATCAAGGAGAACTGAAAAAACATGCTGGCATCGGCAGCGCACCGACAGGGTATGGCGCTGGTGGCGGTAACGCCCTGCGTCGAAATGCTTGACCGCTCCGCAGGACGGGCAGACAAATGTTGCAGTGTCATTGTCGCGGACGTAGACCTTGAGGTCAGCCATTTTGTTCAGTCATAGATGATACATGTGTAGCGCTCGAGTTCAGCCTCGATTTCGGGATCAAGATCAGCCGCTACTTCATGAATTTGATATTCTTTTCCGCAACCCGTGCAACGGAGCCGCACCTGGCGGCACCGTCGTTGCACCTCCAATGGTTCACCACATTTTTTGCATTTCACCTTTGCTGAGCCTTGCCAATGAGTTGTTCGCGGGTAAAAACGGCTTTCAGGGGATAACCTTTGGCCGCCAGGATTTCCGCACCACCTTCCTGGCGATCGACGATCGTTGCCACCAAACCAACCTTGAAGCCTTCATTTTCGACGCGGTCGATCACTTTCAACAGGGTCCCGCCG
This sequence comes from Desulfobulbus sp., assembly GCA_050255935.1. Lineage (GTDB taxonomy): Bacteria > Desulfobacterota > Desulfobulbia > Desulfobulbales > Desulfobulbaceae > Desulfobulbus. Next base: position 7,125 of record JBFWIP010000118.1, read on the forward strand.
GTGGTGACCACATCTTCAACCAAAGCGACCAGGCCGCCGGGCTGCAGGTTGCTTTTGCCTTCGATATAGTTGCCGGTGCCATGCCCCTTGGCCTCCTTGCGCACTATAAACGCTGGGATAGGCGCTTTTTCAAGATAGCTCACCAGGGAGACGGCGGTCACCAACGGATCTGCACCCAGGGTCATGCCACCGACGCCCATAATCGGTTGCGGGTGTTGGCGGATAAGGTCAAACAGGAGCCGTCCGCACAGGTAGGCTCCTTCGGCGTCAAGGGTCGTCTGTTTTCCATCGACATAGAAATCGGAGGTTTTTCCGGAGGTCAGCGTAAAAGTGCCCTCCTTATAGGATTTTTGCAGAAGCAGTTCTTTGAGTCGTTGTCGTTCGTCCATGCCTGTCCCAGAAAAAATGAAAAATTATATAAAAATCGTACCCATTTTTGCGATGAAAGCAAATTATTTTCCGCTTGACGCCCAAATGGGGGTTCCTTTTACCGTGAAAATGAATGGTGTGCACATAAAATTAGGGGAAAGGACGATTTTTGGCATCGCCTTTCTGAAGAAAGGGGAGGCTTGTTCTTTGGTATATCTTGCAATTTTTTAA
>JBFWIP010000119.1:0-7636 GCA_050255935.1 Desulfobulbus sp.
GGTCCCTCCGAGGTTTCAACATCTGGAATCGATCGTTACCGGGTCAGCTTCGGCCTCCCGCGGACCGGCTTCGGCACCGCGGCGGGGCCGGGCGGGCAAGGGTCCGACACTGCCGATACATGGAGGAGCTATTTTCATAACAGGCAGCGGAAAACTCAATACAGGAAAATCGAAGAGCAATTGGATAGAAAATATATCAAACCTCAACAGGTTCAGGGGGTGCTTCCCGCGAATCCTTTGTGGCAACGCATCTCCGGGATATCGTAGCTCCAGGTGATCATGGCCTCGCCCTGATGTTCCCATAGACTTTGGTTCCGGCCGACATAGCGGGCACCGCTCCCGCTGGGCTGGAGATACATCAGCGACGACTGATCGCCGCGTTCGGCGATCAGTGTGGGCGGATCGGTGGCAAAATAGGTAACGACAATCATGGTCTCCTGCGGACCTTCACAGGAATAGGTCACAGGCCCTTCCGCAGGAACGAGACGGTATCGAGCCTGTAGTTCGGCAATGCGCCGGATATAGTGCTCACGGACGCAGGCCCGCTTGTCCCCGCTTTTTCGGCAATCGTCACGGTCCTTGATCCAACCGCGCTGCGCTACCCTGAGGCCTTCGGACTGTTGTTCACCGACCTGGTCAATGGCCTGGATATAGACCGCGGCCAAATCCCGATCCAGGCTTGCCAGTTCTTCGTCCGCGCACACCATGGCCTCGACACTGTTCTTCTCGACCTTGCTGCAGACAAAAGAAGGAACCGCCGCAGCGGCCACCCCGGCGCCCCATTGCAACACGCCCAAACAACCGGCCATGCCAATCATGGCGTCCATCCAACGTCCCATTCCTTTTTTCTCCCTACTACCGATGAATAGCTGCAACCAACATTCTCATCCCGGACCTTGACGCATGCCGAAGCGATGCAAAATTTATCAAAATTGAGTTCTTCCTTTTTTCTCTTCTCCGGAGGTTGCCATGCTGCGCACATTGTCTCTGGCCCTTGGCCTGACCGTCCTGATCGTCCCAAACGTCGTTTTTGCCCAGTATACCAGCGGTGTCGAGCATGTTGGTGAACGCAGCACATCCTTTCTGGCCTCACCCTTTTTTGCGGCCTTTGACCCCGCTCCGCAAACACCGCGCCCCCCGATCTACCGCTACCCGGTCACTCCGCCCTCGGGCAAATGCCGCTGGGAACGGCAGCTTTTTGCCCCCAACGGCGCGCCCCTAACGGATCAATCGGGCCAGCCGGTACGGGAGTACATCATCGCTCCGTGTGAGCGTCCCCCCTATTGAGCATTTTTTGTAAGGAGGGACATTCGTCCTCCTTTCCGATTGCCGTTGCAATACATATTGGTCGTTTTTTGACTCTTTCTCCAACCATCAGCATTGGCGGATCAAACAGAAATCATTGAATTAATTTCAAAAACTCATTTCCCTATTTCCATATCCAGAGTCACGGTCGATCCGGGCCGACATCCCGGAAATGCCTTGCCAAGTTCTTTCTTGACCCTGATCGTTTTCCGCTGCAGCATCCGTTTGAATTCGTCCCGGGTGAAACTTTTCTGCACCTGATCGCCGCAGCCGGATTTCACCCCCAACCCTTTCTGCGAAGGCACAAAGAGAATATTGGGGCCATCAATCTTCAATCGTACCGTCCGACCGCTGCTGGTTATGCCGACCACTCCACATTTTTTTCCCGGATACTCCTCGCCGTCGACGATCTGCCAGAGATCCAGTTCATTCCACTGACTGCAGGTTGGCGGCGAGCCCTCATACTTGCTGCAGGTCTTCCCCTTGAAATCCGAGGCATTGATCTCCATGGAGATGGTGTCGACGGCATATTCCTCCCGATCGGTGTATCGGCGGGTTTGGGGGTCGTAATAACGGGTGATGATCAGATTGCCGACAAAATTTTCCTTGATGGTATAATTGAGATCCCAGCGGATCTTGCCGTAGAAGGTGGAAATGCTGCCACTGCTGATCTGCAATGTTCCCCGCAGAGGAAGGGCATGGGGAATCGGGATCGGTCGGGAAGCCCCGTCACCGGTTCTGCCGCGGGCACTGCGCTCCGTCTCTTTGCCTTTCTGGTTGATGGCATCGCGGCGGCGAACGATTTCATCCTCCGGATAAGCCGCCTGTTGCACCGTGGCCGCCGGTGATTCGGCGGCAGGCAAAGGATGGGGAACGAGGACAATCAGTCCCAGGATGCAACAGCAACGTGCAAAAAAACGCATGGTACCTCACGAAAAAATCTCAACATTGATAAAAAAGAGCGCTTTGCTTCATGGGGAAGCGCACAGGCCGAGTACCCCTGCCTTGAGGAGAGACTCGATCTCCTCGTGGTGGAGTCCCGCCAATTGCAGGATATCTTCGCCGCCCTCACCCACTTGCGGGGGTTGCAGGCGAAGCGGAAACCCCTGGTCGTCAAGACGAAGCGGCAGCTTGGGCAGCTTGACCTGACCACCGCCGGGCAGGGCCACCGTGTCCAGGGCGCCGGAAGCATTCATGTGGGGATCGGCCCACAGGTCCACCGGCCGGTTGACCGGGGCAAAGGGGATGGCCGCCTTTTCGGCCAGGGCCATCAACTCGGACCGGGACAAGGCCCGCAGGCGGCGCTGCAACTCGGGAAGAAAGGTTTCCCTGGCCTCGATCCGCCCCTGGTTGGTTGCCAGTTGCGCATCCTCACTCCAGTCACGAAAACCAAAGGCTTCGCAAAATCGGCGCCAATGGCGATCCGAGGTGATGCCGATAAAGACCTGATATTCGTCCCTGGTGGTGAACAGTTCGTAAACGGACCAGGTGCGACCTCGTTCGGGCATGGGCGGCGGCACTTCACCGCTGACCGCGGCCCCGGCCATGTGCTGGCCCATGAGGTAGGCGACGGATTCAAACAACGAAGACTGGACCTTCGCGCCTTGCCCGGTTTGCCGCCGTTGGAGAAGGGCGGCGAGAATGCCGATCACCCCGAAACTGCCGCTGAGGATGTCGGTTACCGAGGCCCCGGCCCGCATCGGTCGCCCTGTTGGCCCGGTCATGTGAGCCAAACCGCCCATCATCTGCACCACCTCGTCCAGGGCCATCCGATGGGCATAGGGGCCGGGCATAAACCCCTTGAGTGCGCAGAAGATCAGTCGGGGATTTCGCTTTCGGCACACCTCGGCGCCGATCCCGAGCCGGTCCACCGTACCCGGGGCAAAATTCTCGATCAGGACATCGACCTTTTCCACCAGCTTGAGCAGCAGTTCCCGGCCCTGATCCCGCTTCAGGTCAATGGCCAGGCTTTTCTTGTTGCGGTTGAAACAAAGAAAAAAACCGGCCCCGAACCCCTTGAGATGCCGGGTGTCGTCCCCCGTGCCGGGCCGCTCGACCTTGAAGACCTCCGCCCCCAGATCAGCCAGGATCTCCCCGCACACCGGCCCCATGATATTGTGGGTTAATTCGAGCACGCGTATTCCGGCAAGCGGCAAGCGTGTTTTGGGATTCCGTTCATGCGTTGTCATTGGGTTCTCCCTTTACCTCGGCAGACTTCTCTCCGGTTCAGGCCCTCCGGTCCCGGCACTGTCGGGACCGCCGTCCTGCCATTGAGCGCTCCCGTCGTCACTGATCACGGGAACTGAAACCAATTCTTTTCTTCTCAAACCAGAAAAACGGAACATCCTGCGCCACAAAGACAACTGGCCGGAATTGCCGCAGGTTACGGTAAAAACGTGTCACGGACGCCTGCGATGCGAACAAGCCGGGCCATGGCATGGAGAGAGGATGATGCGGGAAGTTGTCGGCGGGGCGATCGAGATGGTTGCAGCCTGTCTGCGGCAACGGCACGCCGAGCGCACAAAAAAAAGCTGCACCATGCCGACAGTCATCTACACGGCAAAGGCAAGAGCTTTGGGCACATGTGATCTCCTTGAGGGGCCACGATTCCCAAGGCGGGAAAGCATCCGGCGAAAGCTTTCGTTTTCGTCTCAAAGGCCTGTACTATAGAGGGTCGGACTACCCGTGTCAACAAGGGTATGCCGTTCCAGGGAAGACATCCCCTCCCCCTCCACATCTGTTACGGTTGAGCCCGGACCGACAATGAAGGGATGTTCAACGATGCAGTGATCGACTCTCAAACATCGGGGTGCATCATTTTTATCATGATGCTGGTTCTTCCCGGCGCCAGCCTTTTAGCCAAGGCCTTCAGGGATACCGGGATACATGCGGGGTACAATGGAAAAGCAAACCGTTGCCTGTCCCTGATTGCCCTTATTGACCGCTCTGCTCCGGCATTCGGCCTTTGTCGTCAGTGTGCGGGAAGGCTGAACAACAAGGGAATAACTTAGCCCCAAAAAAGGAAACCCCCTTTGCCGTCGAAAAAGGATGGAAACCGGCAAAGGGGGGCGTTTTGCAGAACGTGAAACTAGAATACCCCTAAAATTTAAATAAGTAAATATTTCTCTATAAATTTTTCTCGATAAAAATGATGATCCCAAAAGTCTCTCTTTCAGAACGGGTGGGCAACGGGTTGAGATAAAGCCCATAAAATGTGGTTGAGCCGTCAGATATTCGATGGATTCGGTTCAGGAATGGAAAAACGAAAGCCTGAAATCGAAGAGTGTCGGGTGAAAAGAAAAATGTGATTACCATCGAACTTCAGTTGAAGGGTTTGATTTGTGAGATCCCTCACATTCGTTCGGGATGACATCGATGTTGCGGCTCCACCGAGGGTGTGCTGCCCCATTCGGATGTCATCTCGACCAACGGGAGAGATCTCACCTTTCAAGCTGAGCTTTGGTGGTAATCATAAAGAAAAAAAGCAGTTGCAACCAATGTGCGACCAAAACCGTTTTTGCTTGGTCACCCATGTGTCAGCAACTGCTTGATATGACAGGTCGGAACGAGAAGGTTTAAATCTTGATTTCCCTAAGCCCCGTTCAGGGCCGCAGGCAGATGGTTTCGAAATCCAGATGGTGTTTCAGAATCCTGGTGCCACCGCCCTCGGAAACGATTTTCTCCACCGCACCCGCATCACGCACCCAGACGCCGGCAAGATGGGTAACCTTGGTACCGGCAAACACCTCGGGCCGCATGAAGGTGGAAGGACCGAGGATAACCACGCTTCGCGGATTGCCCAGCCCGGCGAGCAGGCCATCCATGGTGCCGGTGACCAGGGAGGTGCCGGTGAGGACGGCCACATCGCATGTGGCCAGGGGCTCCCTTCCCTGTTCGGGTGTCAGGGTGCCCGCTTTTTCAGGGTTCAGTTCCAGGATATCCAGCCGGCAGCCGATCTTTCGCAGCCTTGGGACCAGGGGGCCGAAAAAGCCGACCATCACCACATGCTCACTGGGCTGCACGTCGATCAACTCCAAAATCTCGGTCGAAACGGTCCGGGGCCGATCGAGGGTGGAGGCAAGGGCATTGGCCGTGGCAAGACCGATGGATTTGGAGAGCGACTGGCCAAACCCGGACAGCATGGCCAACAGTTCCCCGGCCGGACGGCCTGCCAGGGTTCCGGCCTTGGCCTCCTGGCTGCAACTCCCGGAGCGGGTTTGCGCGGTCCAGGAAAGGCCCGAATGGCCATTCTCCAAACGAACGCTGGTATACCCCAAACCGATGCGCACATCCGCCACCCGAACGCCTTCCGCCACCGGGCCGAGCAGATTGACAATCTTCTCCTGAATCGCTGTTTCCATCCACAATCTCCATCTATATTTTCCCACCTATAACGACAACCACGGTTCATCCTTGACTTCCCACCGGAAAGGTTCAAAGGGGAACGCCATGGTGCACCCTACATCAGATGGCGTGGATCCGCACTCAGGATTTCAGGGTCATGCGTAGATGAATCAAGGCCGTCCGCTGCCCCTGCCAGTCGATCCGTTCCTCCACCGCATAGGGAACGAACCCGAGCCGTGCATAAAGCAGCATCCCGGCGGTATTGTGGTTGAAACACGAAACCCTGATCCTGCGGGCCCCGTAGGTTGTTTGGGCTATGGCGATCATCTGTTCGATCAGGTATCGCCCCACTCCCCGCCCCCTGGCCTTCGGGGCGACCATGACGTTACCGATGTTGCTGTAGTTCCCGTGTTTCAACCTGTACAAATCGGCAAAGGCCACAACCTGACCCGCCGCCTCCACCACGGTCGGCGCAGCCCGGTGGGCAATGGCCTGTGCGAGCTGCGCCGGTGTCAGCGGGTACCGGGCCGTGGGAAAAAGATAAAACAGCTCTTCCTCATTTTGGGGAAAACTGCACACCAAGGGAAGATCGTGCGTTGTTGCCGGTCGATGATCCATCACCTGCCCCACCTCGGTTGCATCGGCCGAGGACCGGCGCCGGCAAGAAGGCACGGGCCCGGGGGAAGGGAGCCGACATCATTCCATGTGCCAAAGGTCAACAAACTGCCTCCATGAATTGTCTTTTTGCGGTTCTCATCCCCTCTCCTTGACGGGGATCGTCTTCTCATCCGGGGTTTGGAGATGTTTGAGTTGCTCCCGTTTTTCCTCAAGTTTGGCCTGATCACTTTTTTTCTGATCGTCGTCGGCCGATTCCTTGATCGCGGCATCCAGCGCCGCAATCTCCTCGGCGAGCCGTTGTTTTTCCAACTCCTGTTGTTCCGCCTTTTCCGCCTTATCAAAGGCGATATCCTCGGCGTCCGTGGTCGCCTTGGTGGTTGTCTCGACGACTGGATGGGGCGGAATCACCCGCGTTCCTTTTTCCAACTGCCTCTGATTCATAAAGGCGGGCGACATGATTTCCACCCCATGGCTGTGCAGGGTGTCGAGCACGCAACCGTAGAGTTGGGACTGAACGGTGATCAGGCGCTTGGCCTCCTGCAACAGGCCGGATACCCGGTAGGTCACCGAAAAATTTCCCAATTCGAGGATATGCACAAAGGGTTCCCGCAGCCCGGAGGTTCGGGCGGCTTCCATCAACAACTCCTCCACCCGTTTATGGGCAACGTCATACCCCAGGGACAGGGTGGCCGAAATAATGGTTCCGGAACCGAGGATGGTGGCAACGGGATTCTTGATGCAGTAACTGTTGGGCAGGGAAATGAGTTCCCGGGTTTCGGTCTGGATTTCGGTATCAAACAAGCCGCGCTCCGACACGCGGCCGAAATAGTCGCCGATGCGGATGAAATCGCCGACCCGGAAAGGTTTGGTGATGCGCAGCAGCAGGCCGGCCGTGAGATTGGCGATAATCGTTGTCGAGGAAAAGGCAATGACACCCGAAATGATGATGCCGACCAGTCCTATCAACTGGTTGCGGGCATTTTCACTGACCGGCAGAAGGAGCACCCCGATGACAAGCCCGAACACGGCCAGGACCAGCAGGGCCAGTTGGCGGGGAAATTTCCGTTCATCGCCCATGTCGGGATGCCGGCCGATAAGCAGCCAATGTAAGACCTTCAACAGCAATCCCGTCGCGACAAGCGCCACTGCAAGCGGGGAAAAGGAGCGCAGCACGTCGATCATAATCTCACCAGCGCATACGATGATCCCAAACGGCCTGTTTTCCTCAACATCATGGAGATATCCAGCGGTGTCCGGTTAAGGAATTGCATATTTTTTCCGCTGGTGCCCTCGTTGTCGTTTTGTTTGGCGGTGTGATCCCGGCGAACTGGCACGGAAAAGCTGGCGTGCCTCGTTCTGGATTTGGTGG
>JBFWIP010000120.1:0-7525 GCA_050255935.1 Desulfobulbus sp.
GAGAAGCATACCATCATCGATTACACCGGTGGTGTGGCCGATCTCGACCGAGGTCTCATCCGGGTGGTCGGTGATCCCGACAGGCGCTTTACCCGGGATCCGGTACGAATGATGCGGGCGATTCGCCATTCGGCCCGCACCGGATTCGCCATTGAGGGGGAAACCCTGGCCGCCGTGCGGCGCCATAGCGATAAACTGCGGCTTTGTCCGCCTTCCCGCCTGCGCGACGAGGTGCTCAAGGACCTGCAATCCGGTGCCAGCCGGAGGTGGGCCGAGTTGTGCATGTCGTCGTCTCTGTGGAATGCGCTGTTTCCCCTGTACCGGGAGTACCTTCAGGGGGAAGAGGGGGCGGTCGTCCGCGACGAACTCATGCGGGTTTTCTCCGTCCTCGATCGGTTGCACAGCAAAGATCGCGGGGATGATGAGCCCATCAAGGTCCCGGAATTTTTCCTGTTGGCCACGCTGTTGTTGCCCTGGGCCTGCCAGCGGTACAAGTTGCCGGACACCAACGTTCGCGGGCAGGGCTTTCACCGTCTCTCCCGCATGATTCGCGATGATGTGGATCACTCGTTCGGCGAACCGTTCAATGTGCAGCGCATGGCCAAGGAGTCCATGACCACCCTGCTGATCAACCTGTCCACCTTTCACCACACCCGAAGCCAGGGGGGCGACCCCAAGTGGTTGAAAAAGAAAAGTTACTATAAGGATTGCTCCCGCTTTTACGATTTCTACCTCGAAATGCAGGGCATTGCCGCTGTGCAGCCGGATCGCTTTGTCGTAGAACCGGCGCCGGCGGAAGCCATGGAAGTGATCAGCCTTCCGGAGGAGGGCAATGGCCATTCGGGAGCAAGGGGGCGGCGTGGGGTGAATCCCGCCTTCAGCAGTAAGACACAAGGCGTGTTCGGGCTGCGCAAAACCCACGGATAGAGCGCGGAGGAGATTTCTTGCGCTTTTTACTGTACAATATCCGTTATGCCACCGGGAACGGCGGACGGTTTCATTTTCCTTTCCCGTACGCAGGCTACCTGCGGCACTCCCATGGGATCCTGGAGCAGATCCTTGCCTTCATCAGTTCCGTACAACCCGATATCATGGGTTTGGTGGAGGTTGACGGCGGCTCCTTCCGAACCGGTCGAATGTGCCAGGCGGAAATCATTGCCCACAAGTTGGGCTTCTATCATGTGATTGAAACCAAATACGGTTCCGCCTCCGTTGCCAAACGGCTGCCCCTGTTGAAAAGCCAGGGCAATGCGGTGCTGACCCGGATGCCGATCATCAGCCATCGGTTTCATTACTTCGACGAAGGGGTGAAACGCTTGGTGATTCAGGTCTGTACCGAGCGGCTGACCATCTTTTTGGTGCATCTTTCCCTGACATACCGTAACCGCCAGTATCAGTTGGAGCGCTTGTACAAGCTCATTCGTCAGGTGGACCGGCCCATGATCCTTGCCGGAGATTTCAACGTTCTCTGGGGCATCCGCGAGTTGGAACTCTTTCTTGGGGCGACCGGCCTGGTCAGCGCCAATCCTGAAAAAAAGCCCTCGCACCCCAGCCGCGCCCCCAAACGGGAGCTGGACTTCATCCTCCACAGTCCGGAATTGAGGATAACCAACTTCCAGATTCCTTCTGTCACCTTTTCAGACCACGCGCCCCTGATCTGTGACTTTGAATTTTGACGGCATGCTGTTCGGGAATTTTTCCGGTCATGAGCTTGGCAAACCGATCATCGATCCGTTTCGGCCGGTGACGCCGCCGGAGGTGTGCATGGAGCGGCGGTACGAAAAAAAACGCTCGTCACAGCGGGTGCATATACCGGCAACATCGATATGTGCCTCCTCTACGCCCGCTTCCTGTAGTTGCCTGCGGCTGATTGCCCAGAAGTCAAAAAAGAGGGGACGCATCTGATAGGCGTGCATCCATGCGGGGAGTTCGGTGCGAAAATTTTTGAATTCCGCGCAGCAGGGGCCCAGGGAGGGGCTGATGACCGTGCGGAGCGATCCGGGGGCCACCCCAAAGTGCTGCCTGAGACTGGCGATGGTTTTGCCGATAATTCCCTGGACGCTGCCCCGCCAGCCACAATGAACGGCGGCCACAACCCGCTGTTGCGGAGCCCAGAGAAGGATGGCCTGACAATCGGCCTGCTGGATGAGGATTCCGGTGCCCGGCCGGTCGGAGATGATTGCGTCGAACCCCTCCGCTTCCCGCTGGTGGTGATCCTTTCCGGCGATGAATATCCGGTCGCCATGGACCTGCTTGACCGAAACGAGTCGGTCCAATCCTACCGCCGTCAATGCCCGTGAGCGGTTGATCTCCACGTTTTCAGAGAGATCGCCGCTGGAATAACTCAGGTTGAGGGAGGCAAAAGGCGTCTTGCTCACCCCTCCCAAACAGCAGAACATCCCATGGGGGACTGGAAGGAGGCTGCTGGTGTAAAACGGAAAGGAAGTCTGGAGCTGCATGTTCTTCAGCCAAAAAATAAATGGGGAAGGCCGGGCGGCCTTCCCCATGATTCGTTCGATGGAGGAAAGAAAATCAGAAATACGCCTCAAAGGTCAGGTAGACCTGGTTGGCGCTTTCAACCGGATTCAAACCAAGAGCCTGCAGTTGCGCCTTTTCACTGTCCAGATCATAGGGCTTCATGTTCCAGTCAAATCCACCGGAGTAGTCGTAGTCGTAATACTGCCAGCCGAGGCGAATAAAGGTCTGGGCGAATTTGGAGATGGCCTCGCCGGTGGGCAGGTCATAGATCATATACAACTCATAGGCACTGCCGCGGGTTGCCAGTTTTGACATATACAGATCGTCATGACCGGGAGAGAACGCAACCCAGTACTGGGAACCGTAGTTGTATTCGGCGCCGAGCTTCAAGCCCAGATTGTCGATATCGTAGCGAATACCGGCATAAATGGAATAGCCGTTTTCGCTGCTGGTGTTCCTGCTTCCGCTCGTATAATCGTTAAACATGCCGTTGTCGTTCGGATCGCTACGGCTCCATCCGCCGGCTATGAAATAGTTGAGGTCTTCGATCTTGTCCATGTAGACGGCGCTGGTATGGTAGATGTTCCCTACATTGACCTGATCACCATAGGTCAATGGAGCATAAGCGTTGACCAGATCGCTGGAAAAGGTCGGATAGTTGAAGAGGTTGAACGCCCCAAAGGACTGGATGTTCAGGAAGCGGTGTCCCTGTTGGAGGATATCCCAATTGATCCCGGCAAAATCGGTATCATCGATGGTCGGACCCGAATTATCTTGCAAGCCGTTTTCAAAACCGCGGCCATAACAAAAACGGATCCGTCCTTCACCCAGGGCCTCAATCCCCCAATCATAGGCATACCCCAGGGAAAGTCCGTCAAAGGGGTAGTCCATGTAGGCCACCGGCGTGGCCAGGCGGTCGGTTCCCATGCGCAGATGCGCGGGCGGTCCGTCCGATGTGGGCCGGCGGCCAATGGAAAACCAGATCGGCGCGCCGCCGATATTGGTCCAGTTGACAAAGGCGCGATCGACATAGAGGGCGCTGTCGTCGGGGGTACGGGTCGTGTTGCCATCGAAAATCGGAAAACCTCCACCTAAACCATCAGGGGTGGTTTGCATGCCCCAGGCCTTGTACATGGCGAGCCGTCCTTTGAATTCAAGATTTTCGGTGGCCTTGACGCGCATGTTCAAGCGAAGCCGATTGGTCATGATCGTATCATTTGATTGATCACCGCCCGGAAACACGCTCTCTGCATCATAGTAATCCCCCCGGGCCCTGAAATCGCCGGAGAATTGGAACCGTGATGCCAAGTCCCATGCGTCGGCCCGGTCATCGAGTAAGTCATCAATATCGTCGACTTTATCGCTGTACTCGGTGACGACCTCGTTTTGTTGAGCCATCTGGGCTTTCAGTTCTTCAAGCTGTCGGGAAAGTTCCTCTACTTTTCTTTCCAGTTCGGCATTGCTTCTCCCCCCACCTGCCACAGCGATTGTCGGCAGCGCTATCAATCCGGCCAGCGCCAGCATGGAAAATCGTTTCACCATAATTCTTCCCACCCTTTTGGTTGAATTCCTCTTCCCTGAATTCCGGCAACAATGAAAAACAGTCTCATTATCAAGGAAAATATCGGGTCCCAGGAAAAATGTCAATCCAACAGACGTGAGGAATTAAAAAAATTGAACTTTGCGCTGCCTGGCGCGGGGAAAGGAGGACCGCCGGGCTTGCATCTGCCCGGCGGTCCGCAGAAATCAGGAATACGAGAAGGTGGTTTTTTCGTTTTTCCGGCCGATTTTGACCTTGCCGCCCTTGGTGAGGTGCCCAAAGAGGATTTCCTCGGTGAGGACGTCTCCGATCTCCTTCATAATGAGGCGGCGCAGCGGCCGTGCGCCAAAAGCGGGTTCATAGCCCTCTTTGGCCAGCCAGGTCCGGGCGGCCGGGCTGAGAGCGATTTCCACTTTCTTGCTCGCGAGTTGCTGCTGCAGTTCGCCGACCATCTTCTCCACCACTTTTTCCACGATTTCCGGGCTGAGCGGGGCAAAGGTGATGGTGGCATCCAGGCGGTTGCGGAATTCGGGGGAGAACATATTCTTGATTGCCTTCTGTTCCTTGCCCTGGGCGTCACCCAGAAAACCGATGGTCCGTTCGCTCATTTCCCGGGCACCGGCATTGGTGGTCATTATCAGAATCACGTTGCGGAAATCCGCCCGACGTCCGGCGTTATCGGTCAGGGTCGAGTGGTCCATGACCTGGAGCAGGATGGAAAAGACATCGGGATGGGCCTTTTCGATTTCATCCAAGAGGAGCACCGTGTAGGGATGCTTGCGGATGGCATCGGTCAGCAGGCCTCCCTGGTCGAACCCCACATAACCGGGCGGTGCGCCGATCAGGCGGGCCACCGCATGTTTCTCCATATACTCGCTCATGTCGAACCGCTCGAAATTGACGGATAGAGCCGCCGCCAGTTGCCTGGCCACCTCGGTCTTGCCGACACCCGTGGGGCCGGCAAAAAGGAAGGAACCGGTGGGAGACAGGGGATTTCCCAAGCCGGCTCGGGAGCGTTTCACCGCCTTGACGATGGCTTCAATGGCCTGATCCTGGCCAAAGATGACGGATTTCAGCTTGTCCTCCAGCTGCAGCAGGTCGTTGAGGTCGGAACCTGCCTTGCTGTTGACCGGGACCCGGGCGATCTTGGAGACGATCTGTTCGACGTCGCGCACGCCGATGGTGCGTCCGGTCTTCCCGTTGAGGCGGAAGAAAGCGCCCACCTCGTCCATGACATCAATCGCCTTGTCCGGTAAAAAGCGGTCGTTGATATAGCGATCGGCCAGTTCGGCCGCGGCATCGATGGCGGTTTTGCTGTAGTGGATCTGGTGATGCTCTTCGTACCGGGGTTGCAGGCCTCTGAGGATACGGCAGGTATCGCTTACCGACGGCTCGTCGATGTCGATTTTCTGAAATCGTCGCGAAAGAGCCCGGTCTTTTTCGATATGGTTTTTGTACTCCTCGTAGGTCGTGGAGCCGATACAGCGGATCGTTCCCGTTTGCAGGGCCGGCTTGAGCAGGTTGGAGGCGTCCATCGAACCGCCGCTGGTCGCCCCGGCACCGATAATGGTGTGCATCTCATCGATGAACAGGATGGCCTTGTCTCTTTTCTCAATCGCCGCGACCACTTCCTTGAGCCGTTTTTCGAAGTCGCCCCGGTATTTGGTGCCGGCCACCAGGGTGCCGAGATCAAGCATATAGATCTCCGCACCCTCAAGCAGGTCGGGCACCAGCTTTTTGGGATCCGGTTTCGGTTCCTGACGGGCAAGCGAATCTTCGTAAATGCGCAGGGCCAACCCTTCCGCCATGGCCGTCTTGCCCACTCCTGGTTCGCCGACCAGCAGCGGGTTGTTTTTTTTGCGACGGCAGAGGACCTGCATCATCCGCTGCAGTTCATGGTCCCGGCCGATCAGCGGATCAATGCCGCCTTCGGCCGCACGTTGGGCGAAATTGACCGTGAACTCGTCCAGGGCATCCGTGGATTTATCCTGCCGTTTTTTGGAGGAGTGCTGCCCCCCTCCGGGCGCAGGCTGCCTGTATGGCTCCCTCTGCAGGTATTCAGGCAGGCCGTGCGATATGTATTCCACCACCTCCATCCTGCCGACACCTTCGCTGCCGAGGAAGTACACCGCGTGCGAGTCGGGCTCGGTGAAGATGGAAACCAGGACGTCCCCGGTATCAACCTGTTTTTTGCCGCAACTCTGGACATGGCTGACCGCCCGTTGCAGGACCCGGTTAAAGGCAACGGTCTGCGCCGGTTCGCCGTCGATCTCCTTCATGATCGGCATCCCGCTTTCAAAAAAACGTTCGAGCCGTTCCTTGATGTTCTGATTGCTGCCACCGCATTTATCGATAATGTGGCGGGCAAGATCGTCGTGCAGCAAACCGTAGAGCATGTGCTCGACCGTCACATATTCATGACGATGGTTTTTCGCTTCCTTGATCGCCTTAATCAGGGCAAGTTCCAGTTCTTTACTCAACATGGTGTAGTACCTCGTCGGGGATTCGAACCCCTTGGATCTCCGGATACCGTGGTACCCGTCTAGCTTAATGCCTGTTTCAACAATCCTTTTCCAGGGAACAGCGAAGGGGAAATTGATGCTGCTTGGCCATTTGATGGACCAGCGCCACTTTGGTTTCCGCAATTTCCCGGGTGTAAACACCTGCAATGCCGATGCCCTGATGATGCACATTGAGCATGATCCGTGTGGCTTCCTCGGTGTTTTTATGAAAGACCGCCTGCAGAATCATCACCACAAAATCCATGGTGGTGTAATCGTCGTTATGGAGAAGAACCTTGTACAGCGGCGGTTCCTGCAAGGCCTGCCGGTCGCTGATTTCAATCTTTTCCTGAACAATCGAATCTTCTTTTGCCATGCCTCTACTCAATGGGAACTACATTTCGTTCTCAATGTCAAAGTTTTACCAAAGGGATGTTGACTGTGGTGAGAAGCGTCAGGAAAATATTTTGAGAATCGCGTGGGGGGCGGATGGTCTTCCCGACAACTCCTGCCCACATCGATATTTTAATGCCCGCCGTTGATTTTGCAAGGCCGGTCGGGATGGGCGGCTACTCTTTTGTGGTGGTCGGCCGGGCAAGCATGGAGAGCAGCAGATGCTGAAGCACGGTTCCTGCGGTGACAGGGGAGCCCTTGAGACGCAACTCCGCCCGGAGGAGGAGCCGCATCCAGCCTGTCAGGGTATCCAAGGTGAAGGTGGCGGCGGTTTTGAACTGCATGTACAGGGCAAAAGGATGGCCGCCGAGTTCCTTTTTCCATTGTTCCCGTTCTTTTAATCTTGGCAGGCAGGTGTGTTGAAAGGCGGCCGCGGATAGGGAGGGCTGATAGCCGATCTCGGGTTGTTCGAGCAGGGCCCTGAACACCAGCAGGTTGCGGACAAAGTTACGCAGGGTGGCGACCACGGCCAGGGGATGAATGCCGTTTTCCTGAAGGCGTTCGCCTATGGCCATCGCCTGCGCCAGGTTTCCGGCCGCAATGGCCCCGGTCA
>JBFWIP010000121.1:0-7246 GCA_050255935.1 Desulfobulbus sp.
TTTGCCCTGGCCTTCCTGGCCTTCATTCTCACCATGGAGTTGAGCTGATGAACGGAACTCTTGAAGTCATCCTGGTCACGATTCTGTTGTCGGTGCTGCTCTCCTTCGGTTCGAGCCGGATGATGGCCTTGATCAAGCTCATGGCCCTGCAGGGGGCGTTGGTTTCCCTGACGCCGATTTTCCTTGAACCGGGGGTACGGCTCAGCAACGGTGGAATCCTTTTTTTCCAGCTGATGTTTCTCATCAAGGCGGTTCTCATTCCCGGCCTGTTGTACTTGGCCCTGACCCGGATCTCGATCAAGCGCGAAGTCGAGCCGCTGATCGGTTATCATGCCTCTCTGGTGGCCGGAATTGTGCTGGTTTTGGTGGCTGTCGCCATCAGCCGGGGGCTGTCGGCCACTCTCCATGGGGAGAACACCTTGCTGTTGATCAGTGCGATCACCACCCTGGGCGGTGGCCTGTTCCTGATGATGAGCCGAAGCAAGGCCCTGACCCAGGTTATTGGCTACCTGATGCTGGAAAACGGCATCTACCTGGTGGGAACGGCGCTGACTAAACATGCGCGGTCCATTTATCTGGTCGAGTTCGGGGTGTTGCTGGACCTGCTTGTCGGGGTGATGATCATGGGGATCATTCTGTACAACATCAACCGTGCCTTCGACGACGTCGATACTACCTTTCTCGGACAACTCAAGGACTGACACCATGCTGGAATCCGTTTTTTGTCTGCCGTTGATCATCGGCCTGATAGCCCTGCGTCTCCCGGTCAAAATGGGGCGGGTGGTCCTGGTGGCGGGAGCCCTGCTGCAGCTGCAGTTGGCCCTGCTCGCCTGGCTCGCACCGCTTGAGCCACTTTTGCCCGCATATTTCGGTGTAGCCCCGGAGGGGCTGCTGGTTTTGGTCGTGACCGCGTTCATTTTTGTGTTCATCGCCCCCTACAGCGTTTTGTACATGCGGGAACAGGAGTCGGCGAACGAGCCTGTTTTCATCGGTGCGATGATGCTGTTTGTCGGCACCATGAGCATGGCCGCGGTGGCGGAGCACCCGATTGTCTTCTGGATCGCGGTTGAGGCCACGACCCTGGTCAGTGCGCCGCTGATTTTTGTCCACCGGTCGAAAAAGGCCCTTGAGGCCACCTGGAAGTATGTCCTGATCTGTTCGGTGGGCATTGCCCTGGCATTGCTCGGGTTCTTTTTCATTACCCTGGCCCTGGAGCAGGCCGGGCTCGATGTGCCGCTGACCTTCAAGTCGCTCAACCGGGCGGCCGCCCAACTCGATCCCCTCTGGTTGAAGACCGGGTTTGTGTTCGTGTTGATTGGTTTCGGCACCAAAATGGGCTTGGCGCCAATGCACACCTGGTTGCCCGATGCCCATAGCGAGGCCCCCAGCCCGGCCTCGGCCCTGCTCTCCGGGGCCCTGCTGAACTGCGCCTTTCTTGGCATCTACAAAGTGCACACCCTGATGGTCCTTGCCGGGTTGGGCGGTTTTTCCGGTCACCTGCTGATCGGCTTCGGCCTGCTTTCCATTGTCGTTGCCGGAATCTTTATCGTCAATCAGACCGACTACAAGCGGATGCTGGCCTATTCGAGCATCGAGAATATGGGGGTCATCGCCTTTGGCATCGGTGTTGGCGGTATCGGGGTCTATGGCGCCATGCTGCACCTCATTCACCATTCCCTGCTCAAATCCTCGCTTTTTCTCTCGGCAGGCAATCTGGTGCTGGGGTTCGGCACCAAGCTGGTCGAACGCTGCAGCGGCATGGTTCGCCTCCTGCCGAAAACCTGTGTCGCCTTTTTCGCCGGGTTTGTCGGGATCTCGGGCCTGCCGCCCTTTGGGATCTTCCTCAGCGAGTTGCTCATCCTTTTGGGCGCCTTCCGCAGCGGCCATCCCTTGGCCGGGGGACTGTTCATTGCCGCCCTGGTGTTGGTGGTGGCCGGCTTTTCGCGGGCTGTCCTTTCCCTGTCGTTCGGCCCGGTGCGGGAACAGGTACGGATCAAGGAGTCGACTTGGCGCATCCTGCCGTCCTTTGGGCTGTTGCTGACCTCGCTGGTGCTCTGCGTCTGGGTGCCGGAACCCATGTACCGAATGATTGAAGGCGCGATTGCCGCGATTGGGGGAACGATCCATGGATAATATGCTGCGCATTGTCAATGGGGAGCGGGTCCAGCGGGAACGGATCCCCCGGGTTTCGATGGCGAAATTTTCCAGTCTGTTGACTGATTTCGTTCATTACCATGGCTATATCGTTCATCTTTTCGCCTATGAGGAATCCAGCGAAACACGTCTCTTGGCCGTTATCCGCAATAACCAACTCCATGTGATCGAAACCGTGGTGGAAGAGGAGTTCCGTTCGCTCACCTTGCTCGGAGGGGCCAAGTTCAGTATGTTCGAACGGGAAATCGCTGAGCAGTACGGCCTGCGGCCCCTGGGGCATCCCTGGTTGAAGATGGTCCGCTACCATCCCAATTATGGCGGCCGGGAGGACGTGTTCGGCAATGATTACCACGTGGATATCCCCGGTAATTACCAATACTTTCAAGTGCAGGGTGAGTCGGTGCATGAGGTCGGCGTCGGCCCGGTCCATGCAGGGATCATCGAGCCCGGACATTTTCGCTTCCAGTGTGCCGGTGAAGAGGTTCTTCATCTTGAAATCCAGTTGGGATATCAGCATCGGGGGGTGGAACGGCTGTTGACGACCGTGCCGCAGAAGCGCTGGCCCATTCTCTGCGAGGGTATCGCCGGGGATACCACCATCGGCCATAACCTCTGCTGCTGCCAGGCCGTCGAAGCCCTGGCCGGCGTAATGGTGGATACCGGCACCCGGATCGTGCGGACCATTGCCCTGGAACTGGAGCGGATTGCCAACCATATCGGCGACCTCGGAGCGCTGAGCGGCGACGTTGCCTTCAACCCGCCTGCCGCCTATTTCGGGCGGATTCGGGGGGAGTTTCTCAACCTTCTTTTAACCCTCTGCGGCAATCGCTTCGGCAAGAGCCTGCTCCGGCCCGGTGGCGTGACCCAGGCCATGGGAGCGGAGCAGCGCAAGATCATCGCCGATAAGCTCAAGGAGCTGCGGCCGGAAATCGTCCATGTCAGTGAGCTGCTCTTCTCCGCCCATACGGTCTTGGGCCGGTTTGAAGATACCGGGACGGTGAGCCGGCAGGTGGCCGCCCAACTGGGGCTGGTGGGGTACTGTGGCCGGGCATCGGGTTTGGACTACGATGTGCGCGCCAGTTTTCCGATTGAATTGTACAACCAGCTGCCCGCCCTTATCAATCAGGTGACCAACGGCGACGTCTACAGCCGCGCTATGGTCCGCAGGGAGGAAATTATCCACTCGCTGGATATCATCGAGGCGTTGCTGGCCATGGATGCGGATACGGAACAGGTCACGTCGGGGATGCAGGAACAGCCGCTGGCGCCGTCGAGTTTTGTCGTGACCCTCAATGAGGGCTGGCGGGGGGAAGTCGCCCACTGCCTGCTCACCGACGGGCAGGGCAGGCTGATTCGGTACAAGGTGAAGGACCCTTCGTTTCATAACTGGACAGGACTGGCCATGGCCCTGCGCAACCAGGAAATTTCCGATTTTCCCTTGTGTAACAAGAGTTTCAACCTCAGCTACTGCGGCTTTGATCTTTAAGCAAGACAGGGCGGGACAGGGACAGATGGACACGAGCAAGGACAACAGAAGTGGGAGTACGGCATGCTGAAGGTCATCAATAATAGGCTTGAACAGGGATATCGGACCAACCGTTATCCGCACGAACCGGTGCAGCTCTATTCCCGGTTTCGCGGTGTGCCCGTCATCAATGCGGACTGCGATCCGGCCATTGCCCGCCAGTGTGCCGAACTTTGCCCGCAGGAGGCCATTCTCGCGGAGGAGAAAAAGATCGATCTCGGCCGCTGTACCTTTTGCGGCCAATGCAGCCAGGTGGCAGACGGCGCCTTTGTCCGCTTCAGTCCCCGATTTGAACTGGGGGCGGCCAACCGTTCGGATCTGATCACCGACGGGAATCTGCCGGATCTCGCCGCGCACAGCAAGGCCCATTTCAAGAAACTTTTCGGCAGATCCCTCCAGTTGCGGCAGGTCTCAGCGGGCGGCTGCAATGCCTGCGAGGCGGATACCAATGTCCTCAATACCCCCTTTTTCGACCTTTCCCGGTTTGGAATCGATTTTGTCGCCTCGCCCCGCCATGCCGACGGGATCCACGTCACCGGACCGATCACCCGCAACATGCGGACCGCTCTTCTGGAAACCTATGCCGCTGTTCCCTCGCCGAAGGTGGTGATTGCCAGCGGCTGTTGCTCCATTTCCGGCGGGCCGTTTTACGGCTCCGGGGAGATCGTGGGCGATCTCTCCACCATCCTGCCCGTGGACTTGTATATTCCCGGCTGCCCACCGCATCCGATGACCACCCTGCACGCCCTGCTGGCCTTTTTTAAACGCTGATGCCCCGGGGGAGATCCGGGCCTCAGTCAAAGAGCCCGGAGGTGGTTTGGAGAAATTTTTCAACCTTCTCCAGATCCGAATGTGCCAGGCGCAACTGAACCGCCTCGGGCCGCCGCAACAAGGGCATCGTCAATTCCTCTTTGAGCCCGATACCCATGGCATGGCAGATATGGTTGGCCATGCGGACCAGTACGAGGAGATAGTTGTCGCGGTCGTATTCCTCCACATCGTGGTCGCGGGCGATGACCGCAAAAATTTCCGGCATCTTGATCTGCCGCAGAAGATGTTCTCCCTGTTCGTGGTGCAAAAGATCCATGGCGCCCAGAAGAACCTCCTCGGAAACCATCAGTCTTTTATTCTTTCGTTTCTTGTCGGCCAATGCCTTGAGAATGAGCAGCTTGCCGATGTCGTGAAACAAGCCCGCAGAGAAGGCCTCGTGCTGCATGACGCCGAAATCAAGCCGTTGAGAGAGCATGCCTGCGGCAAAGGCTGCACCCAGCGAATGCTGCCACAGCTTTTTCATGATCGAGTCGATCTGGCTGTCGCGGCAGGTGAAGATTTTTTTGTTGATGTCGGTGAAGGCAATGCGTGCGACCTCGGTAATGCCGAGACGAACAATGGCCGCCTTGACCGTGTTGACCGGGAGCAGCCCCCGGTACAGCGCCGAGTTGGCGATGTGGACAATATTGCTGGAGAGCGACTGGTCGGCACGGATCAATTTTTCGATTTTACTGAAGTTCGGCTCTCTTTTGACCAGTTCCTGTTGGACCCGCAGGGAGATGGGGTTAAACACCGGCAGGGTCAGCCTCTCTGATTCAAGAAAGGTGCGCAGGGTTGCAACAAAGGTTTCTTGGCTGGCCATGGGTCTTTAATCCGGGTTTCTCATCAATTCAGTATGTCGTTGTCATTGCTCAGCTTGTCCCTGCATTGCAGGGATGTTGTTGTGTCCTTTTGTTCAACTGAGACAAAATCAGCATGAGCAATGTAATGCGGGCTGGGGTTGAAGTCAGGGAGGATGCGGGGCCCGCGGGAACGGTTCATTCCCCGATCCGCCCATCGAATGGATTTTCGATATGCTGTGCACCATTTTCATAAAAAGCCACGGGAAATGATTTTCGTGCTTCACGGGAAGAGTTGTGCGTGCAGCCCCCTGAAGATACCCCGCATCGAAGACGAATGTACGGCCTTGAAGTCGATCAGCCGGGCCGCCAAGGCAGCCAGGCTCCCGTGGATGACAACGTCGATGACATAATTCACCCGGGTGCCCTGTCCCTCGGGAACGAGCGCCCATTGTCCCTGGCCGGTGATAAAGTCGCCGACATATTCCAGATCAATGGTATGGGGTTGATCGGCGGCAATGACGCGGCAGATGAACCGGCGTATTCCCATGGGCCGAATATGCAGCTCGCTGCCGATCAACCCGCTTGGCGATGGGATTGCGCGGGTGAACAGGGTGTTGGGCCACCATTGGGGATACCGGCTGATATCGATTAAAACGGGCCAAATGGCCTCCGGCGGCAGGGGGAGAATGACCGAGTCGGCGGTTTGAAGAGGTGTGCCTGTCATAATGGACGTCTTGTCGGTGAGTTAGCTCGCTGGCGCATGCGGGAGGACGTCATTGAAGATGGCCAGATAATGGAGGGTCGAACCGGCGAGAACGAAAAGATGCCAAATCGCGTGGTGGTAGGGAAGCCGTTTCCAGAGGTAGAAGCCAACACCGCCGGTATAACAGAGTCCTCCCGCCAACAGCAGCCAAAGTCCCTTTGACGGCACATGCATGAGCAACGGTTTGACGGCAATCACCACTGCCCAGCCCATGACCAGATAGAGGGCAATGAGCAGAATCCGCAAGCGGCGCAGGCTGGTCATCTCCAGGACGATTCCGAATAGGGCCAGACCCCAGATGGTACCAAAAAGGCTCCAGCCCCAGGGGCCCTGCAGGCTGATGAGAGTCAAGGGCGTATAGGTGCCGGCAATGAGCAGAAGAATGGCCGAGTGATCGAAAATGCGCAGGATTTTTTTCGCCTTTGGCTGCTGCACGGCATGGTAAAGCGTTGAGGCCAGGTAGAGCAGGACGAGGGTGGATCCGTAGAGAGAACTGCTGACAACGTGACGCGCCGTGCCGTGCCAGGCGGCAACGAGAATGAGCAGCACCAGACCGGTTATGGCGAGCAGGGTGCCCAGTCCGTGGGTAATGCTGTTGGCCAGTTCTTCGCCTCGGCTGTAAGAGGGGGGAAAAGGTTGGGCATTCATGGATGGCTCCTTGCGGTGGAGGAGAATAAGAAAAAGATGGGAAAACAATACTGCGGGAAAGGGCGTCTGTCGAGCCGCAAAGAGACCCGTGGGCTATTGAGGCCAATGGATTGCGGTAAGCAGGTCATACACCGACTGGTAAATACGGGGGGCGCTGCTCGCCCGGGGACCGGCTACATTCAAGGTTTGCGGATGGATTCGCGCAAGCCAGCGCTCAACCCAGAAAACCGAATCCAGCGGTGGGACCTGTTCGAAGTCAATATGAAGAAAAGGGCGGTCATGGCGAATGGCCAGGGCCTGGGTGAGTGCCGAGCCTCCGGAAAGAGGGCCGAAGGAGCAGATCAGGGTGGCGTCGGCAGTGAGGATATTGCGTTCGGTCCGGTCCCGATAACGCGACGAAGGATGCTCTTTGAGTCGGTAAAAAGAGGGTAACGGACCGGCTTCCGTTTTGCGGCCTTTGGGAATCCAGCCTCCATGGGGGATACCGAGGACTATGGCCGCATCAAGGGCTGCCCGGTCCGCCCCGGTCTGGCCGCCTGAAAT
>JBFWIP010000122.1:0-2855 GCA_050255935.1 Desulfobulbus sp.
AAACCGGTGTCGATGGCATCAGCCGCCTCTATGGGTTTAAACGTATATTTCTGAAGGGTGCGCCGTCTTCTTACCTCATGATTCGCCTTGGGATCCCGGTCGACCAAGCGCTGTCCGAGGCGCGTTCCGTCACCATACGCAATGTGGCCTTGTTGATTTTAGCCACAATTCTGGCCTTGGGCATGGCATGGTGTGTTGCCGAGTTTACCATGCTGCGCCGTTTATCCTCGTTGATTGTCGCCACCAGCAAACTGAAACAGGGCAACCTTGCAGTGCGCACGGAAATGTCTGTCGATGAAGGGGAATTGGGCGCCCTTGGAGCTGCTTTCGACAGCATGGCCGAAGGCCTGGAGCAGAAAGAAGAGGCAAGAACCATAGCCGAAGAAAAGTTACGTCACCTCAATGAAGAGTTGGAAGAACGGGTGGCGCAGCGCACGAGCGAATTGGCGAAAACCAATCTTGACCTGAAACAGACTTTGGAGGACTTGCAGCGGACCCAAAAACATCTGGTCATGTCTGAAAAATTGGCTGCTCTCGGTGAGTTGGTTGCCGGAGTTGCCCATGAAGTCAACACGCCGGTGGGAGTGGCCTTGTCGGCGGGTTCCACCTTGGCAGAGAAAAGCCGGGCCCTGAATGAATTATTTGATCAAGGCGAGATGAAGCGTTCCGACCTGACGCAATATCTTGGTGACGTCAAGGAAGGGACCGACATGGTGGTGATGAATCTGGGGCGTGCCTCTGAGTTGATTCGCAGCTTCAAGATGGTTGCGGCCGATCAGGTTTCTGAAAACAAACGCCTGTTTAACGTGAAGAGCTATATAAATGAAATTTTGCTGAGCCTGCGACCCAAATTGAAAAAAACGCCGCATCATGTTGTGGTTGAATGTGCGGATGATTTGATGATTGAGAGTTACCCCGGCGCTTTTTCCCAGATTTTGACCAACTTCATCATTAATTCGCTTGTTCATGGTTTTAGCGCGGATCAGGCGGGCGAAATTCGTATTGAAGTGAAAAAATCGGGAGAAACCCTGAACATCACCTATAAAGACAACGGAAGAGGCATGCCGCCGGATGTCAGGGACCGCATTTTTGAACCTTTTTTCACCACGGCTCGGAGCCAGGGATCAACCGGTCTCGGACTCCATATTGTTTTCAACATCGTTACTCGTACTTTGCAAGGAACGATTGAATGTGAAAGTTCCGTTGGACAAGGGACCAGTTTTATCCTAACCATGCCTGTTTAAAGCGAGGAGGAAAGATGAACGGGGACGATGACATTCTCTTCAAGGACGAGTCGCCGGAACCGACCGGAAGCTCGGCGATTGCTGCTGACACCGCAGTCCCTTGGAAAATTCTCATCGTGGATGACGAGGCCGATGTGCATAGCGTCACCACCTACATGATCAAGGGGATGGATTACCTGGGCCGGACCTTCGAGTTCTTGCATGCCTACAACGGTCAGCAAGCGAGGGAGATTTTAGAGCAGCATCATGACATTGCCGTCATTTTATTGGACGTGGTCATGGAGACGGATGACAGCGGCCTCAGGTTGGTGGAGTATATCCGTAACGAGCTGTGCAATCGAACCATACGAATTGTCCTGAGAACCGGTCAGCCGGGAAAAGCTCCGGCGGCCAAGGTTATTCTTGAGTATGATATCAATGATTACAAGGAAAAAACCGAACTCACCTTGGACAAGATGCTGGTGACCGTGGTTTCCGCGCTGCGTAGCTACAACTTTATCACCACCATCGAAAACAACCGCAAGGGACTGAAGAAAATCATTGATGCGTCCTCGGACATCTTTGAACGGCAATCATTGCAAAAACTCGGCAGCGGTGTCCTGAGCCAACTGACGTCCATTCTCCAGTTACGCGAAGATGCGATGTTTAGTCATACATCGGGCCTGACCGCCTCGGGCATCAAGGGCGAATCCATTATCCTCGCGGCCACCGGTGAATTCTGCCAATACCTTGATCACCCCATCAGCGATGTCACTGTAGACCTTGTGCACACCGCCCTGCAACTGGCGGAGTCGCAGGATCATGGATTCTATTGCCAGGGGGGGCGTTGCGCGTGGTATTTCAAGAGCAGGACCGGGTCGGAAAACTTTCTTTATTTTGAAATAGCCAAGGAATTGAATGAAACCGACCATGACCTGCTCGAGCTGTTTTTTACCAATGTCTCCCTGGCGTTCGACAACTTATTTCTCAACAAGGGCATCGAAGACAGCCAGAAGGAAATCATCTTCCAAATAGCGGAAACCATGGAGTGCCGCTCGGCAGAGACCGGAAGCCATGTCCGACGAGTGGCTGAATTTGCCCGGCTTTTGGCGTTAAAATATGGGTTAAGTGAAGAGGAGGCCGAGATGCTCAAACTCGCCTCCACGCCTCACGATCTCGGGAAAATCGGCATCCCGGATGCCATCCTCAATAAACCCGGCCCATTATCGCCCGAGGAATACACCATTATCAAAACGCATGTGTACAGGGGATACGATCTATTGATCAAGTCTTCGAGCCCTATTATCCGGGCGGCCGCCCAAATCGTGTTGCAGCATCACGAGCGATGGGATGGCCAGGGGTATCCTCAGGGATTACAAGGGGAAGAGATTCATATCTATGGGCGGATCATTGGGGTGGCGGATGTCTTTGATGCCCTGTCCAACAAACGCGTTTATCATGAAGCCTGGTCGTGGGAGGCGGTTTTCTCCTATTTCATGGAACAACGGGGAAAACATTTCGATCCAACACTGGTCGATATTCTTGTCGAAAATCAGCAGGAATTTAAAGCAATCTGGAAACGATACAATTCCATTCAGCATACTCCTGACAGCCATGACTCATTGGGAGCAT
>JBFWIP010000122.1:2955-7240 GCA_050255935.1 Desulfobulbus sp.
CGGGGAAAACATTTCGATCCAACACTGGTCGATATTCTTGTCGAAAATCAGCAGGAATTTAAAGCAATCTGGAAACGATACAATTCCATTCAGCATACTCCTGACAGCCATGACTCATTGGGAGCATCTTGACCAGCGGATAAGGGGCAGGCCACGATTTCCACACGAAGCAAACTATCTCACGTAAATGATCAAGAAATGCAGAGAGTGCCGACATCAGATTTCTGACCAAGCCGTGGCATGTCCTCATTGTGGCGCACCCTACCCGGCACAAGAACAATGGGACGGGTACGGTTTTGAATATAAATCTCGCTCCACACTATTTGGCCTGCCCTTGCTCCACATATCCTTCAAATATAGGCCAAACCGTACACCCGTACCAGCCAGGGGCGTCATCGCGATCGGCCAATTCGCCTGCGGAATTTTCACCCTTTCTCAATTCGGAATCGGCGTGGTCAGCGTCAGTCAATTTACCGTTGCCGGGTTTGCCTTGGCCCAGTTTGCTTTCGCCTACTCGCTCATTGCCCAAATTGGCCTCTATATCCACGAGGGGCATGGTCAATTCGTAAAAAGCTTATGGCAACTGTTAGGTCTACAGATGAGTTAAGGTTGGCTCTTTCAATTTTCACTGAACAACAAGGGCGGTTCCACGCATTCTGACCGGCGCGACAAGACAGCACCAGCCAGTTGATTCATTGGTCCTGGGGAAAAATCATTTTCCTGAAAAAAACAACGGCGCCCGGGAAGAAACTGCCGACCTACCGCCGCTTTTCCTTGCGGTAGATCGTCTCGCGTTGGGCGGACAAAGCCACGTCTTCCAGGTAATCGTTATAATTGATCATCTTGTCGATCACCCCTGTATGACCAATTTCGATGATCCGATTGGCCACGGTGGCCACGCATTCGTGGTCATGGGAAGCGAACAAGATCACCTCGGGATAGGCGATCAGGCCATTGTTGAGCGATGTGATCGATTCCAGATCCAAATGGTTGGTCGGTTCATCCAACAACAGCACATTGGCCCCGCTCAGCATCATCCTCGCCAGCAGACAGCGCACCTTTTCGCCGCCCGAGAGCACCTGGGTTTGTTTCGTCACCTCGTCACCGGAAAAAAGCATGCGCCCCAGAAAACCACGGGAAAAACTTTCGCTCTCCGTGGGCGGAATAAACTGGCCGAACCATTCGAGCAAGCTCAGGTTGGTGTTGAAAAACGCACTGTTCTCCTTGGGAAAATAGGAGGTGGTGATGGTTTGGCCCCAACGGAAGCTGCCAGCGTCCGGTTCCATCTCGCCGGCGAGAATTTGGAACAGGGTGGTTTTGGCCAAGCCATAGGTCCCGACAAAGGCGATCTTTTCCCCCTTGCTGACGGAGAAGGTCAGGTCCTTCAACACCTCGACTCCGTCGATGGTCTTGCATAGACCGTCGACCTCGAGGATGACGTTGCCGCAGGGGCGGTCGGGTTTGAAGGCAATCCAGGGATACTTGCGCGACGAAACCGGCATCTCCTCGACGGTGATTTTATCAAGCAGCTTCTTGCGCGAGGTGGCCTGCTTGGCCTTGGAGGCATTGGAGGAAAAACGCTGGATGAATTCTTTCAGTTCCGCGACCTTGGCGGCCGCCTTCTTGTTCTCCTGCTGCTTCTGCTGCAGGGTGAGTTGGCTGGCCTGGTACCAGAAATCGTAGTTGCCGACGTAGACTCTGATCTGCCCGTAATCGATGTCCGCCATGTGGGTGCAGACCTGATTGAGGAAATGGCGGTCATGGGAGACAATGATCACCGTGTTGGCGAAGCGGATGAGGAACTCCTCCAGCCAGGCGATGGATTTGGCGTCCAGGTTGTTGGTCGGCTCGTCGAGCAGGAGGATGTCCGGGTTGCCGAACAGGGCCTGGGCCAGCAGCACCCGCACCTTGTCGCCGCCGTCCAGTTCCTTCATTCTGAGACTGCCCATCTCCTCGGAAATGCCCAATCCGTTCAGCAACACAAAGGCGTCGGATTCGGCCTCATAACCGTTCATCTCTCCGAACGCCACTTCCAAATCGCCGCAGCGCATGCCCTCTTCCTCGGTGAGTTCGCCCTTGGCATACAGCGTTTCGCGCTCTATCTTGACGTCGTAGAGCCGCTTGTGGCCACGGATGACGGTATCAATCACGGTTTCTTCATCATAGACGAACTGATCCTGCTGCAGTACGGCGATCCGTTCCTGGGGGTCAATGGACACCTCGCCCTTGTCCGGCTCCTTCTGGCCGGCGAGGATGCGGAGAAAGGTCGACTTTCCGGCACCGTTGGCCCCGATGAGGCCGTAACAGTTGCCGTGGGTGAACTTGATGTTGACGTCCTTGAAAATGACGCGCTTGCCATAGGAGAGCGCAATATTGGTGGCTTGAAGCATGATATTTTCTTCCTGTACGTATAAAGGGCCACGAGAAAAGGCGATGTATCGCGGCGGATGAGCACGGCGGAGCTGGCCCCAGGGAATAGCGGGAGATAAAAAAAAAACGGCGACCCTACCCCGAAATCGTCAAGAAATGAAGCGAAAAATGCGTTTTTTGGTGATTTATTCGGGAAATCCGGGGGCAGGATATCTCCTTCCATAGAATTTACAGTGTTTGCCTTAGGTTGTCCCAAAATGGCAATACTAACCGAAATTGTTATCTTTTTAACAATAGCGAAGAACGACAACGCCTCCCTCTTGTTTGACAAACGGCCAAGATATATTTATAACACTATGAAATTTCAAGAAATGTTAAAACAAAACGTAAATATCTTGTTGGTCTCAAAAATGCATAAGGTATTCGATGACCATTCAAAACATGGTATTTTTTTTGGTCTTTCGTTATTCAAAATATGAATAACGAAAAAACAGAAGGTATCTTTCGAGAAGACAACGAGGCCGGCAGAGAGAAAACCCGGCCATAACAAGGGAAAATACAAAAAACATGATGATCACCAGGAAAATACTCATCGCTGTGTATCGATTATCCGGTGCAGGTGTGGATGAAACAGGGATTACAAAAGCGGATGGAGAAAAAAATGGACGTTGCCAGATATGATGAACGAGCGCGAGGACTGCACCTGCCGATGTACGCCTATTATGCGCAAAAGATCATTGACAGTACCGGCATCACCAGCGGCCTGTGTCTGGATGCCGGTTGCGGCGGCGGTTATCTGGGGTTGGCGCTGTCCGGAATGACCGATTTGGACTTCATTTTTCTGGATAGCTCCGCCCCGATGCTCGAAAAAGCCGATCTACATATCATCGAGGATGGCTTGCAGGACAGGGCGCGGACCTTGCTGGCCGATGTTCACCATATCCCTCTGGAGGACGGCTCGGTCAACCTGGTTATCAGCCGTGGATCCATCCCCTTTTGGGACGATCCGGGAGCTGCCTTGAAAGAACTCTACCGTGTGCTCGTACCGGGCGGAAAGGCCTTTCTGGGCGGGGGCCGGGGGACTCCCGAAATTAAGGCGCACATCGCCGCCACCATGAAGGCGCGCGGTATCGAATCATCCAAGGAAAACAAACATCGCGGCGAACCACCCAACCGGATGTTGCAGCGCGATTACAACGAAATCCTGCAACAAACCGGCCTCCCCCATTTTGATCTCTCCAATGGCGAGGACGGGATATGGATACAACTCTGGAAAGAACCCAAGGAACAGAAGTGATGAATCAACAAAAATGTACCATCTGCGAGCTGGGCTGCCGGCTTGCCCAGGGCCGGCCGGGAGCCTGCGGGCTGTATGAACTAGAGGACGGCCGCATTGTCGAACGGTATCCGGACCGTTACCTGGTCGCCTGCCCCATCTCCATCGAAACCATGCCAATACTTCATTTCTACCCCGGGACCAAATTTCTCCAGATTACCACCACGGGGTGCAATTTTAATTGTCCGGGCTGCATTTCCACCGCGCTTGTCCGTGAAATGTACTCTGACAGCCCCGCCCTCAAACGCCTGAGCGTCGAACAGGTCGTCAATAAAGCATTGGAGCTGGACTGCCAGGGAATTGTCTTTCTCATGAACGATCCGCTGGCGGCGTTTCCCCGCTTTTTGAAAATCGCCCAACTGGCGCAAGAAAAAAACCTGAAAGTCGGCTGTTCCTCCAACACTTATTTTACCCAGGAGTCCCTGGGGCAACTGCTGCCCTCCCTGGATTTTATCAATATCGGTATGAAGGGATTTACCGATACGGCCTACCGGGCCTGTGGCGTACCCGGAATCCAGCCGGTACTGAGAAATCTCGAAACCCTGCATAAGGCCGGGGTGCACGTTGAGGTCTCCTGCA
>JBFWIP010000123.1:0-3820 GCA_050255935.1 Desulfobulbus sp.
CCCCATGACGCGGAATATCTCTTTGACCGGTTCATTCAACTGATGGAGCAGGCGAGCTGAGCGCTCGGCGGAGAAGGAAGACAGACCATGCCAAAACGCACAGATATACAGAAGATTCTCATTATCGGCTCTGGGCCGATTATCATCAGCCAGGCCTGCGAGTTCGACTACTCAGGAGCCCAGGCGGTCAAGGCCCTGAAGGAAGAGGGCTACGAGGTGGTGTTGATCAACTCCAACCCGGCCACCATCATGACCGACCCCGGCCTGGCGGATCGGACCTATATCGAGCCGATTACCCCGGAATGTGTGGCCAAGGTCATCGAGCGGGAACGGCCCGACGCCCTGCTGCCGACCCTGGGCGGGCAGACCGGCCTGAACACCGCGATCAAGGTGGCCCAGTTGGGGGTGCTCGAAAAATACGGGGTCGAGCTGCTCGCCGCCAACATCGATGTCATCCGCAAGGCCGAGGGGCGCGAGGAGTTCCGTGACGCCATGCGCAAGATCGGCCTCAAGGTGCCCGAGTCGGCCATTGTCCACACGGTTGAGGACGCCATGGCCGCCGGCGAGCGCATCGGGTTTCCGATCATCGTCCGTCCGAGCTTCACCCTCGGCGGCACCGGTGGCGGTGTGGCCTACAATCGGGCCGAACTCAACAAACTGGCCTCCGCCGGCATCGATCTTTCCATGACCAACGAAGTCATGCTCGAGCGCTCCCTGCTCGGGTGGAAGGAGTACGAACTCGAGGTGATGCGCGACAAGAACGACAACGTCGTCATCATCTGTTCGATCGAGAACGTGGACGCCATGGGCGTGCACACCGGCGATTCGATCACCGTGGCCCCGGCTCAGACCCTGACCGACCGCGAGTACCAGGAGATGCGCGATGCCGCCATTGCCATCATCCGCGAAATCGGGGTCGAGACCGGCGGGTCCAACGTCCAGTTCGCGGTCAACCCGGCCGACGGCGAGCTGATGGTGATCGAGATGAACCCCCGGGTTTCCCGTTCTTCGGCCCTGGCCTCCAAGGCAACGGGCTTCCCGATCGCCAAGATCGCGGCCAAGCTGGCCGTGGGCTATACCCTGGACGAGATCAAGAACGACATCACCCGCGAGACCTATGCCTCGTTCGAGCCGACCATCGACTACTGCGTGGTCAAGATCCCCCGCTGGACCTTTGAGAAATTTCCCGAGGCCGAGGACATCCTCACCACGGCCATGAAGTCGGTCGGCGAGACCATGGCCATCGGCCGGACCTTCAAGGAGGCCTTCCAGAAAGGGATGCGTTCCCTGGAAATCGGCCGCATGGGATTCGGCTATGACGGCAAGGTCGATCTGAGCGAGATGCACCAGGATGATCTCGACCTTGGGCTGAACCGGCCCAACTCCAAGCGGGTCAGCCATGTGTTCGAGGCCCTGCGCCGGGGCATGTCGATTGAACGCATTTATGAGCTGAGCCAAATCGATCCGTGGTTCCTGCATAATTTCAAACAACTGGTGGATAAGGGCGAGGAGATCCGCAACCGGGGTTTTGTCGGCCTGGACCGGGATTTTCTCTACGAGGTGAAACAGTACGGCTTCTCCGATGTGCAACTGGCCCACCTCACCGGCACCTCGGAGGATGATATCCGCTCGCTGCGCATCAACCTCGGGCTCGAACCGGCCTATAAACTGGTGGATACCTGCGCCGCCGAGTTCGAGTCCTACACCCCCTATTACTATTCGACCTACGAGCAGGAAGACGAGTCGAGTCGCAGTGCGCGCAAAAAAATCATGATCCTCGGCGGCGGCCCGAACCGCATCGGCCAGGGGATCGAGTTCGATTACTGCTGTGTGCACGCCTCCTTTGCCCTGCGCGAGATCGGAGTGGAGTCGATCATGGTCAACTCCAACCCCGAGACCGTATCCACCGACTACGACACCTCGGACAAGCTCTATTTCGAGCCGCTGACCCGTGAGGACGTGCTCAACATCATCGAGCGGGAAAAACCCGACGGCGTCATTGTCCAGTTCGGCGGCCAGACACCGCTTAACCTGGCGGTGCCCCTGGACAGGGCCGGCGTGCCCATTGTCGGTACCCCGCCGGACGCCATCGACCGTGCCGAGGACCGCAAGCGCTTCCAGCAGTTTCTGCAGAAACTGGGATTGCGGCAACCGGCCAACGGGACGGCCCACACCCTGGACGAGGCCCTGGCGGTGGCGGTCGAGATCGGCTACCCGGTGGTCATGCGGCCCTCCTACGTCCTCGGCGGCCGCGACATGCGCATTGTCTACAACGAGCAGGGCATCCGTAGCTTCATGGCGATCCCCGGGATGAGCGGCGGCGAACATCCGGTTTTGCTGGACCAGTTCCTCAAGGACGCGATCGAGGTCGACGTGGATGCGGTCTGCGACGGCAAGATGACGGTGCTCGGCGGCATCATGGAACATATCGAGGAGGCCGGTATCCACTCCGGCGATTCGGCCTGCGTACTGCCGCCCCATACCCTGTCGGCGGCCATGATCGGGGAAATCACCGAGGCCACCAAGGCCATGGCCATGGAACTCGGGGTTATCGGGTTGATGAACGTCCAATATGCAGTGCAGGGGGATACCCTGTTCGTGCTCGAGGTCAATCCGCGTGCCTCGCGGACCGTTCCCTTTGTCTCCAAGGCCACCGGTGTACCGCTGGCAAAAATTGCCACCAAGGTGATGCTGGGGATGAGCCTTGCGGATTTGGGTTTTACCCGGGAGAAGCAGTTGCACCATTGGGCCGTGAAGGAAGCGGTCTTTCCCTTTGACCGGTTTCCCAATGTCGATACCCTGCTTGGTCCGGAGATGAAATCCACCGGCGAGGTCATGGGCATTGACGATGATCTCGGCCTGGCCCTGGCAAAATCGCAGATGGCCTCCAATGTGCAGCTGCCCCGGCAGGGAACCGTCTTTCTCAGTGTCCGCCACGGCGACAAGAAGGCATTGGTGCCGGTGGCACGCAAGCTGGAGGCCCTGGGATTCGGGATCATCGCCACCAAGGGGACCGCGGCCAGACTCAAGGAGAGCGGTATCGCCTGCAGCGAGGTCAACAAGATCTCCCAGGGACGGCCGCATATTCTCGATAAAATCCAGGACGGCGAGATCCAGTGGATTCTCAACACCTCGGCCGGTACCCGGACCACGGAGGACAGCTACATCATCCGCCGCGCCGCCCTGGATTATCATATTCCCTACACCACCACCATCACCGGTGGCCTGGCGACGACGATGGCCATGGAATCCTTGCGCAACGGGGAGGTGGGGGTCAAGACCATCCAGGAGTTCGCAAAGAACATTGACTGAAGACAAATCGATGTTAAAGTAGGTTAGCCAATAGAAAAATAGAGAAGAGACCCGTTGGTCCCAACCTGGTTTGACGACGATTTTTTTGGAGATGATTTTTGAATACGTTCTATAAAAACCTCAGTATGTGGCTGGTCATCGGCCTGACCATGATCCTGCTGTTTCAGTTGTTCAACAAGCCGCAGAACCAGAGCAGTTCCATTACCTACAGCGAATTCTGGTCCAGTGTTGAAAAGGGCGCGATCAACAAGGTCAGCATCCAGGGAGAGGAGATCTCCGGGGTGGGGCAGGATGGCCGTCCCTTCAAGACCGTGGCGCCGAACGATGCCGGCCTGATCCCCATGCTGAGGGATTCCGATGTCGATATCTCGGTGAAGAAACCGGAGGAAACCCCCTGGTATTTGACCGTCTTTATCTCCTGGTTCCCGATGCTGCTGTTGATCGGGGTCTGGTTTTTTTTCATGCGCCAGATGCAGATGGGCGGCAAGGGCGGGGCCCTTTCCTTCGG
>JBFWIP010000123.1:3920-7159 GCA_050255935.1 Desulfobulbus sp.
AAGGACAAGGTGTTGATGGGGGCCGAGCGCAAATCCATGATCATCTCGCCCAAGGAAAAGGAGATCACCGCCTACCACGAGGCCGGCCATGCCCTGGTGGCCAAGCTCCTGCCCGGAACCGATCCGATCCACAAGGTGACCATCATCCCCCGTGGGCGGGCGTTGGGCCTAACCATGCAACTGCCCATGGACGAGAAGTACACCCATGCCAAGGGATTTCTGCTCAATTCGATCGCCATTCTCTTCGGCGGCCGGGTGGCGGAGAAGCTGGTCTTTGACGAGATCACCACCGGTGCCGGCAACGATATAGAACGGGCCAGCGAATTGGCCCGGAAGATGGTCTGCGAATGGGGCATGAGCGAGGACTTGGGGCCGCTGGCCTACGGCAAGAAGGAGGAGCATATCTTCCTTGGCCGCGAGATTGCCCAGCATCGCGATTACAGCGAGGAGACGGCCCAGAAGATCGATGCCGCGGTCAAACAGATTATTGTCGAGGCCAACGACCGGGTCACCCGACTGCTTGAGGAGAACATGGATATCCTCAAGGCCATTGCCGACGAGCTGCTCGAAAAAGAGACCATCATGCTCGAGGACATGGAACGGATCATTGCCGATCTGCGCGGTGGCGGCGAAAAGGAAGAGGCCGAGGAGATCGCCGAAGCCTGAGTATGATTTTTGTGCCGTAGGCCTGGCTCCGGCAAAACACTGCCATTTTAACCGGGTGAGATCTTGGGATCGCCTACTCAGATACTGATCTCGGCAGAGTGACAAAGAAAATCTTCATGGGTTGTCTCCGTTTGATGGAGGCAGCCCATTTTTGTTGATGGAGGGCAATACATGACGCATCGGACCCAAATTATGGGCATACTCAACGTGACTCCGGATTCCTTTTCCGATGGGGGTAAATGGACGGACGGGGAAGCGCTGGGGCAACGGATTGACCAACTGATTGCCGAAGGCGCGGACATCATCGATGTCGGCGGCGAATCCACCCGACCCTTTGCCGAACCGGTTCCTGTGGAGGCAGAGTTGCGGCGGGTGGTTCCGGCAATCCAGAAAATCCGCCAACGGAGCGATATCCCCATCTCCGTCGACACCTCCAAGGCTGTGGTCGCCCGGGAGGCCATCGCGGCCGGTGCCACCCTGATCAACGACATTTCCGCCCTCCGCTATGACCCGCAGATGATCGAGGTGCTCAGATCGTTTTCCGGCAAGGTGATCATCATGCACATGCAGGGCACGCCGGGCGATATGCAGGTCAACCCCCGATATGCAAATGTGATTGATGAAATCAATGATTTTTTGGCCGAACGCATCCATTGGCTAGAAAATAATGGAATTGACCGAACGCGGATTATTGTCGATCCAGGTGTTGGTTTTGGCAAGACCCTGGACCATAATCTGGCGATTCTGCGCAATATTGCAGCCTTTAGCCAACATGGTTGTCCGGTGCTGATAGGGCATTCCCGCAAATCGTTTCTGGGGCAATTGTTGAATATTCCCATCGAGGAGCGGGACTGGCCCACGGCAATGGTTTCCGTTTTTTTGGAAAAGGCAGGGGCGGATATTATCCGTGTGCATCAGGTTGAGACGACGATACAGGCGATGAAGCTGATGAAGAGATTAGAGAAGAGGGAAGGCCAGAATTGCTTGGAATAGCGGCTTAATGATTCAGTTGCGCAATGGGTCGGCGTGGCAAAGGGGGACCTGTTTGCATGTATACCTTCTGAGAACGGAAGAAACCTCCATAGGGGTGTACTCGGTCACCTTTCCCCCTTTCCCTTGACATATCCCCTGCCTTTGCCGTAATTTGCCGGCATTTTGTGACCCCACAAAGTTAATCAGTGGGGATTGTTGTTTGAGTATTGCCGTAGTGTTATTTTCTCGGCTGTCCGATGGAGGCATATCTCAACTCCTGCGGAAAATTGCGCTGAGAAAATTGTTGTTCGCCCCTGAAGTATTTCCCAAAATTTCAAATATCGAAGAGGACGAGACTATGAAGCAATTGAGTATCAAGACCATTAACGCCATTGCCCAGGAGGGGCTGACCCTGTTCACCGATCGGTTCACGGTCAGCCCGGAGGAATCGAATCCCGAGGGCATTGTGGTACGATCCAGCAAGATTGACCTGGAAGGCTACCCGGAACTGCTCGCTATTGCCCGCGCCGGTGCCGGGGTGAATAACATTCCGGTGGACGAGGCCACGGAAAAGGGGATCTGCGTCTTCAATACCCCCGGTGCCAACGCTAATGCGGTGGTTGAGTTGGTCTATACCTCCCTTGGCATCTGGCTACGCAATGTGGAGAAGAGTATCGAGTTCTGCCAGGGGTTGACCGGCATGAACGACGAAGAAATCAACCGTGAGGTCGAGGCCCGCAAGAAAATATTCAAGGGCGAGGAGATGGCAGGCAAGACCCTGGCGGTCTTCGGGCTCGGCAAAATAGGGGTCGGCGTGGCCAATGCAGGCTTGCATCACGGAATGCGGGTGCTGGGATTCGATCCCTTCCCGGCTTTGGACAATATCCATCACCTGAACCCCGAGGTGGTCCTTGCCCGGTCCCGGAAGGAGGCCCTGAGCGAGGCTGATTTCATCTCCGTGCACATGCCGCTGAATAAAAATACCCGTGGTTATGTCACAACCAAGGATTTTCTCGAGTTCGTTAAGGAGGGGGCGGTGTTGATCAATTATGCCCGTGGCCCGATCGTGGACG
The DNA here is from genome assembly GCA_050255935.1 of Desulfobulbus sp. Taxonomy (GTDB): domain Bacteria; phylum Desulfobacterota; class Desulfobulbia; order Desulfobulbales; family Desulfobulbaceae; genus Desulfobulbus. The sequence continues at coordinate 6,632 of JBFWIP010000123.1, forward strand.
AAGACGCGGTCCTGGCGGCATTGGAAAACGGGAAGCTCCGCGGTCATGTTTCCGATTTTCCCTCGGTCAAATTCCTGGGCAACGACAAGATTCTGGTCACTCCCCATCTGGGCGCCTCCACCGCAGAGTCCGAGGAGAATTGCGCCACCATGGCGGTCCGCGAACTGAAAAATTACCTCGAGTTCGGCAACATTGTCCACAGCGTCAACTTCCCCAACATCGAAACCATCCCCACGGTCGACGTCCATACCCGACTGACCGTGATCAATCGTGACCAGCCGGGCATGATCGGCATGATCAGTAATCTGTTGGGTGCGGAAAAAATCAATATTATCAACTACACCAACAAGAGTAACGGCACGGTGGGCTATAACATTATCGACTGTGCCGGGCCAGTCACCGACGAGGTGCAGCAGAAGATCGCCCAACAGGAAGGGGTGTTGCGGGTCCGGGTGATACCTCTTGAAATTCGGGGCAACTGAAGCTGGTCGCGTGAAACAGGTTTGAGCATGGCATGTCGTGCTTTGC
>JBFWIP010000124.1:0-7135 GCA_050255935.1 Desulfobulbus sp.
GGCGATCTTCTCGTTAATTTCCGCATACGTCTTGGTCATGGCGCAATCTCACAGAGAAAGGTTCCTTGGTTTTTTCGCAAGGTGCTTACTATAGGACGATTGGACAAAAACAGCAAGGCGGCGGCGCAGGCCCCGGCGAAAAAGGGGACCTGTAACCTTGCGTGGGAAAAAGGGCTGCTTCGGCCAGCCTGATCTGGCATAATGACGGGCAACAGTTTATTCTCGAAAGATACGCCCTCCCCCCGAGCCATCAAGGAGCATTGTATGAGCGTCCCCAAGGATTTCAGCCGGTTCAATCCCCGGACCACAGTAGAGGCAGGCGAAAAACACTATACGGTGTATTCGGTCAAGGCCCTGGAGTCGCTTGGGTATGGGCCGATCGATCGCTTTCCCTACAGTCTGCGCATTCTGCTGGAAAATCTGCTGCGTCACCGTCCACAAGGCTTGGCCACGGATCGGGATATCGACAACCTGGCCTCCTGGCAGCCCGGAAAGGTCAGCCCCGAGGCGGTCCCCCTGATGCCCGCCCGGGTCATTCTCCAGGATTTCACCGGCGTGCCCGCCCTGGTCGACCTGGCGGCGATGCGTTCCGCCCTGGCCCGGGCCGGCGGCGACCCGGCGACCATGAACCCCTTCATCCCCGCCGACCTGGTGATCGACCACTCGATCCAGGTGGACCAATCAGCGGCTCCCGAGGCCTTCCGGATCAATGTCGAACTGGAGATGCAGCGCAACCGCGAACGCTACACCATGCTTCATTGGGGCCAGCAGGCCTTTGCCAACTTCCGCGTCGTCCCTCCGGGCACCGGGATCGTCCATCAGGTCAACCTGGAATACCTGGCCTCGGTGGTGGCCACCGGTGAGCAGGAGGGTGAACCGCTGCTCTATCCGGACTCCGTGCTCGGAACCGACTCCCACACCACCATGGTCAACGCTCTGGGGGTGATGGGTTGGGGCGTGGGCGGCATCGAGGCCGAGGCGGTCCTTTTGGGCCAGCCCTATTCCCTGCAGATTCCCGAGGTGGTGGGAGTGCGGATCAGCGGCGCCTTGCCGCCCGGCACCACCGCCACCGACCTGGTGCTGACCATCACCCGCTTCCTCCGCACCAAGGGCGTGGTCGGCCGTTTCGTCGAATTCTTCGGTCCGGGCCTGTCCGCCCTGAGCCTGCCCGACCGCGCCACCATTGCCAACATGGCCCCGGAATACGGCGCCACCATGGGTTTTTTTCCGGTGGACGACGAAACCCTGCGTTATCTCCGCGCCAGCGGCCGGCCCGAATCCCTGGTCAGCCTGGTGGAACGGTACTGCCGCCACCAGGGCTTTTTCTTTGCCCCCGAAAATCCGGAACCGGGCTACTCGGTGGTCTACGACATCTCCCTCGACGAGGTGGTCCCCTGCCTGGCCGGTCCCCGGCGGCCCCAGGACCTGCTGCCGCTCCCGGCCGTGCGCGAAGATTTCCTCCGCCAGTTCGACCACCAGCTGACCCTCTCCACCGCCGCCAAGGATGCGGATCCGACCGGTCGGTTGACCAACGGTTCGGTGGTGATCGCCGCCATCACAAGCTGCACCAATACCTCCAACCCGGACGTGATGATCGGCGCCGGCCTCCTGGCCCGCAAGGCACGGGAGCGCGGCCTGGCCTCGAAGCCCTGGGTCAAGACCAGCCTTGCCCCCGGCTCCCGGGTGGTCACCCGCTACCTGGAACGGAGCGGCCTGCTGCCCGACCTCGAGGCCCTGGGGTTTCACGTCGTCGGCTACGGCTGCACCACCTGCATCGGCAACAGCGGCCCCCTGGCCGAGGCCATCGCCGCCCCGATCCGCGAGCAGAACCTGGTGGCCGCCGCGGTGCTCAGCGGCAACCGCAACTTCGAGGCCCGCATCCATCCCCTGGTCCGGGCCAACTACCTCGGCTCGCCGCCCCTGGTGGTCGCTTATGCCCTGGCCGGGACCGTGCTGATCGATCTGGAAAAAGAACCGCTGGGCAGGGACAGCCACGGCCAGCCGGTCTATTTGCGCGACATCTGGCCGAGCGCCGAGGAGATCCGCGAGGCCGTCGGCCAAAGCCTCCAACCGGATTTGTTTACCCGCAGCTACGAATCGGTCTTTGACGGCGATGCCGGGTGGAACGCGCTCTCCGCCGGCAATTCCGATCTCTACCCCTGGGAGCGGGACTCCTCCTACATCCGCGAGCCTCCCTTTTTCCAGGAGTTGGGTGCGGAACCCAAACCGGTAACCAACATCGAGGGGGCGCGCATCCTGGCCCTGTTCGGCGATTCGATCACCACCGACCACATCAGCCCGGCCGGAGCCATCGGTCCGCAGACCCCGGCCGGCCTCTACCTGCAGGGTCTGGGGATCGCGCCCGCGGACTTCAACAGCTACGGTTCACGGCGCGGCAATCACGAGGTGATGATGCGCGGCACCTTCGCCAATATCCGGATCAAGAATCGGATGGTCGACCGCGAGGGCGGGTACACCAAGGCCTGGCCCGAGGGGGTGGAGATGCCGGTTTATGACGCGGCCATGCATTACCAGGAAGCGGGCACGCCGCTGGTGCTCTTTGCCGGCAAGGATTACGGTACCGGTTCCTCACGCGACTGGGCCGCCAAGGGCACCATGCTCCTCGGGGTCAAGGCGGTGATCGCCAGCTCGTTTGAGCGCATCCACCGCTCCAACCTGGTGGGCATGGGCGTGTTGCCGCTCCAGTTCGCCGGAGGGGTGGACGCCCTCAGCCTGGACCTGAACGGCAGCGAGATCATCACCATCACCGGCATGACCGGTAACCTGATTCCCGGCCAAAAGGTGCACCTGCGTATCGACCGCACCGACGGCCGCACCGAGACCACCGAGGTGCTGCTGCGGCTCGACAATGCCATGGAGATCGACTATTACCGCCAGGGCGGCATCCTCCACAAGGTACTGCGGCAACGGCTGGGCAAGGCCTGATGCGCTGAATTCATAGGCGTAAAAAACGACAACGGCGAAGAACGGGACAGGTTACCCGGCGATCCATTTGCCGATATAGGCGCCGCCGCGCACATCGGTTCCAGTGTATTCTTCGACGACTTCCAATCCGGCATCGGTCATGGCCTGAACGTACTCTTGCCGCGAGAACAGGCCGATTTCCATGGATTGCTTGTGGTAGGTCACCTCGTTGTTTTTTCCAAGCAGATGGTGGAACGTGACTTCCACGAGTTTGGGTTCCTTGAGGCGCACCTGTTCCATACGGGCTATTTTCAAGTCCGGCTTGTCGGCGGCATCGACCACGATCAGGTCCTGGAAATCCTCCACGGTACTCCAGGGGGTGATCAAGGCCAGCCCACCGGGCCGCAGGTGAGCGGCGATACGCTTCATTGAGGCCCGCAAATTTTCGACGGTTTTGACGAAGCCGATGGACCCGTACAGGCAGATCATGGCATCAAAATCCGTCTCCAGGGCAAAATCGATCAGGTTGCCGAGATGGAAGGTGAGATCGGGATATTTTTTTCTGGCGAAAGCAAGCATATCCCCGCTGAGGTCCAGACCGGAAACACGGTATTCGTCCTTGAAGTAGGGGAGATGCCCTCCGGTCCCACAAGCCAGGACGAGCAGATCCGCCTGCCGGGGAACGCTATGCCTGGTCAGCAGTTCCTTGACCTTGGCGGCTTCCGGCGAGTATTCCCTGTCCTTGACATACAGGGCGTCATAATAGCTTGAAATGGTTTTGAAATCAGAATACACGCTCTTTCTTCCCCGACGGTGTGTGTTGAATGGCCCGCACGGCGGCCGGAACCTTTTTTGTTTTCACGATGCCCCCGCTGCCTGGCTCCATAAACCAATCCCCCCTTCTCCGCAAGATTGCCGTTCTTGAAAAACCGTGAAAACGGCAGTTCGTTTTTCCCCACCTCTTCTTTTCATGGTGTTCTCGTCGATATCACGGTAAGGAAACTTGCACAACAGCTCTCCCGGAGTAGAATTCGCCATCCCGTATTCCACACGTCCGATGCCCATGCCCGCAATTATCCTCACCACCATCAATGCCCGCTATATCCACGCCGGCCTCGGCCTGCGATGGCTCTACGCCAACCTCGATGAGTTGCGGCCCGAGGCCCGGATCCAGGAATACACCCTCACCGACCAGATTGCCGACATGGCCGAGCGCATCCTCGCCGCCATGCCCAAGGTGGTCGGTATCGGGGTCTATATCTGGAACGCCCTCCAGGTGCGGCAACTGGTGGGGGTGCTCAAACGGGTGGCGCCGGAGACGGTTGTGGTGCTTGGCGGGCCGGAGGTCAGCCACCTGCCCCTGCGGGTCGATCTGAGCGAGGCCGACTACATCATCCAGGGCGAGGGCGAGGCGGCCTTTCGTGAGCTCTGCCAGGCGGTTCTGGCGCAAGAGCCGCCTCGGGAGCGGTTTATCCGCGCCGAACCGTTGGCGGTCGAGACCCTGGCCTCCCCCTATCCCTTCTACACCGACGAGGACCTGGCCCACCGGTTGATCTATGTCGAGGCCTCGCGCGGCTGCCCCTTTCGCTGCGAGTTCTGCCTCAGTTCGATTGACCCGCGGGTACGCCCCTTTTCTATCGATTGGTTCCTCACCGAAATGGAGACCCTCTGGCAGCGGGGGGCGCGTACCTTCAAGTTCGTGGACCGCACCTTCAACGCCAACCCGGCCACCGCCCTGCGCATCCTCGATTATTTTTTGGAAAAGGAGCCGCCCTTCCACGTCCACTTCGAGGTCATCCCGGACCATTTCCCGGAACCGGTCAAGGAACGGCTGGCCCGATTCCCGGCCGGAACCCTGCAGCTTGAGGTCGGCATCCAGACCCTGGACCCGCGAACCGCAGCCAACATCAGCCGGCGGCTCGATTTCGACCGCATCCGCGACAATCTCGCCTTCCTCGAACGCGAGACAACGGCCCACCTCCATGTCGATCTCATCGTCGGCCTGCCCGGCGAGTCGATCGACCAGTTCGGCCGCAATCTCAACACCCTGATGGGGCTTGCCCAGGGCGAGATCCAGATCGGCATCCTCAAAAAACTCTCCGGCACCGCCATCAACCGCCACGACCAGGTGTACGGCATGGTCTATTCGCCCGACCCGCCCTATGAGATTTTACAAAACGATCTGATTCCCTTTGCCGAGATGCAGGAGATGAAGCGCTTTGCCCGGTTTTGGGATCTGGTCTACAACAGCGGCAATTTCCGCCGCACCGCGCCCCTGCTCTGGGAGGACGGCGATGTCTTTGCGGGATTTTCCGCCTTCAGCCATTGGCTGTACGCGCAAACACTGGCCACCTGGCAGATCGGCCTGCCGCGGTTGAGTGAGCTGCTTTTTGCCTATCTGGTGGAAGAAAAGGGTATGGAAAAATCTGCAGTGGCCGACAGCCTCGCCGCCGACATCCTGGTGATCAAGGGCAGAGTGCTGCCGAAGACAGTGCAGCAATATGTGACCCGGGCCCCGGAGGAACGACGCAGTCTGGGGGATTCGCTCACCAAACGGCAGAAACGCCATTCAACCTGATTGCCTGGTGCCTACGCTCCGCGTGGGTACCCAACCGGCACGCTCTGCGTGCAGTTCATTCCTCCGATGCGGTCCGGCCAAGCTCTCCCGGCAAAGGTGAGAGGACACCCCCGTGAAGCCAGTGCCCCACTTGACGCGGAGCGTCAGGTGGAAGTTCCCACGCAGAGCGTAGGAACCAGAAACCAACAAGAAACGCTCCGCCTGGGCACAATCCCTCCACGCTCTGTCTACCCTCACCACGTCTGGCAGACCTCCACCAACCCGGGCAATCCGGCATAATTTCGCGCACTCGAATACCGCCAATGCACGGGATCATCTACATAGCCCCGTTTCACCGGATTGTTGTGGATGTACTCCACCTTCTGCCGCATCATCGCCTCGTCCTGGATCTCTTGCGGATGGGAGCCCTCCTGCCACAACTGGTATTGCCGGTCGGTCTTAAAGCCCGCCTTCTGCAGGGCCAACTGCTGCAGGATATGGTCGGCCTTACGTTCCTTGAACAAATCAATCATCCGCCGAGCAGTGAACGATTTGAAATCACCGATCTCCTTGCGCAAATTTTCTGCTCCGGCGATCAGGTGCACATGGTTCTCCATGATCACATAGGCATAGAGGGTCAACCGTCCCTTGCTGTGGAGAAACCGCCAGGAATCGAGAAGAATATCGACCAGGTCCGGGTTGCTGAACAGGGGCAGCCAGTTGACCACGGTGCAGGAAAGGAAATGCGGGGCCTGGGCCTCATGTATGGTGTAGCGGCTTCTGGCCATGGCATTTTGTGACGCGGAGCGTCGAGTTAACGTTCCCACGCGGAGCGTAGGAACAAGAAAAAACAAGAAATGTGTTAGCTGAGTTCGCTCCAGTCGAGAGCGTTCTCCTCAAGTTGTCCGTTTTCCTGGGACTCTTCGAGCAAAAGGAGTGCCTTTGCCCGTGTCTCCTGCAGCCAAGGACTCGTGCTAAACGCTTCGGCCGCGTCCACAATATCGAGGGCTTTTTGCGCGTATTGCCGCACGACAACCGGCCACTGTTCTCCCTGCAGCCCAACCGCCGCAGAGGCCACCTGTAGCCAGGCTACAGCCCGCTCTTCCTGTATCCCGACATCCTGAAGAAAGAAGGATTCGGAGGTCGACACCTCCTCGACACGCTCAGCATAGGGCAGGGACTGCTGAAAACCTTCCGCGCCACCGAGCTTACAGGCCGCATAGCACACATGGCGCCAGGCTGCGGCCCGCTCCTTCTGCATCTCGACATCCTGGAGAAAGGTGGCATCAGAGGTCGTCACCTCTTCCACCCGCTCAGCATAGGACAGGGACTGCTGAAAACCTTCCGCGCCACCGAGCTGAGCGGCCGCATAGCACACAGAGCGCCAGGCTTCGGCCCGCTGACTCTGCATCTTGACATCCTGGAGAAAGGTGGTTTCGGAGGTCGACACCTCCTCGACACGCTCAGCATAGGACAGGGACTGCCGAAAACCTTCCGCGCCACCGAGCTGAGCGGCCGCATAGCACACAGAGCACCAGGCAATGGCCCGTTCCCTCTGCATCAAGACATCCTGGAGAAAGGTGGCATCGGAGGTCGACACCTCCTCAACCCGCTCAGCATAGGACCGGGACTGCTGCAACCCTTCCGCGCCAG
>JBFWIP010000125.1:0-7112 GCA_050255935.1 Desulfobulbus sp.
TGGCAATGGTTTCGAGTGGGTGTACCTGGCCGGGAAAACCCTTGGCCGGGGCGAAGACGGTGGGGCCTTGGCCCGCATGGCGGATATGGCCCGGAGCGAGCAGGGTGGCGGCCTGGGCGGTGGTCCCGGCGGCGGCACGTTTCCGCCCGACCACGGCTGCGATCCGTTCAAGGTTGCCCAGCCCGTTTTGCAGGGTGAGCACCAGCCCGTTGTCGGCCAGGAGCGCGTTGGCGGTGCGGGCGGCGGCTTCTGTGGCCCCGGCTTTGGTGCAGAGGAGGACCAGGTCGGCCCTTTGATGGTATTGCCCCTGATCGGTGATGGCGCGGACGGGAATCGGGGTGGTGTTTCCCGCCATGTCGGTGAGCAGCACCCCGTTGGCGTTGATGGCGTCGGCGTGGGCCGTATTGGTGGTGATCAGGCAGACATCGGCCAGCGGTGCGAGGGCTGCGGCAAACAGGCCTCCCATCGCTCCGGCCCCAATGATCAGTATGTCCATTTTTTTACTTGCTCTCCTTGAGGCCGGAAAACGGTCCGGCCCATGGTCAGCATCGGCAACGGGGAACAGATGGCAACCAGTTATAAACCATCGATCAAAAAGTTCAATGCCGAAGGCTTTCCTCCGGTGAACCGGAGCTTGGGTTTGCACCGTCGGCGGCAAAAGGGTAGACTTGGTTGGTTGTTCAGTGTGAATCCGTTGCCCCTACAATTTGGGAGGACGAACGTGCAGCTCTTTATCTGGCGCCACAGTAAACGCTTTTCCAGTTGGTCCATGCTCGACGAGCCCCACATCCACACGGAAAATTATCTCCAGGCCGATGTGACCGTCCTTGCCCGCAGCAGGGAGGAGGCCCTGGCCCTGCTGCGGAAAAACGGCGCCTGGAATATTGACGAACTGCTCCGCATTGAACCGGAGGTGATCGAACTGGATGAACCGAGGATCGTTGTCAGTCACGTTGATTTCCAGTGAAGAGGCCAGAGGGAGAGGCATGAGGCGGAAGGCAATGGGTTGTGGATACCTCCGTGCCCTTGGCGGCTCAAGCGCCTCCACCTGCATCTGCCGCCCCGGTACGCATGCGGTCCCGGTAGCCGTTTTTCCGTTGAAACATTTTCTTTGTCCCTTTGCCGGTACGCCGGAATCTTTGGTCACATTATCTTCCAGTGAAAATTGAAAATCCATGGGCCGGTGCATCAAAGGAAGGCGGCCTTGCGACAATGGTTGAATGGGTTCGGCAAAGGATGGCGCCTTTGGGAAAATTCTGTGTAATTTCTGTGCATTCTTGGGAAATATGGCTATGATAAGCGAAGTCGGTTCACGAAAAGCGCTCATCCCTGCTTTGAGGCCCTGGTTTGAGGGCTGCTGAATCGATTATGGATGAACTCGCAAAAAAAGCAAAACTCCATGCATCCTGAACAACAGGAGGATACAGAGCACGGAACATTGTTGGGCGGCTTTTTTGCGAGAACGACACATGTTGCCGTAAACTGTTCCAGGGAATGAACTCAAGTGCTTGTCGAAGCAGAGGATGTTGCCATGGCCCCTCCCGAAAAGAACAATTTGATCGCCAAAAAAGTCGCCTGGTATGAAATCGGCGCCATCTTGTTTGTGATAGCGCTTTCCTGGTTTGATGAGGTGCTAGATATCCCCCATGTTCTTCTGGGAGGCGCGGCCACGCCGATTAACTGGCGGGAATCCATTTTTGAAAGCGTTGTCATCGCCATCGTCGGCGGGCTTATTATCCGGCACACCTATAAGCTGCTCACCCGGGTGAGTTACCTGGAAAGCATTCTGCCTGTGTGTGCCTGCTGTGGGAAGATCCGTCTTGACCCGGAGTTTTGGGCGGATATCCAGCGGATTGTGCAGGAACGGGCCAAAAATGAGTTCACTCACGGCATCTGCCCGGATTGTATCGAAAAGTATTACCCGGAGTTGAGCAAGGAGGGCAAGGTCGGCACCCTCGGCACGGAATAGGCTTGCCCCTCGATTTTTCTTTTTTTGATGCTCAATCAGCGATGAATACCATTCGTGCCCTCTGCATTGCAGAACGTTTCCGGTTCGATGCCCTCTATGAACATCTTTCCCGGCAGATGCATGCCGCCCGGATCCGTAATGTCATTGTTCTCAATCCGGAAGAAGGGGTACGGGCCTTTCTTTTCGATTACGGGCTCTGCGTTCTGTTTGCATACGATTATGAATCGGAGAAGCGGCTGATCGATCAGCTTCTGAAGTATGCGATCAATCCCCTGGAGCCTTTTGTGGAGGAGGAACTGGAGTATCAGTTGAGTACCGCTGAAGGGATTCGGATCCGTAACGACCTGATAGACGTGGACGATCTCTCCGAGTTGACCTGTCTTTCCTTGAGTCACGCCCTGGCCCAATCCACCAAGTTGGCCTTCTTTGAATCCTCGATCGAGGAAACCATCCGCAAAACCAAGTATATCCCCGAGACCCTGGCAAAAAAAGGAACCGTTTCGCTGTCGCGTACCAAGCTGGCACGGGAACGGGGGCGGGTCTATCTGGAAAAATCGCATATCATCTTACAATTCAACTTACTGGATACGCCCGAATTCATTTGGGAATATCCGGAGCTGGAGCACTATTATCTGGCGCTTTCCCGCTATCTGGAGATAACCCCCCGGGCCACGGTGCTGAAAAATCGGCTGGAGGTTATCCAGGAGTTGCTGGAGATGATGGCCGATGAACAGAAGCACAGCCATTCGAGCATGCTCGAGTGGATCATCATCATCCTGATTGCCATAGAAATCGGACTGTTTTTCGTGAAATAGGGGTGCGTCCATTCAGACGATGCCCTTTTTCTTTGCCTCCCTGTTCAGAATGATTATTAAATTAGTAACTATTCTCATTCGCCTGATATAAAGCCTTCCCTGTACAGGAGGACTACCATGAAGATACTGATCACTGGAGGAACAGGTTTCGTCGGCGCGGCAGTCAGCCAGCGTCTTCTGGAGACAGGCCACGAGGTAACGGTCATCGGCAGCAGTCGCCAATGCCGCCGGCCGGCCCACGAAAACCTGCGCTATGTCGCTGCCGATACTACCCGTCCGGGAGACTGGCAACGGTACGTGCCTGAGCAGGAGGCACTGATCAACCTGGCCGGCCGTACGGTTTTTCATTACTGGACCGGAGGCTACAAAAAAACGATGTACGACAGCCGTATTCTCACCACCCGCAACCTGGTGGCCGCCTTGCCGGCGACCACGGAGACGGTGTTGTTGAATACCTCGGCCGCCGGCTATTACGGCGACGGCGGTGAAGAGGAGAAAACCGAAACCAGCGTTGCCGGTGAGGATTTCCTGGCGCAGATCTGCCGGGATTGGGAGGCCGAGGCTGAAAAGGCCGGTGAAAAGGGTGCTCGGGTGGTGATGATGCGGTTTGGTGTGGTCCTGGGGAGGGGAGGCGGTGCCCTGACCACCATGAAACTGCCCTTTCAACTGGGGCTGGGCGGGCCGATCGGCAGTGGCCGGCAGTGGTTTCCCTGGATCCACCTGGAAGACTTGGTCCGTGCCGTTGTTTTCCTCCTTGGTGCCGAGGAATGTCGCGGGCCGTTCAACTTCACCGCCCCGCAACCGGTCCGGCAGAAGGATTTTGCCCGGCAGCTGGGAGCCGTCTATCACCGGCCGGCATTTCTGCCCGTACCTGCCCTGATCATGAAAACGTTCTTGGGCGAATTCGGCCGCTCGCTGCTGCAGGGGCAGAAGGTGATGCCCCGGGCCCTGACCGAGTGCGGTTTCCTGTTTACCTACCCGGATCTGCAGGTGGCGTTGCAGGACATCGTACGGGAGGAGAACCGGTGAGTGGAGGCCATTTCCGCTTTGCCTCCCATTTCCCCTGCACCGCCCGGGAACTCCACGATTGGCACAGCCGGCCGGGGGCATTGGAACGGCTGATTCCTCCCTGGGAAAACACCCGGGTCATCGAGCGGAGCGGTTCGATCGATCCGGGCGGGCGGACCGTACTCAGACTCCATGCCGGTCCCATCCCCTACCTCTGGCATGCGCGCCATGTTGAAAACGTTCCGGGGGTCATGTTCCGCGATATTCAGGAACGCGGCCCTTTTGCCGCCTGGACTCACACCCATCGTTTTTCAGACACCCCGGAAGGCGCCTTGCTGGAGGACGAAATCGAATACCGCCTGCCGGGACAGGCGCTTTGGTTTGGATTGGCCGATGCCCCGGTGAAGAAAATGCTGAACCGGGTGTTTGCGTACCGCCACGCCATCCTTCGGGACGACATCCTCCTGCACCGGCGGTGCGGCAGCAGACCTTTGCGGATTCTGATCACCGGGGCCAGCGGAGTGCTTGGTTCCGCCCTGCGGCCGCTGCTGACCACCGGCGGCCACGAGGTCTGGACCCTGGTGCGCCGCTCTCCGGAGCATGGATGCAATGAAATCCACTGGAACCCGACCGAGGGGCAGCTCGACCTTGCCGGTCAGCCGCCTTTTGATGCGGTCATCCATCTCGCCGGCGACAATATCGGCGAAGGCCGGTGGACCCGGGAGAAAAAGAAACAGGTCATCGACAGCCGGGTGCAGGGCACCGGTCTCATTGCCCGGACCATCGCCACCCTGGCCGTCAAGCCCAAGGTCTTTCTCAGTGCTTCGGCAGTGGGCTTTTACGGCAACTGCCTCGATTGCTGTATGCGCGAAGAGGACCGTGCAGGGGCGGATTTCATCTCAGATGTCTGCAGCCTGTGGGAACATTCCGCTCGTCCCGCCGAGGAGGCCGGTATCCGGACCGTGTTCATGCGCATCGGTGTGGTGCTCAGCCCCCGGGGCGGCGCCCTGCAACGGCTGCTCTCGACCTCGGCGCTCGGTTTTTCCCGCGGTTTCGGCGACGGCGGACAGTACATCAGCTGGATCGGGATCAACGATATGGTGGGTGCTGTTCTCCATACCCTCTGCTGTGAACAATTGGAGGGGCCGGTGAACATTGCCGCACCCGAACCGGTCACCAATGGCGAGTTGATGCGGACTCTGGCCCGGGTTCTGCGCCGACCGCTCTTTCCCGCCGTGCCTGCCGGTCTGCTGAAGACAATCTACGGACAGATGGCCTCCGAGGTTTTACTCGGCAGCTGTCGGGTGGCCACGGATAAACTGCAGCAATCCGGGTATGTTTTCCGTCATCCTGCCCTGGAACCGGCTTTGCGGCAATTGCTTGGCCGACTGTAATCTCCCCGTCCCATCCTCCTGGAGCCCTCGCCCGTGAGCTGGAAACTGAAAACCCTGTTGCTGGTCATGATGGTCACGGCCCTGGCCTGCGGCTTTCTTCATCACCTGGTCCCGCCCTCGGTGCATAATTTCGAGCGGCTGCACATCTTCCTGTTCAACCTCTGCAGCGGCGGCACCCTGTTGCTGTATTTTACCGAGGAACAAAAAGAACTGTCGCGCCGTGGCCGTCTTTTTATGGTCTTGGCCGTGGCTTTTGCACTTTCGGCCTTTCTCGAATGGTATCTGCCGGCGATGCTGATTCCCCTGTTTTTGGCCCACCTGGTCGAACAGGTTCGGATCGATCGTTTCGGCAGCCGTTTTCCCAGCGGGCTCTTTTCATTGCATGAACCGGTTCCGCGGAAATTCCATCAGGCGGCGTTACTCTGCCTGGCCCTGGGGTTGTGTTTTTCGAGCCCGGTAATCCTCAATTCCGTGTATCTGCATTGGATTACCCTTGAAAAATTGAAACTCGATACTTTTTTTCTCGGTTTTTCCTTTCCCCTTTCCCTGGTCTCGATGTCGGTGATCTTCAGCCTGATGAAAAAGGAGGCCCTGCCCCTGACCGCCCTCCTCAAGGAAGCGGCCTTCTGGATCATCAACCTGGGGGTGATCATCTTTTTTATTTTCATTCTTGCCGATATGTTCGCCTCACAGGTGACGATTTCCCTTATTCTTTTTGCTGCCGTGGCCCTGATTTTCTACCTCTACTGGTATGAAGGCATACCCCTGCAGCAGAAAGCCTTCCTCTCCTCGGGAATCCTCTTCCTCCTGGTGACCTCGATCACCGGTATCGCCTATATCCTGCTTTCTTTTTCAAGTTATTACACCCCATCATACAGTGTACCCCTTTTGCGGCTGCATGCATTCACCGCCCTCTACGGCTGGAATCTGAGCGGGCTGGCCGTGATCAGCCGCCATGGGGAATTCCCGCTCAAACTCCACTCCCGTCCGGTGATTTTGCTCCATTGGTTGACCGTACTCATCCTCTGCCCCCTGGGCTACTTTATCCCGGCCTTTGCCGTATTGGCCGTGATCGCCTATGCCGGCCTCTTGATTCGGCTCTTTTTCAACCGTGGCACCCCTGACCGTGAATTGACTGCACTCCAGCAGGAGGCGTTTCATGAGCAACCGTCGTCGTTTCCGCACCAAAAGGCGAGTCCTGCGCTTTGAATTGTGTGGCCCAGGCGTTCAATCGATACAGGGCTTTCCCTCTCCTTTTTCCAGAGGGCCCGGCTTCCCCGGAACCCTTGGCAGTCCGAGATTTTTCAAAGAGCAAATCTTTCTTGACAGCATCTTTACCCATTCGGTACAGAAATGGAATCCCTGGTTCCGTTGATAGAAAAAACGTTATCCTCTGACGGATATCGTCTGATCCGCCCGTTTCGCTGTTTTGCCGGAGGAAAAAGATGCCGCAAACCGTCCTGTCCATCCTCTCAGCCTGTTTTGTCCTTCTGTTGTTCTGTACTTCGCAATGGGTATCGGCAAAAGACCATCTCCTTTGGATGGAAGCTGTTCTGCCGCCATTTTTTATTCAGAGCGGACCCAATCAGGGGGAGGGCTATGGTGATGCGATTACCCGCATTCTCCAGGAACATCTTTCCGCGTATACCCACGAGAAAATCAACACCAATATCACCCGCCATTTTTACATGTTCAAACAGGGGGAGCATGTCTGCAGTGCGGGGCTGTATAAAACTCCGGAGCGGGAAATGTTTATGTATTTTTCCATCCCCAGTTTTATCACCCTGCCGCCAGTGATTATCCTCAAGAAGAAAAATGCCAGGAAATTCACAGAGACGGACACGGTTTCCCTGGATGCCGTTCTCGGCAATGGCAATCTGATGATCGGGCTGGTCAAGGACCGTTCCTACGGCAAGAGGTTGGATG
>JBFWIP010000126.1:0-7058 GCA_050255935.1 Desulfobulbus sp.
ATTGCCAAGGTACGACGCAACGGGAAAGTATATAGGCAAACCTATGGATACGGAAGCAAAACCAGCGAGTTGGAAGTTATCGGCACCAGCGAGCAGACCGGAACCAGCATCCATTTTCAGCCGGATCCGGAAATTTTTACCGAAACCACGGTTTTCCAGTATGAAATTGTGAAAAACCGGATGCGCGAATTAGCCTTCCTCAATAAAAATATCCAAATATTTCTCAAGGATGAACGGGACGGTGCTGAGGACCATTTTCATTTTGAGGGCGGAATCGTTTCCTATGTCGAATATCTCAACCGCAACCGGACCTGTGTCCATCCGGAGCCGATTCTGATAACCGGCGAACGCGACGGTGTTCAGGCCGATATATGTCTCCAGTATTTTGACGGTTATTCCGAACGGCTCTTTTCCTTTGTCAACAATATCAATACCAAGGAAGGCGGCTCCCATGTGGCAGGCTTCCGTGCCGCCTTGACCAAATGCATCAATCGTTACGCCAGCGATGATGTGGTGCCCAAGAATCTCAAGGAAAAATTGGGCGGTGACGATGTTCGCGAGGGATTGTCCTGCATTATCTCCGTTCGTGTGCCCAACCCCCAATTTGAGGGGCAGACCAAAACCAAACTGGGCAACTCCGAAGTGAAGTCCATTGTCGAGTCGCTCTGCAATGAAAAGCTCGGTATTTATCTCGAGCAAAATCCCGCAGTGGCCAAAGCCATCCTCGGCAAGGCGGTCGAGGCGGCGCGAGCCAGGGATGCGGCCCGCAAGGCCCGTGACCTTTCCCGGAAAAAAGGCAGTCTTTCAGTGATGATGGCCGGTAAACTCGCCGAATGTCAAAGCAAGGATCCGGCACAACGGGAATTGTTCATCGTTGAGGGTGATTCGGCAGGCGGTTCCGCCAAACAGGGTCGTGATCGCTCCATTCAGGCCATTTTGCCCCTGCGCGGCAAAATCATGAATGTGGAAAAGGCCCGGTTCGACAAGATCCTCAGTTCGGAGGAAATCAAGCAGTTGGTTGCTTCCCTGGGAACGGGTATAGGTAATGAGGAATTCGATCTGGACAAGCTTCGCTATCATAAAATCATCATTATGACCGATGCCGATGTTGACGGCGCCCATATCCGCACCCTGCTCTTGACCTTCTTCTACCGGCAAATGCTGCCCCTGATTGAAAACGGCTACGTCTATATCGGGCAACCACCGTTGTACCGATTGGGAAAAGGTAAAAAAGAGCAGTATTTCCTCAACGATGAGGAACTCAATGCCTACCTCTATTCCCAGGCCAGCCAGATGATGCGCGTCCGCTCCGAGAATCAGGTTGAGATAGCCGAACAGGAGATGGTCGACGTGTTGCGAAAACTTTCTTCCTTTGAGCGGGTTCTGCGCCATCTGGAACGGTTGAGCATCCAGGAGGATATGACCCTGTTCCTGCTTGAAAACAACGTTCATACCGCGGCACAATTTGAAAACAGGGATTTTGTCGCTGAACTCTCGGAAAAACTCATTGATAGGGCCTCCTTTATCGGCAGGCTCCGTCCCTGTGTCTGGCGGCCGTCCTGTTTCGAGTTCGATGTCACTTTTGCCGGTCAATCCCACATGACCGCAATCTTTGGTCCCAACATCCCCCTGATCAACGAGTACCGTCATGCCCTTGAACTCTATAAGAGCATCAAACTCTACCTACAGGAAAGCTTTACTCTTGTTCGTTTGGGATCAACGGGACAGGAAACGGCAATCAAGGTCGACAACTGGCACCGACTGATCGAGGTGGTCCGGGAAGAGACCTTTAAGGGTTCTCATCTTCAACGGTACAAAGGTCTGGGGGAAATGAATCCGGAACAGCTTTGGGATACTACCATGAATCCGGCCAACCGGACCCTGGTGCAGGTCAAGATCGATGATGTCGAAATCACCGACGATATGTTCACAACGCTTATGGGTGACAAGGTTGAACCACGGCGTGATTTTATTCAGAATCATGCCCTGGAAGTAGCTGACCTCGATATTTGATCGCTCTCCCTCTCTTTCAGCGCAGCCCCCTAACTGTACGAGTCACCTAGGATTTTACAATGACACAACAATCAACAGAAGTCCCACAACAGCCAACCATTGCCATATCCAGAGAACTGCGCAAATCGTATCTGGATTATGCCATGTCGGTCATTATCGGCAGGGCCTTGCCCGATGTCCGCGATGGCCTGAAACCGGTTCATCGCCGTACCTTGTTTGCCATGCGTGAATTGGGAAATACCTACAACCGGCCCTACATCAAATCAGCCCGTATAGTCGGTGATGTCATCGGTAAATTTCACCCCCACGGCGACACAGCGGCCTATGATACCCTGGTCCGCATGGCCCAGGATTTTTCCATGCGCTACCCCCTGGTGGACGGCCAGGGAAACTTCGGTTCCATGGATGGTGATTCGGCCGCAGCCATGCGTTACACCGAAGCGCGCATGACCAAGCTCGATCAGGAGCTGGTGACGGACCTGGACAAGGAAACCGTTGATTTTGTTCCCAACTACGATAATTCCCTGCAGGAACCTTCGGTCCTGCCCTCCAAGATACCCAATATCCTCATCAACGGATCCGAGGGTATTGCCGTTGGCATGGCCACCAAGATTCCGCCGCACAACCTGACCGAGGTCATCAACGGCCTGATGGCCCTGATCGATCATCCGGACATAACGGTGCACCAACTGATGGAGATCATCACCGGCCCGGACTTCCCCACCGGTGGTTTCATCTGCGGCCGGGCAGGGATCCGCGAGGCCTACGAGACCGGTCGCGGCGTGGTGGTGATGCGTTCCAAGAACCACATCGAACAACGGGGAACCCACGGTGAATCCATCGTTATCACCGAAATCCCCTTTCAACAGAACAAAGCCGCCCTGGTGGAAAAAATCGCCTTCCTGATGAAGGAAAAGCGGATTACTTCCATCAGCGAAATCCGCGATGAATCGGATCGGCACGGGGTGCGCATCGTTCTCGACCTCCGCAAGGACGAGATCGCCGATGTGGTCATCAACCAGCTCTATAAAATGACCCCGTTGCAGAAAAGCTTCGGCATCATTTTGTTGTGCATTGTCAACAACAAACCGGAAATCCTCAATCTCAAGCAGATCCTGCAGCACTTTCTCGCCCATCGCAAAACAGTAGTCTATCGAAGGACAGCCTATGAACTGCGCAAGGCCGAAGAACGGGCCCATATTCTTGAAGGCCTCAAGATAGCCATCACCCATTTAGATGAGGTGGTCGAACTGATCAAGGCCTCGGCCAACCCGGCGGAAGCCAAAGAGGGATTGATCAACCGATTTGATCTTTCCGAGATCCAGGCGCAGACCATACTCGACATGCGCCTGCAGCGGCTCACCGGCCTGGAGCGGGATAAAATCATCAGCGATTACAACGAGATCCTCGAAAAAATAAGCTGGCTGAACCAGGTGCTCAGTGACGATGGACTGGTGGTGCAGATCATTCGGGAGGAATTAGAAACCATTCGGGACGAATACGGGGATGAGCGGCGAACCGAGATTATCGACGCCCCCGATGAAATCCTGCCCGAAGACCTGATTACCCCCGAGGAAATGGTGGTCACCGTTTCCCATAACGGCTACATCAAACGCAACCCGCTCAACCTCTACCGCGCCCAGCGACGCGGCGGCAAGGGCGTCAAGGGCATGGTCACCCTGGAGGACGATTTTGTCACCAACCTCTATACAGCCTCTTCCCTGGATACCTTTCTTTTTTTCACCAACCGCGGCAGGGTATTCTGGCGCAAGGTGTATGAATTGCCCCTGGCCGGGCGCACTGCCCGTGGCCGGGCCATTGTCAACCTGTTGGAACTGGGTGAAGGCGAAAAGGTGGCGGCCATTTTGCCGGTGGCCGATCTGGCCAACATGGACAATTCCGTGTCCGTGCTGACGGTCACCAAACTCGGCCGGGTGAAGAAAACCTTTATTTCCGAATATAAGCGGCCGCTGCGCAAAGGAAAATTTGGCCTGACCATTCGTGATGACGATGAGATTCTCTCTGCGGCCATAACCTCAGGAGACGATGAAATATTCCTGGTCACCAAAAAAGGGCTCTCGATCCACTTCCATGAATCCGATGTCCGGGCCATGGGGCGTCTGGCTGCCGGTGTCAAAGGCATATCGCTGGGCGATGAGGACGAGGTCGTGGGTATGGCTGTCCTCAAAAGCGATGATTCCATTCTCACGGTTACGGAAAACGGATATGGGAAACGGACGGCGGTTTCCGAATACAAGGTGCAAAGTCGTGGCGGCAAAGGCCTGTTCACCATTAAAACCAGTGAACGCAACGGCAATGTGGTTGGGGTGTTGCCGGTGGTTGATGAAGATCAGGTGATGCTGGTAACCAATTCCGGAAAAATTATTCGCATGCCCATGGACTCATTGCGGATTATTGGTCGCAATACCCAGGGGGTCCGCTTGATCAACCTCGATGAGGGTGAGTATGTGGTGGATATGTCCATCCTGGCCCGCGAGGACGACATGGACAGCGATGACGAGATAGTGGAGGATGAATATGAAGATTGAAAAGGTCGCGATGATCGGAGCCGGAAGCTGGGGTACAGCTCTCGCTCTCCTCTTGGCCCGCAAGGGAATGCATGTCACCCTTTGGGATAAGGGTGTTGAACATATTCAAACTTTGTCAAAAGATCGGGAAAACAAGCGCTATCAACCCGGACACGCCTTTCCTGAACCCCTTGCTGTCACCGAGGACCTGTCCAAGGCGGTAGAGGGGGCGGAATGCGTGGTGATGGTGGTTCCTTCCCATGGCTACCGTGAGGTCTATCAACACCTTTATCCCCTTTTGCCGGAAAACACCCTGCTCGTTTCCGCGGTCAAGGGTATAGAAATTGCCAGTGGCCTGACCATGACCGGGGTGATGCTTCAGGAGGCAGCCGATAACAAGCAGTTGCATCTCGGCGTGTTGAGCGGGCCAAGCTTTGCGAAGGAGGTCGCAGACCGGCAACCCACGGCTGTGACCGTGGCCTTTGCCGATCTCCATGCTGCGCAAACAGTACAGCAGCTTTTTTCCACTGACTCCTTTCGGGTCTATTCCTCCAATGATGTCATAGGACTTGAAATCAGCGGGGCAATGAAAAATGTTATCGCCATTGCCGCGGGAATTTGCGATGGTTTGGGCTACGGCCTCAACACCAGGGCCGCCTTGATGACCCGGGGCCTTGCCGAAATTACCCGCATGGGAGTGGCCCTGGGAGGTCAGCAGCAGACCTTTGCCGGGCTCGGTGGCATGGGTGATCTGGTCCTGACCTGCACCGGTGACCTGAGCCGTAACCGTACTGTCGGGTTGAAGCTCGGTTCAGGCCTGACGTTGGATCAGGCCCTCAGTGAAATGAAAATGGTGGCCGAAGGAGTAAAAACAACCAAATCGTGTTATGCTCTGGCCAAGCGCCTGAAGGTGGAAATGCCGATTTTGGAACAGGTCTATCAGGTCCTGTATGAGGATAAAAAATGCAGCGATGCGGTGCGTGAACTCTTTCAACGGGATTTAAAACACGAACTGCAATAATTCTGTGCTATTCAAAATATTATTTTGGAACAGAAAAGGAAATACGTACGATGCGTTAATCAGTAAACGGTGCCTGCCGGCATCATTCCAATTCATCTATTGTGGAGGTGCGGGATGAAAAAATGGGAATGTACAGTCTGTGGTTATATTCATGAGGGAGATGAGCCCCCGGATGAATGTCCGATCTGTTCAGCCGACAAAAGTATGTTTGTCGAAATCATCGAAACCGAACAGCAGACCCAGGAACAATCCATACCTGAGGAAATGGCTCAGCCCGCACAGTCGACAGTTGAACCAACTTTTCTTGCCAAAGCACATGCCTTTGCCTCCGAACAGATTCTCCGCCACCATCTGCATCCCATAGCCGTACATACCCCCAACGGCGTCTTGCCGATGGCATTGATATTCCTTCTGATAACGGTTCTACTTGGGCTTCCTCTCTTTGAAACTGCCGCTTTTTACAGCTTTATTTTTGTCCTCTTGACCATGCCGGCGGTTGTCTTCACCGGGTATGAGGTCTGGCAGAAACGCTACCATGGCGCCTTGACCTCGACTTTCAAAATTAAAATCGGTGCTTCCATTGTCACTGTATGTTTGCTCTGTGTGCTTATTCTCTGGCGAGCGGTTCAACCGGAAATCCTGACAACAGTTTCAACTGGACGTTGGATTTATGTTCTGCTTTCCATTTGTCTGGTTGGTGCGGTGGGTTTTGCCGGCCACCTTGGCGGAAAACTTGTTTTTGGTGCCAGGAAAAAATAGATTCTAGGAAAAAATATTATTTAATATTTTTTCCTATTTAAACTTGCCTATCAGAATTATTTGGAGTAATATGCTGTTATTTCAATGGTATTTTCTTTAATTTTAAATCGATTCAATAAGTTGGAAAGGTAGATTTTAGAGCATCCTTTCGGTGGGAACGGGTGTGAAAATAAAATCGACAAAGAGTCAGAAAATGGAGGACAAAGAATGACAACGACAACAGACAATTTGAAGGAAGCCTTTGCCGGTGAAAGTCAAGCAAACCAGAAATACCGCGCATTTGCCAAAAAGGCGGAAAAAGATGGTTTTGTGAATATCGCAAAATTGTTCCGTACCACCGCCGAGGCCGAGCGCATTCATGCCGAAGGCCATCTGAAGGCATTGGATATGATCGCAACCACCGCCGATAACCTGCAGTCGGCCATTGATGGTGAGACCTACGAATTTACCGAGATGTATCCGCCGATGGTTGAACTTGCCGAGGCAGATGGTCACAAGGCAAAAACCATGTTCAAATTTGCAGTGGCGGCAGAGGCCGTTCATGCCAAAATTTACGCAAAGGCTCTTGAGGCCGTAAAAAAAGGCATAGACCTCGATGTCAGTGAATTTTATCTTTGCCCGGTTTGCGGTTATATAGAACTGGGTTCAGTTCCCGAGAAATGTCCTGTATGTGGTGCCAAGGGCAAAATTTTTGAGCAAATTGCCTGAGTTATTTTTTACAGTTGCAAATAAAAAAA
>JBFWIP010000127.1:0-6901 GCA_050255935.1 Desulfobulbus sp.
GGTCGTGGTATCGATCCCCTGATCCAATACCACTAGGTCCACCTTCTTGGCTTCCAGTTTCTGGACAATCCCTGCCAAATCGACCACCGATCTGGCTAGGCGGTCAAGCTTTGTAACAATGAAAAATCTTCGACCCTGACGAAATCCAAGGCCTTTTGCAATTCCGGCCGGTTTTTTGCCGAAGCGGCCGAGACTTTCTCGTGAAAAATCCGATCGCAATCTGCGAGGCGATCCAGTTGCACATCGAGCTTCTGCCCTGATGAACTGACCCTTGCGTACCCGATCCGCATTCCCTTGGCTTTCTCTCCCATGACTTTTCTCCTTTTCCTTTGGGTTAGAGTCCATAAGAGGTGAGAGTGGTAACGGGAGTTTATCGGGACGGCGGCATTTTTATTCCCGAAAAGTACCAACAGATATTATATAATGGTGAAAACTCAAAGGGGAGATTGATCATGGGGAAAAATACCAGTGTCACTCTAGGCGATCACTACGAAAAGTTTATTTCACACGCCATCGAGGAGGGTCGATACGGCTCTGCCAGTGAGGCGATTCGTGCCGGATTGCGGTTGCTGGAGGAGCGTGAAACGAAACTCGGGATTCTTCGTAAGGCATTGGTTCAAGGGGAGCAGAGTGGTCCGGCCAATTACTCCCTGGACGAACTGAATCGCGAACTCGATGAAATACCCGGCTAATGCCAAAGTTCTCGCTGACCAAACAGGCCCTTGAGGATCTGCGTGATATTGGCCGGTATACCCAACTGCAATGGGGGCGTGAGCGGCGGCGCCAGTACCTTGCCCTGCTGGACCGTTGTTTTCATGCTTTGGGAGAGAACCCGAGCCAAGGGCAGCGATGTGACGAGATCCGCGAGGGTTACCGCAAGTTCCCCTCCGGCCGGCATGTCATTTTTTACCGGGAGTCAGTTGGCGCTGGTATTGAAGTTGTCCGAGTCCTGCATGAACGCATGGATATGGGCGCCTACCTTTAATAATTTCGTTGCCCGCTTGGTTTCAACGTAATGCAGCAGGAGAGCTTTGCATGGCGCAGCAGTGTAAATGGGAATTCCGCAACCGCTTCCGTATCAACGCCTTTGGCTGGAAAGGATCCTCGCTGGCCATCAAGAGGCTTGACGAAGCTGTCAAAGAAATCCGCAAAACCAAGGATCCTATCTTTCGTGCTGAGGGTGCAATCCTGTTGTGTGAACGCATGTGGCCGGCCCTTCAGCAGATCGACAGTTCATCCGGGGCCTTGGGCACCGCAACCAACAAAGCGGTCCATGAGTTGGTGCAATTCATCATCGATGCTCCTTGCGGAAACCAGATCCGGGCAAAATGGCTCGAAAGACTCTGGCAAGCGATGGAAGAGGACGGGGTTGATTTCCTTTTTGAAGTCAGCGAGCGATGGGGAGAGTTATGTGTGGATCCTGCCGTCGCCGCCCACTGGGCCGACGAATTACGACCGACACTTGAATATTCCTGGGTGCATGGTGGATATTTTCGTGGTGGTCCGGCATGTCTTTCCTGCCTGCTCAAGGCGCAGCGCCATGACGAGGTATTGCAACTGGTTGACAAGGCTCCTTTCCTCACGTGGTCTTACCGCAGATACGGTGTCTTGGCATTGGCAAAATCCGGGAAAATTGCAGAAGCAATCCGGTATGCCGAGGCATCACAAGGATTGAACGACGGATATTCCGCCATTGCTTCCGCATGCGAAACGATTCTTCTCGACATCGGACAGCGCGAAGAAGCTTATCGGGAATTTGCTCTTTCAGCCACGACCGCCACAACCAACCTGGCTCGGTTTCGCGTGCTGGCAAAAAAATATCCGGAAAAAGATTCCCGGCAAATTTTGCAGGACCTGATCGCCAGCACCCCTGGGGACGAGGGGAAGTGGTTTGCAACCGCCAAGAGTCTTGCTGATTTCGAGCTTGCAACCTCCCTCGCTTACGCTTCGCCAGTAAATATCGGAACCCTGAACCGCGCAGCACGAGACTTTCTTGAGAAGAGACCGGAGTTCTCTCTCGATGCGGCGCTTGCTTCCCTGAAATGGCTGGCCGCCGGCCAGTATTATGAGATCACGGGGCTCGATGTGTACGATTCTGTGCGCTATGCCCTTGATGCCTCGGGGAGAGTGAGGTGCCGAGAAGAAACGCTCCAGCGAATCAAATCTCTAATCGACGCTCTCGATACGGATCATTTTGTCCGGGAGCAAATAATTGCGTCTCTTGGCCGTTTGCGGATAACCGATTAGGGTCAGACTTTTGTCGGGATGCACGCTCAATAACACAAGAAAAGCCCTCGATTTGGCAATCGAGGGCTTTTCTATAATGGTCGATTTTTCAGACAGTTCCGAAAGAGCTGTTTTCAATGGCAGAAACGGCGGATCTAACCGGCAACTTTTTCAAGTTTTTCTGCTATCCACAATTTGATGATTGATTGCCGGGGAACGCCAAGCCGCTGAGCTTCTTTGTCAAGGGAGTGGATCATCCAGACAGGAAAGTCAACATTGACCCGCCTCTGCTCATGCTCCGGACGACGAGCTCTGGAGAGATCGAGGTCATCAATAATGGATTGGTCGTCATCAAACTTTTTGTCAAAATCTTTAGCTTTCATAGAGTCCGATCTCCTCTGGCCGAGAGCGCCTAACCGAGATGAGGCGAATGGTCCGGTCTCGATAGGTAATGACGGCGGACCAGTGCTTACCGTCGATTTTGCCAATAACGAAATATCTTGGCTCAACGGTTGTTTTTGCTGGGATCTCCAGCAGGTCCGGATCGTTCCACAGGGTTTGTGCGACGTCGAAATCGATGCCATGCTTGGAAAAGTTCGAGAGGCTTTTATTGGGGTCGAATTCAAATCGCAGGGTATAAAAAATATACCTTCATGGTGGCATTGTCAAGATCGTGTATTGATCGTGTCGGAGAATGGACCCTCTGTAGAACACGAAACGCCCCCGATATGAAGATCGAGGGCGTTTTTCATAATGCGCATATTTTCGGACACCACTGACGGAATCTTCAGGGCTCCCGCCGAACAACAGGCCAAGTTGAAAAATTTACCTTAAAAATGACGTTCGAAATCCATTCTTTGATGAAGGATCCGAACAACATTAATTCCATCGGCAGTCAATTTAAAAAAAATGACATGGGACCCGGATTTGGTTTTCCGATATCCCTTCCGCACATCGCTAATATCGATAGAAGTTGATGAGTCACTGGCTTGCTTTTGTATTGCTGCCCATACCTCACGTATGTACTTTTCAGACTGGGAAATCCCCCATTGCGCAAGGGTATAATCCCAGATATCACTCAAGTCTGCCTTGGCTTTGGGAGACAAGGTCACCTGGTTCATAGTGACAGGGACTTCTTTTTGTCAGCGATGAACGCATTAATGTCCAAACCGGTTGAGGGACCGGAGTTTTCCCCCTCGATTAAAGCCTGTCGTAATTGCTCGAGTTTTATGTGGTCTTTTCTGATCAGGTCGCGTACGTAATCGGAGGCGTTAGCATATCTTCCGCTTTGAACACACTCCTCAACCCAAGTCTTCATCTGTTCCGGCAGGGAAATATTCATTGTTGCCATAAGATTCTCCTTTTGGGGCTCACAGAACTAAGCTATGGCAAAATTTGCCAATTGTCAATCTTTGTCAAGCCGATTTGCGACAGCAGCAGGGTGGCACCCAACAAAATCGGAACCCGTCCCAAGTATGCGCGATGCCCTGAATTGCAGCAAAACGGAAATTGCCGAGCACTATGGCCTGAGTCGTTCCTCGGTGTATCGGCTGTATTCAGTGAACCGGCAGGAAGCGTCTGGAATGTAGCGCATTATCGGACATTCATGGGATGAACCCCGGCAGCGGCAGCCAGCCATCGGCCTGCAGTCGGGCGGGCAGGTGGTCTTGCAGGATTTTTCGGAACGTCGCCGGGCGCAGACCGGAAAGACCGTGCCAAGGCTCCAGGCCCAGTTCCCAGTGACCCAGATAGGCTTCGATGATCTCCGGGGGGCAGCCACTTTTGAGGAGGTAGTTTTTAAGATAATGGCGGTTGGCATTGGGCGGCAGGTGATAGTCGAACTGTCGGGCCAATACTTTGCTCAGCAGTCCCGGACCCAGTAGCTGCGATTGGCAAAGATCCAGGTCGAGGTGAAACAGCCTCGATGGCCGCCCCGGACCGCAATGGTTCTTGATCAAAGAGAACAGCGGCGGACTGGCGGGGCCAATCCGGTCGTACAGCGCCAGGAGGTGCTGCCGGTAATGGCGGATCTGCGCCAGGCACTCTTCAGGCATCCATACCAGCCGGTTGGAATAGCCGAGGTCGTCGGTCTTGTCGCTTATGAAAGCGAGCTCTGTATCCTCGTCGATGTCGCCATCGGCGAAAGAGGGATCTCGCACCGCCCGGTAACCGGTGGCGAAGGCGACGAAGCAGGCCGTATAGACCGCATAGTGGTTATGGAAGAGTGCCACGCGGTGGGTGTCGCCCGGGTCGGGGCGATTGGCTTCGACGGTGTCGATCAGTCTGCGCACCAGGTCCTGGATCGTCTCTTCCGCTGGGCACCACGGCGTTCCGACCGCTGCGGTCGGCGAATTGACCGGTCGTGGAAATGCGGCGGCATAACCCAGCGGAGCCAGCAGTTCCCGGCACAGGGTCCGGAAGGAATCTTCGAGGCGGGGCAGGGGGGCGTGGGTATAGTGAATGCGGGTTGTGGCCAGTTTTTCGCTGTAACCGAAAAAGAGCGCCGCACTCGGCAGATCCTGTCCCGGCATGCGGGCCAGGTTTCTCAGCAGATATCCGCTGATCCGGGTGGCGGTGAGCCGGGTCCCGTGCGCGCGATTCAACCCCCGCAGGCAGGCGGACAGCGCGGTTTGCAATTCCTGGCGGGCCGCCGCTGCTGGGTCGAACAACGGGCGGGACTCGTAGTCATGGGGTCTGGGATCGTCCGGAAGCAACGGCCCGAGAATGTCCCGGACCGCGACCGGGAGGGGGATGTTGGCGGCCGGTGATGTGGGTAGGGCTTGGGGGAAATCCCTGGTCATGGTTTCATCGCTCAGCTCGGGTCCCGGCGACAATAGACGAAAAAAAGGCGCTTCGCCGTCGTCCCAGTACAGGGCGTGGCCGGCACCGTAGCGAGGGCCGCCTACCCGGAAATACGCCATCTCCAGTGCCCGCTCCAGTGGTGACCCGCTCCAGAGCATGACCAGGAGCAGACGCCGGACGTCCTTCTCCCGCAGGTTGGGGCCGCTTACGGAGATTTTTCCTTCCAGATAGTGGAACAGCACGGCAAGGTCGAACTGGTTGAGCTCTTCCCAGGACAGGGGGAAGAGCTGGTTGTGCATCGCGATCCGGTTACTGACCTGTCTGGCCTGGAAAGCCAACTCTCGCAGCCCAGCCCGGTCATAGAGCCGCTCTTGCGGGGCCACGACCGGAATCTCGTCCCGTGGTCGGACGAACTCTCTGGATGCTCCGCCCCAGCTGCGGTAGGCTATATCCTCTTCCGGTCGGTTGGCCGGTGACTCGACGAGGTCGGTGCCGGTCCAGGCGACCTCCGGTGGCGGCACTTCCTCCCCTGGATCCTCGGAATCGTCCGGCTTGGGGGCGCGCTTGGGCTTGGGGGGAGGGGCGGGCGGCGCCGGAGAAAGACTCAGTTGTGCTTTTTCGAACAGGGCGCTCGCATCATGGAGTCGGGAGCCTTTTTTTGTAGAGCGGATCAACGCGAGAAATTCTTGCGGAGTCGTCGGTCGGGCGGGGAGCGTGGCGAGTTGGGAAGAATATTCGCGCTGGGAAAGCATGCGGATACCCCGAAAAGCCTTCAGCAGCGAGGGAATGTCCTGCGGGGACACCTTATGGCCGGCTAAAAAGGTCTGGGCCAAAAGATGGGTGTAGTGGTCGGCGAGGTTTCTGTTGTCGGCCGTATGGCCGAGGGTACAGTAGAGGGGGTACTCTTCCAGGATCCCCTGGAATGCGGTTCCCCGTTCCGGGGCGAACAGGTGACTGAGACGGGGATCGTTCTCAAGCTCCGAGGCCGTGGAAAGAAGCGCCCGAACGGAGCGCATGGATGGCTCGATGGTCCCATCCTCGTGACCCGACAGCCGGCAAATTCCCCGGGCGCACTCCAGGACCGGCATCAGCCTGCCGAGGAGAAAAAAGAACCCCTGCAGGTGTGGAGGAGCCATAACGGCAGCCAGCAGGACTTGGAGGTCCTCGGGGCTAAGGGCCACTCTGTCTGCCTGGGCGAGCAGGTGCGATATGGCTTGGCTGGAGGGATTCACGGCGTAGATTTTTTGGGTGGGTTGTAGAGGGTCTGCACGCTCACGCCCAACAGGTCCGCACTGGCGCGAACTCCAGCAGCTAGGGCCGGGGACCACTGACTGAGCAGGTCGGGATCCAGGTGCCGGCTACCGGCATAGATCGTTTTAGCTCCAGCATGAGTCCCGAAGGCCATGTGCGAGAGCAGCATGTCCGCCTCCATCAGAGTGATGAGCTCTTCCTTGGAGGTTTGGGCGGGAAGGATGCCGACCGGCACCAGGTCCTCCGGTTGGAGGTAGGGGGCTGCGAGGGTAAGAGTTCTCAATCCGCCGATACACTGATGTAACTTGCCCCAGACGAGGGGAGGGTGAATGTGCAGCAACAGGAGGGCCGCTTCCCTGGTCAGAGACGGGTGCCTCTTCGGGCCGACCTCGGTTTGGTTGACGATATATTCCGGCGTCGGGATCCTGCAAGCCCGAAGGATCTCCTGCGGCGGAGGGGAGATGTCGCCCACCTGGATCGTATGCCACTCGACTTTTTTCAGCATGCCCCATGGTAAGGCAGTGGTCAAAAAATGTCAAAAGTTTAGAATCTCTATTCTTGCGATAAATTGTTTTAAGTATAAAAAAGTGAAAAATAAAAAAAGATTAAAACATGACAAACT
>JBFWIP010000128.1:0-6883 GCA_050255935.1 Desulfobulbus sp.
TGATGACCGCAAGCGACGTGGAAAAATGGCGGCCTGCCTGGCGGCTTGAGCGAGTGGCGCCATGAGGGGGCCGCTTTGCCTGTTCACGCTCCTTGTCCTCGCCCTCCTCCCCCAGGCCGGTTGGGGAACAGACGCGCCCTGGCTTGTTCACTGGCAGTTGCAGCAGGAAGCGCTTTACGTCTACCGGTTCGACATGGACGGACTCAACTGGCGGCAGATTCGGCAAGAACGGCAAGAACGGAACACTATCCAGGAAGAACCCAAGCATATTGACCTGAGACGGGGATTGCTTGACGATCCCTTTGCGGCCGATGACGCCGCTTGGCGTGAGGGCGATGCCGCCTTTCCCCAGGGAACAATTTACATCCTGGACCCGGACGGGGCGTGCAAACAAACGCCAGTCACGGCCGGCATGCGGGAAATCGTTTTGCCCGAGAACATGGACCTCAATGGCCGGTACCTGATTGGAGGCCATTTTCTGCTGGGCCGGTGCGAGGTGCAGGGCGCTTTGGTGCAGATGCATCTCTATCCCAAGGCCATGGTCGGCCATTACAAGAGCGGCGGTCGGCCCGGTTCCTTTCCCGCCTTCTTTTTCAACCAACCCGATATCGCCCTGGAAATCGGCTCGGCCCTTTCCCCGGCCCAGTACCGTATGGGCGGTGGCTTTCAGCGGCCGCACGAAAGCTCCGAGATGGAGGTCCGGTATCGTGGGCGGCCCCTGGCAGGTGCCGTGGTTGAGGTGTTCGCCGAGGGCAGCGGCTGGCGGCGGCAGTATCGCACCGATGCCTCCGGCCGTTTCACGGTGATTCCCTTCGATGATCGCTCACGGCAGCGGCATTATGAAAAGTTGCTCTATGTGGTCAGGGTGGAGGATCCTCAAAACCATATCCTCCATGTCGCCACCCTGCCGATGATCATCTTCCGCAATCGGCCGGAATGGACCAGCCATATGTGGGGCTATGGAATATGGGCCGGGCTCGGCCTGGTGGGCACCCTGCTGTTGGCCGGTGGTTCGGTGATGCGGAGGCGGCAGCAGCAACGGCGGTCGCTGGTCCGTTTTGACCAATGCCGGGTGAAGGAGAACTAAAGCCGTGCGCATCGCTCATCTCCGCTGGCTGGTGTTGGCGCTGTCCTTTGCCGTGCTCCTTTTTGGCGCCTGCGCAGGCCTGCATCTGGGCAGCTTTCTGCCGACCTTTTCCTGCTGCTTTGTCCCCACCCGGGCCGGCACCTGTTTTCTCCTGCCGTTGCAGATCAGCCTCGGGAGCTTCACCGGGGCGGATATGCTGCTCTTTTTCGAGCGGCTTTTCTGGTTCAGCCTCCTGGTCCTTCTCATCGGACGCGCCTGGTGCGGCTGGCTCTGTCCGCTCGGCTTTTTCCAGGACCTGCTCGATCGGCTGCGGCGCGCGGTCGGGATCGGCTATGGCCGCTTCGGCGCCCAGCTGCGGCAGCGGCTCGCCTGGGTGAAGTGGATATTTTTTACGGTCGCGGTGCTTATCCCGCTGTGGGTGGCCTTTCCGATCCTGTTTCCTTCCGTGGCCCTTGATCTCAACATCCCCTTTTGCCAGCTTTGCCCGGGCAAATATATCCTGCCGCTGATCACCTTTTCCAGGGACCGGATTCTGGTGGATTTTGAAAGCACCACCCGCATGGTGATGTCGTCGCTTGGGTTGTTGTTTTCGATCATGGTCATCATTGGCGCCCTGGTCAAACGCCGTTTCTGGTGCCCTTATTGCCCGCTCGGGTTGATGATGTCGTGGTACCGCAAATGGAGCCTGTTCAAGCTGAAAAAAGAGGATGCCACCTGTACCCACTGCCAGATTTGCGCCAATGTCTGTCCCATGGAGATCGAGGAGGTCTTTCGTTCCCGCGGCCGGGTGGACGTGACCTTTGGCGATTGCATCCTTTGCCTCAAATGCATCGAACACTGTCCGGAAAATGATGCCCTGCGGGCCGACTTTTTCGGGCGGACGATCTACAAATCCTCCTCCAAAGGATTTTTCAGCCATCCAGCCCTGCCGCAAGCGGAGTCCAAGCATGAATAAACCGGTGCAACCCCAGGCAAACAGCCGCTGGCTGCGGCAAATCGGCCGCGAGGCAGGCCGCCAACTGGCAACGATCCGCGATTTGCAGGATGCCCCGACCGCCATGGAACCTTTTCTGGAAGGGCTTGGGCAGGTCTTCATTGCCAATGATCCCGGCCCGCTCCTCGCTGAAGAGGAGGCATCCCGTCCGGTGATCGGGATTTACTGCATGCTCGTGCCGGAGGAATTGATCTATGCCGTCGGCGCCATCCCCATTCGCCTGTGCGGCGGTTGCACCACCTCCTGTACCGTTGGCGAAGAGTATGTCCCCCGCGACGGCTGCCCCCTGGCCAAATCCTCGCTGGGGTTGACCGCACAGCCAGGGCTGGCGGTGTACGAACTCTGCGACGTGGTGATCGTGCCCACCACCTGCGATGCCAAACGCAAGTTTGCCGAGGAGTTGTCCCGGTTCCGGGAGGTGTGGATGCTGGAAGTGCCGCATCTCAAGGATTCGGAGATCTCCCAGCAGGCCTGGCTGCAGCAGGTTGGAGCCCTCAAGGAACGGCTGGAGCTGTATATGGGCGGGAAAACGGGAAAACGCAGGAAGATCACCGCCCGTGGGCTTGAGCAGGCCATCCATCGGCAGGCGGCCGCCCAGGAGCAGATGCGACGGTTGCAGCAATTGCGCGCCCTGGAGGCTCCCCCCCTCTGGGGACGGCAGGCAATGCTGGTGGCGGCTGCCTATTCCTTCATGGAGGTGACGGCCTGGACCCGGGCGATGGCGGATTTGAACGACGAATTGCAGCAGCGCCGGGAACAGCCGCTCTGTCCGGCACGGGCCCCGAGGTTGCTGATTGCCGGCAGTCCGGTAATTTTTCCCAATTGCAAGTTGCCGAACCTGATCGAGGAATTGGGCGGAATCGTGGTGGCCGATGAATCCTGCGTCGGCGAGCGCACCCTCTACGACCCGGTAGGCCATCCGGAACGCAACCTGCATTCCCAGTTGATTGCCCTGGCCGCACGCTATCTCATGCCCTGCATCTGCCCCTCCTTTGCCCCCAACGAGGACCGGCTGGTCACCCTGCGGCGGATCATCGCCAGCCACCGGGTCGACGGCGTGGTCTACCACGTGCTCAAGGGCTGCGTGGTCTACGATTTCGAGGTGGGCCGGGTGGAGGCCGCCCTCAAGGAGTTGCAGATTCCGGTGGTGCGGATCGAAACCGACTACAGCCCGGAGGACGTGGAACAGTTGCGGACCCGGATCGAGGCCTTTCTGGAGATGCTGGGCCAACGCAAACGAAAAATAACCGGTTGAACGGTGAAGATAGTTTTTTCATCAGGCCACGTTTGAATTTTTTTAATAGATCATGTTCATCCCGTAGAGGGACCTCGAGAGATCGGGAGTTGTCTCAGCGCCGCGGCTGCCCTTTCTTTTGGTTCTTTTCTTTGGGCAAGCAAAGAAAAGAATGCTCCTCCCGCAGGGAGACGAAAGGCGAAAATGATGTCAGAATATGAAGTGAAACAAAGGTGTTGATCACAGGAGAGGTTTATGGAGTATTTTGCAGGCATTGACGCCGGGTCCACCTATGTCAAGGTGGCTGTCCTGACCGGGGACGGCGAGCTGGCCGGTTTTCAGCACCGGCCCACCGGCATCGATGCGGCCGGAAACTCGCGCATCATGCTCGAGGCGATCATGGCCGACCTCGGGCACTCGACCGGGAAGATCGGCTCGATCATGGCCACCGGCTACAGCCGCCGAATCATCGATGTGGCCCACGATACGGTCACCGAGATCAGGGCCCATGCCGCCGGGACGCGTTTGACCGCACCCGATGGCGCCGCCATCAGCACGGTGATCGATATCGGCGGCCAGGACAGCAAGGTGATCGTCCTGGGCGAAGACGGCGACACCCTCAATTTTGTGATGAACGACAAATGCGCCGCCGGGACCGGCCGCTTTCTCGAATCCCTGGCCCGGGTGCTGGAACTGGAGCTGGCCGACCTCGGCCCTCTTTCCCTGGAGTCCATGGCTCCGGCGGCGATCAACAGTACCTGCGTGGTCTTTGCCGAATCCGAGGTGATCTCGCTGGTGGCACGGAAAACGCCGCCCAGGGACATTGTTGCCGGTATCCACGAGGCCCTGGCCAAACGCATCGGCGCCATGGCGCGCAAGGCCCGGTTCGAGCCGGGGGTGCTGCTCACCGGGGGCGGCGGCCTCAACGCGGGAATTGCCCAGGCCCTGGAGGACGAACTCATGGTCGATATTCATCTGCCTCTGCATCCGCAGCTCAACGGCGCCATTGGTGCGGCCCTGATCGCCGGGGGGCGCGCCTGAGGAATGACCGGCCTGGAAATCGCCGGAACCGGGCTCCTGCTGGGCTTGGCCAACGGCCCGGCCTGCCTCGTGTCCTGTGCACCGGCGGTGTTGCCGGTTGTGCTCACGGGATCAATCCGGGCCACGCAACGACGATTTGCCTGGCCCACGCTGAGCCGTCTGCTTGGTGGACGTTTGCTTGCCTATGGACTGGTCGGGGGGGTGGCCGGGTTGACCGGAAGTCCGCTCCAGGCAATCAGCACTACCTTCTCCCCCTGGGTGCCCTTGGTGCTGGCGGTTGTGCTCCTCGCGCACGGATTTGTCCTGTTCCGGCGAGTTCCGTGCTGTTTGGCGCAACGTTTCGGGAACTGGGCCGGGTCGGCCTTCCTGATGGGACTGCTCACCGGCTTTTCCCTGTGCCCGCCGTTTTTGCTCGCCCTGGCCTGGATCTGGGGCCAGGGGATGGGTCCCTTGCCGGCCATCCTGTTTTTTCTCGCCTTTTTCGGGGGCACCTCTGTGTACCTGTTGCCCTTGGGTTTCGGCGGCTATCTTGAAAACCGGACCCTTGTTCGCTCGGGGCGGATCCTGTCGGTGGGAGGCGGGCTGTTTTTTCTCCTTCGCTTTCTGGTTGAAGGGCATGTGTGAGGGCAAGGTGCAATAAGGGGAGGGGGGTGAATGCAGTTGATGGAACAGCTGGTCAAGGTGGCGGCCGTGGTCGGGGATCAGGCCCTGCACTTCCTGCCCTTCACCTTTGCCGCCCTGGTGATCACCGAGCTGATGCTTCGATACGGGGTCTTTGCCAAGCTGGAGCCCCTGGGGACCCCGTTGACCCGGATGTCCCGGCTGCCGCCGGTGAGCACCCTGACCTTCATCACCGGGATGGGATCGGTGTTGGCCGCGAATTCCATGCTGGTGACCTACCGCAACGACAACATGATCAACGACCGGGAACTGGTGCTTTCCTCGTTGCTCAACTCGATTCCGGTCTACCTCAAGGAGTTGCTCACCTATCATTTCCCGGTGATTCTGCCGCTGCTGGGGCCGTGGGTGGGCGGTATCTACCTGGCCACCTTCTGGTTGGCCGGTTTGATCAAGCTTGTCTTTGTCGTTGTTGCCGGCCGCTTTCTTTTGGGAGGAAGAAGGGGGGCAACGGCTGGGCAGATGGCCCCCTCATTGAGCCCCGTGGCCGGGGAGGAAAGCCCGGAGTGTTTTTTCCACATCCTGATGGACAGTGTCAGGAAACAGAGCCGGCTCTTTCTCCGGATCGCCGCCTACAGCATGGGGATGATGTTTCTCGTCCTCCTCGGCCTGGAACTGGGGTTCTTTGCCTGGACCGATGCCCTGATCGGGCCGATGGCCAAGCACCTGGGCCTGCCTTCCGTGGTCCTGGGGCCGCTCGGGGTCTATGCGGTCAGTCCGCTGGCCGGGGTCTCCTCGCTTTCCGTCCTGCTGACCCAGCACCAGATCAGCAGCCAACAGGCGGTTGTCGCCCTGATGATCGGCGGCCTGGTGATGGCGCCGCTGATTTACCTGCGCTCGATGCTGCCCAATTACGTCGCCCTGTTCGGCGCCCGCCTCGGTGGGGTGATCGTCATGCTCTCCCTGTTCTGCGCCTTGGGAGCACGCCTTTTTGTCCTCTGTCTGGCCATTGCCGGAGGCTCGTTCTTTTGACCATGCAGACTGCTCCTGACGTGCTCCCAAAAATTTGACCTAGCCTGTGAAGATGAGGTGCTGTTCCAATCAATCTCGAAGCCGATATTGTCCCGACACGCACGGGAACCGGCATCGGTCTGTATCCTTTGTTGCTGAAATTGGGTTTTGGCGAACGTATCTTCACAGGATACGTTATTTTTTCTTTACCCGGCCGGTTGCAACAACTGGTGAACCGCTTCTTCCAAAATGGCGTACCCGTTGCGGGAAAGAATGGATTCAGGGTGGAACTGGAAACCGATGAATCTATCCCCTTGAATCGCTGCTATTTCGTCTGTTCCGGGCAGGGTTGAGAGGGTATGTTCACTCTTTTCGGCAACGCCGGCAAAAGTGTTGTAGAAACCCACCAGTTCTTCGCGGCCGTTCAGGTGAATGGGCAACTGCGTCCCCTGAAGCGGTCGCTCTTTTCGCTTCACCGCAAATCCCAGTTCTTTCAGAAGCAGCTGATGCCCCAGGCAGATGCACAGCAGCGGCTGTCCCTTCGCACGGAGGGTAGTGATAATCTCCCTGTTTCTCCTCATCTTTTTGCTGGTATCGTCGTTGGGGTTTCCCGGACCGGGCCCGACAATAACAAGGTCGCTTTCGTGTGTCGCCGGGTCAAACCGGTGGTAGCGTACTATGGAGGTGGAATACCCCATACACAGCAGCATGTGATTCACCATACGGATGAATTCGTCTTCGTTGTCTATAAGGGTGATGTGAAACCGTTGCGAGGCGGTGAGCACCGGCTGCTGGCGAAAAAACCAGAAGGAGGAGAGGCGTTCATTGCGTCTGACCAGGGTTTCGATTATTTCATCATCGTTATGGAGGCTGGTGAGCAGTGGCGGGGAAACCTGTA
>JBFWIP010000129.1:0-6866 GCA_050255935.1 Desulfobulbus sp.
GCCTGGAAGCGGTCTACACCGGACGCGGCCTGAGTACGCTTCAGGGGCGGATGCGCAAATGCTCCTCCAAGGGAGCCTGTGCAGGTGGCGGGAATGGTTGCGGCTGATTGATCCCCCTCATCAGTCGTACCTCCCGCCGCTGGGGCACAGTGTCCGGTCCGGTTCAAAACCGGATCGTGACCGGTGCCCCATTTTTTTCTTGCGCGGTCATCGGTGGCCTGCTTTTCTACCCAATGAGAGAAACCTTGTCTCCTGCCCCTTGCCACCGATACCGATAACCTGGAAACGAACCCATGCCACCCTTTTCTCTTGATCTCGATTTCTCGGTCAAAGATTGCCTGGACAGCTACCCGCAAACCCTGCCGGTTTTTCAAAGCTTTGGTTTTCACGATTTTGACAGCCCGCAGGTCCGGGAAAAACTCGGCCCCTTTCTCAAGCTGCGCACCCTGCTCAAATTCAAGAGCATCGATGCCGAAACCTTTCTCGACCGCTGCCGGGCCGCCGTGACCGGTTCGACCACGTCACCGGAAGCCGCCGCGCAACCGGCCGACATCCGTGGTGCCCGGCCCACCCTGCTGGCGCTTTTGCCCTGCGGCCTCAAGGTCTCGCTCAACAATGCCCTCCAGGGGTTTGCCGAAGAACTCGCCCAGACCAACACGCCATTGGCCTACCTGGCCGAGGGCAACGTCAACCACGAGTTGTCGTACTACCCCTACATCGATTCCGTGGAATCGGTGGACGAGCTGCCGGACCTGATTCTCAGCTCGGACATCAACGCCTTCTACCACCACCGTTTTCTGGAACGCTTTATCGAACCCGGCCATTTCGTCAGCGTCAACGGCCCCATGGCCCCGCAGATGGCGGATATCGGCTTCGCCGATCCGCACGGCCACTTCACCATGTTCTGCGCCAACACCCTGGTGGTGGTCCATGTCAAGGATATCCGCCCGGACCTGGCCCCGCCGGACGCCTGGGAAGATTTGCTGCACGAACGGTATCGCAAGTCGATCATCATGCGCGGCATGGACAGCTTTTTCTGCTCCGGGGTCCTGGTCCCCTTCTTCCGCCTGTTCGGCAACGAGGCTATTCCCAAACTGGCGGCCAATGTCTGCGGCGGCGTGCACCCCTCACAGATGGTGAAGATGATCGACACCCATGCCGAGGGCACCCCGCCCCTGTTCATCATGCCCTGGTTCTTTGCCCACCGGATCAAGGCCAAGGAGCGGACCGAGATCCTCTTCCCCCGGGAAGGCCCCTTTATCAGCCCGGTGCAGCTCCTGGTGAAAAAGAGCAAGCGCGAGGAACTGGCCCAGGTGGTCGATTTCCTGATGAGCCGCGCCCTGCACCAGCATTGCAGCGACAACTTCTTCCCCTCGCCCCATCCCGAGGTGAGCGCCAACCTGCCCGAGGGCAAACGATTGTTCTGGATCGGCTGGGATTTCATCTATCGGCACGACCTGGAAGGGGTGAAGCGGGAGATCGGCGAGACCTTCACCAACGAGTACCTGCGCACCGGAGGTGGTGGATGCAGTTGATCACCGTGGCCGGTCCGCCCTCGAGCGGCAAGACCTCGGTCCTGATCAAGACCCTGGAGGCGGTGATGGCCGAAGGCGTCAAGGCGGGGGTGATCAAGTTCGACTGCCTGGTCACCGACGACGACTTCATTTACCGGCAGGCGGGGATCCCGGTGCGGAAGGGGCTTTCCGGCGTGCTCTGCCCGGATCACTATTTTGTGAGTAATATCGACCGGGTCCTGGAATGGTCGGACAAAGGGCGACTGGCCATGACCGTGGTCGAGAGCGCCGGCCTCTGCAACCGCTGTTCGCCCCATATCAAGGGATCGCTGGCGGTGTGCGTCCTCGATAACGTCAGCGGCCTGCACACCCCCAAAAAAATCGGCCCCATGCTCAAACTGGCCGATGTGGTGGTGATCACCAAGGGGGATATCGTCTCCCAGGCCGAACGCGAGGTCTTTGCCTTCCGGGTGCAGGGCGTGGCCCCGCGGGCGCGGATCATCCAGGTCAACGGCCGTTCCGGCCAGGGATCGCATGCCCTGGCGCAGATTTTCCTCGAGGCCCCGGCCATGACCGGCGATCTGGAAGACCTGCGCCTCCGCTTCCCCATGCCGGCGGCCCTCTGCTCCTACTGTCTCGGCGAAACCCGGGTCGGTACCGATTACCAGATCGGCCAGTACCGCAAACTCAGCATCGATTAAGGCAAACCGTGGCACCCCTCGATCCCGCACTTCTGACCCAAACCAGCCTCGCCGCCCTGCTGGCCGATTATCCCCTGCTCGAATCGGCCCTGCTGGAGGTGGGCATCGAATTCGATCCCGACGAAGAGGCCACATTGGGCTCCAAACTGGACCAGTGGTCAGAGCTGCGCCACCAATCGGCGGAGGCCTTTCTGGCGCAACTCATCGAGCGCATCGGCGAGCTGCAGGCACTGCTCGGCACCACGGCCTCGCTCGACCAGGTGGAAATCATAGCCGGCCGGGACAAATCCGGCCATCCCGAACCGGTGGAACGGATCCTCCTCAGGCGGGGCGACCTGCTGGCCATCGTCGGCCCCACCGGCTCCGGCAAGAGCCGGTTGCTGGCGGATCTCGAGTGGCTCGCCACCGGCGACACCCCCAGCGGCCGGGTAATATTGGTGGATGGCCTCACCGCCGCCGACAAACGATTCGCCTCCGGGGGCGACCAACTGATCGCCCAGCTCTCCCAAACCATGTCCTTTGTCCTCGATGCCACGGTCGAGGAACTGCTCGCCCTCCATGTGGAAAGCCGGGGCATGAGCGCTTCTCTGGTCCGGGACACCATCGAGGCGGCCAACGACCTTTCCGGCGAATCCTTTACCGGGGGCACGCCCCTGACCAGCCTCAGCGGCGGCCAGACACGGGCCCTGATGGTGGCGGACACGGCGCTGGTCTGCCGCTCGCCGATCGTGCTCATCGACGAGATCGAAAACGCCGGCATCGACCGGCGATCCGCCTTCAATCTTTTGCTGTCCCAGGAAAAAATCGTGCTCTCCGCCACCCATGACCCGCTTTTGGCCCTGCTGGCCCCGCGCCGCCTGTGCATGCGTCATGGCGGTATGCACTCGCTCCACCAACGGACTCCCGAGGAAGAGGCAATCCTGACCGATCTGGAAATACTCGACGATATCCATGCTGCCATCCGCCGCCAGTTGCGTCTCGGCGAACGGATAACTCCCATCCCTTTTGAAGCCGTGCGAAGGAAGACGCCATGACATCCACGATCCGTTTTTTCGAAAAGCCCAATTGCACCGGCAATGCCCGGCAAAAAGCCATTCTTCTCTCCGCCGGGCACCGGCTGATCACCGAAAACCTACTCGAGTTTCCCTTCACCAGGGAAGAGCTGCGTTCCTTTTTCGGCGCCCTGCCGGTAGCACAATGGTTTAATCCGTTGGCAACCAAGGTAAAATCGGGAGAGGTGGACATCCATGGCATGAATGAGGATCAGGCCCTGGACGCCATGCTTGCCGACCCGCTGTTGATTCGCCGGCCCTTGATGGAGGTGGGCGGCGTGCGTCTGGCGGGATTCAATATCGATGAGTTGGAGCGGATCGGGGTGAGTTGCAGGTCGAGCCCCCGCCTGAACCTGTTCAACGGGGTGGATCTGGAAGGATGTCCGGGCGAGGCCATCGGCATCCGTTGCGATGAGCCGCGAACCTTGCCCATGCTGGGGTGAACACCTCTGCCGCTTCAACAAGGGAACACGCGGCCACAGCCGGTTGAACGCATTCTGTCAAAGCAAATTGGTGGGGCAATGGAACCGCCGCCCACCATGTAAGCTGTATGGCCGATACGGCTATGCCCTGCCCTTTCTGCCGATCGCGCCCATACCCAAAATACCCGCCAACAGGAGGGCGGCACTGGTTGGCACGGGAACCGGAGCCGCCAGAACATACCCTTCGGTGGTCCCCCATCAGCGAAAAAAAAAAGTTGACCGTGTGAAAACAGCCTGTTGCAAAACAGTGGACGCTGTTTTCGCGCCTTATTGCTGAAACGCAAAATATACCCAAGAGGGGGAGTGAACGGACGAAACGACCGGATTCCGGGAAAAAATGACCCGAGAAAAGGGAACCCCGGGTCATTTTGCGCCTGGAAATTTTCCAGTAACTGGCTTATGTTACGAACTATTCCAGATTATGAATGAGACATTCTATCAATAACCACTCCCCCTTTTCCTTTGCCTCACAGGAGTTGTAAACGCCATGCACATCAAGAACGTTGTTGACGACATCTATCGTCTTTCCGTGAATATCGAAGACAAAGACTATCTCTTTGAAGGTATCTGGCCGATTCCCCATGGTATTTCCATCAATGGCTACCTGATCAAGTCCGAAAAGAATGTCCTGATCGATCTCACCCAGGACATCTTCAACTTTCCCCGGGAGTTCACCCAACAGATGGAAGGCGTGACCCTGGAGATCGAGGATATCGACATCCTCGTCATCAACCACATGGAACCCGACCATTCCGGATGGCTGCGCGAATTCTGCAAGAAAAACAGCAAGGCGGTCATCTATTGCACCAAGAAGGCCATCCCGCTCCTGAACGCCTTTGCCGAGGTCCCGGCCGAGCGCGCCATCGCCATCACCGACGGCATGGTGCTTGAGGTGGGGGATTACGAACTGCAGTTCTTCGACACCCCCAATATCCACTGGCCCGAAACCATGATGACCTACGAGCGCAAGCGCAAGATCCTCTTTTCCTGCGATGCCTTCGGCTCCTACGGCAGCATCGATGAAAACGCCATTTTCGACGATCAAGTCTCTTCCGAAAAACACAAGTTCTTCGAGGAAGAGGCCCTGCGCTACTACGCCAACATCGTGGCCACCTTCTCGCCCTTTGTCCTCAAGGGGCTGGAGAAACTGGGCGGTCTGGAGGTGAAGGTGATCTGTCCCTCGCACGGCATCATCTGGCGCGACAACCCGGCCGTGATCATCGAGCACTACAAACGCTACGCCGAGTACAGCAAGGGACCGGCCGAGCGCGAGGTCACCGTGGTCTGGAGTTCAATGTACGGCAACACCAAGCAGGTGCTGAACATGGTGATCGAAACCCTGCGCAAGCGCGACATCCCGGTGCATGTGTTCCAGGTGCCCGGCGACGAAATCGGCTACATCCTCGCCAGTGCCTGGAAATCGGCCGGCCTGGTCTTCGGCATGCCCACCTACGAGTACAAGATGTTCCCGCCCATGGCCCATGTCATCGAAGAGCTGCAGGTGAAGAAGGTCACCAATAAAAAAGTGTTCCGCTTCGGCTCCTACGGATGGGTCGGCGGCGCGCAGAGGGATTTCGAGGCCAAGACCGAAAAGTCCGGCTGGGACAAACTCGGCCACTACGAGTGGCAGGGGGCACCCACCGACGAGGACAAGGCCGCCATCCAGAAGGCCATGGAGGCCTACTGCGACGCCTTGATCGAATTCACCAAATAAAAAAAAACACCGCCGGGAACGAGCCGGCGGTGTTTTCTGATATTGAATTCCAACAAAAACGGGAGGCAATCATGCCTCCCGTTTTTGTTTTTTGGGGGATCGGTGTCAGGCCATTTGCCGTTCCTGGAACAGATACCGGCTCACCAGGGTGAGGAGGATGGCGAAAATCATGGCCGAGGCGCCCAGCAGCACATTGTAATAGACCGGGGACACCAGGGCGAGGCGGATCATCAGGGTGGAGAGGGCGTAGCCCGAATTGCGGAACATCATTTTGGCCGAGGGATGAAAGCACTGCGAAACGAGGACGATCAGGATATCGGTCAGGATCAGCTGCGTATAAAAACCGTGAATGAAATCGGGATGATCAATACCCATCAGGCTCTGATAGATCGAATAGCTCCCCAAACTGGCAAAGGAAACCAGCAGCAAAAGCGAGATGGCTTTTTTCGAGGCCACAAAGCTGTATAAATCCATGCGGCGGCTGTCGTCCTCGCTTCGCCGCTGCACCTTGTAGTAGAGCCCGAGCAGGGCAAAAATCAGCAAGGCCCCGAAACCGCTGGCAAGAATGTGGAGGATTTTGTCGACATTGCCCTCGTATCCCAGCGGTTCGGCAAAGTAGGAAAGCTCCTTGAAGGCATTCCTGATCAGGATCAGGGATAGAATCTCGAACTGCTTGCCCAGTGAGCGCGAAAAGGAGCAGGGCAAGACAAAGATCAGGCTGATCACCTCCAACACCAGGATTACGGTAAAGGCGGCATGAACGGCATAGAAGTGGTTGCCCGGCACCAGGTGGGCCAACTCCTGCGGCAACAGTCCCTGACGCTTCAATTCGATAACCGCCAGACTCAAGAGAAACAGACAGACGAGGAGAATCGAAATTTTCCGGTGTACCTTTTCGTTTTCGTAAATGGTTTGAAGCGGATCAAAAATATAGGTGATTCGGGCAAAAAGGGTGTTCATGACAGGACAGCACGTTTAAGATTGAAACGGTTACTTACACTACAAAAGGCGCCCTTTTACAGCGGCGCTTCACTTCCTGCAAGTAAAAATCGAACTCATTTGAGAACCTTTATCATAAATTGTCGCAATATACACCTGTAAAATGACCCTTTTTTCATCAACGAATTAAAAATGGATTGTTTCCCACGCCAGTCACACCATGAATCTTCTCCTCATTGACGCCATCGGCCCGTTCTTCCGCGACCTGCCCAAGGGACGGATCAACTGGTCCAAAATCCCGTTTGCCCACATCCCGCTGGAAGATCCGGAAAGACGCCAACGATTCGACCACATAGCCGAAGATCTGCATACCTTCGCCGTGCGGGTGGGGGAGATCGGCTACAATGCGGTCAGCTTGGATGATGTGGCCCATCTGGCCGACCACCCCTGGTACGAACCGGAAA
>JBFWIP010000130.1:0-4004 GCA_050255935.1 Desulfobulbus sp.
AATTATCGCACCATCTTTGATGCGGCCAATGACGCGACCTTTGTCTTTGATCCGGAAAACGGTGCCATGCTCGATGTCAACCGGAAGATGTGCGAAATGTACGGCTACGAGCGCGAGCAGGTGCTGCAACTGAATGTGGGGATCTTATCCGCCGGTTTTCCACCCTACACCTATGAGGACGTGCTCCAGAAAATCCATAAGACCCGCCGTTACGACGCGTCCCATATGTTTGAATGGCTGGCAAGAGACAGCTCCGGCCAGCTTTTTTGGATCGAGGTCACCATGAAAGGAGCGGTCATCGGCGGCGAATACCGGGTGTTGGCGGCTGTCCGCGATATTTCCGAACGCAAGGCGGCAGAGGAAGAAAACCGGAAAATGCAGGAACGGCTGCGCCAGATCGACAAGATGGCCGCCATCGGCACCCTGGCCTCGGGCATTGCCCATGAAATCAACAACCCCAACAACTTCATCCTCTCCAACGCCCAGCTCATCAAGAGCATTTGGCCGGAAATCCACCGGGTGCTCAGTTATTACGCCCTGAAAAACGGCCCCTTCTATCTCGGCCGGCTCCCTTTCTCCGAGGTATCCACTTGTATCCCCAAGATGCTTGATTCCCTGATTGAAGGAGCCAACCGCATCAATACCATCGTCACCGGCTTGAAGAACTTTGCCCGGCAGGAAAAATCCCAACTCAATCAAAGGGTGGATGTCAACCGGGTCATTCAGGCGGCCCTGCCCATGCTCCAGAATCAGATACGCAAACATACCGATACGTTCGATTGTTTCCTGGCCCCATCCCTGCCTGCGGTCAAAGGCAGTTTCCAGCAATTGGAGCAGGTGGTGGTCAACCTGACCATGAACGCCCTGCATGCGGTCGGACAGCGGGATGCCGGCGTGTACCTGTTCACCGCCCACGACAGGACGAACAACCAGGTGGTCATGATGGTCTGCGACGAGGGTATGGGCATGACCGAGGAACTCAGGCAGGTGATTTTCGATCCTTTTTTCACCACCAAACACGACTGCGGCGGCACCGGGCTCGGGCTTTCCATTTGCTACTCCATTGTCAAGGAACATGGCGGGCTGATCGAATGTGATTCATCCCCGGAGGAAGGCAGTACCTTCACGGTCCGCTTGCCGGTCCTCTGTCCGGAAAAGGAGGCGGTGTGACCATGGATGGTTCTTTTTCCGTGCTTCTTGTCGATGACGAGGAACATATCCTGCAATCTTCCGCCGTTGTCCTGCGCTATGCCGGGATTCGCCATGTGCGTGCCGAGGCGGACAGCAGGCAGGTCATTGCCCGGATCGAACAGGGGGATATCGGTGTCGTGGTGCTCGATCTGTTCATGCCCTATGTTTCCGGGACCGACCTGCTGGCGGAACTCTGCCGCGATTATCCGCATATTCCGGTCATTGTCATGACCGCGGCGGACGAGGTGGCCACGGCCGTGGAATGCATG
The DNA here is from genome assembly GCA_050255935.1 of Desulfobulbus sp. Lineage (GTDB taxonomy): Bacteria > Desulfobacterota > Desulfobulbia > Desulfobulbales > Desulfobulbaceae > Desulfobulbus. The sequence continues at coordinate 1,461 of JBFWIP010000130.1, forward strand.
CGCCTGGGGGCGTTTGATTACCTGGTCAAGCCCGTCGACAATGCACGGCTCATTTCAAGCGTCAAGCGGGCCGTCGAGATGTGCAGCCTGAAAAATCAGGTGCGGGAACTGCGGGATCACCTGCTCACCAACACCGTGACCCAGCCGGAAGCCTTTGCCTCGGTGATCACCACCAGTGCCAAGATGACCTCGGTGTTTCAGTACTGCGAGGTGATTGCCCCGTCCATGCAGCCGGTGATCGTTCTCGGGGAGACAGGGGTCGGCAAGGAACTGATTGCGCAGGCGATTCACCAACTGAGCGGCGTGCCCGGCAAGTTCGTCACGGTCAACATCGCGGGGCTCGACGACAACATGCTCTCCGACACCCTGTTCGGCCACACCAAAGGGGCCTTTACCGGTGCGGATCAGGCCCGAAACGGCCTTATCACCCAGGCGGCCGAAGGCACCCTGTTCCTCGATGAAATAGGCGACTTGGGGGAACCCTCCCAGATTAAACTGCTGCGGCTGCTCCAGGAACAGGAATACTATCCCATAGGTTCGGACCTGCCGCAGGTCAGTGATGCGCGCATCATTGCCGCGACCAACAGGAACCTGCGGCAAATGGTCGCGGACAAAACTTTTCGCAACGACCTCTATTATCGATTGTGTTCCCATCAGGTGCGGATTCCCCCCTTGCGGGAACGCAGGGAGGATATTGCCCTCTTGCTGGACGCCTTTCTCGAGGAAGCCGCGGAGATATTCCACAAACCCGTTCCCGCCTCTCCTCCCGAATTGCTCGCCATGCTCGCCAATTATGCCTTTCCCGGCAATATCCGCGAATTGAAGGCCCTGGCCTTTGACGCCGTGGCCAGGCACGGGCAGGGCATGCTTTCGCTCGAGTTGTTCAAGGATGTCGTCGGGCAGTTGCCCTTGCCCCTTTTGCAGGAAACCACATTGGCCCAACGGTTTGGTGCGTGGCTTCGGGAAACCGATGGCCGCTTTCCCAAGGTGCGCGAGGTGGAAGAGCTGCTTATCGATGAAGCCATGCATCTGGCCAAGGGCAATCAACGAATGGCCGCTTCCCTGCTCGGCTATTCCCGGCAAACGCTCAATAAACGGCTCATGTCCCGAAAAAAAAGCCGGGAAACCGAGCAGGGACCCTGATGTGCTCCACACCCTTTGCTGGTGTCGCGTCGTGATGCGCCCGGATCAGTCATCTGTCAACAATCTTGACAGCATCTTATTTTCCACGCCATGTCCGCCAGTTAGATTGGTTAATCAATCACAGCTGTAAAAAAACGCGACAGGGGGCAAGTCCCCCTTTGCGTTGAACGATTACCTTATTCTCTGTTTTTCCATTCTTTTTCCAAACCTCTTTTTTGGCATCCATCCTGCTTTGCCCTTGCTGTTATTGGACGGCTGCCGTTAGCAGGGCAGCCGCATTCCCCGGTACGAACAATCCAAAAAGAGGAGCAACAGTATGGCATTGGCAGAGCAAGTATTCGATTTCTTTATTCCCTCGGTCAGCAAGATGGGGATTGGCGCGGTGAAACAGTTGGGCGACGCCGCCAAATTCCTTGGAGGGACCAAAGCTCTCCTGGTGACGGACAAGGGTGTGGCAGCCTTGGGAATGGCTGATCAAATCAAGCAACTATTGGAAGACGCGGGCATAACCACACTGATATACAGCGATACCGAACCCAACCCCACGGATGTGAATGTACGGGAGGGATTGAAAATGTATCAAGGCAACAAGTGCGATATGTTGGTGAGCCTGGGCGGCGGCAGCTCGCACGACTGCGCCAAGGGCATCGGCATTGTCGCCTGCAACGACGGCGATATCCGCGACTTCGCCGGTGTTGACGTCGTCCCCAATCCCCTGCCCCCCTTCATTGCCATCAACACCACCGCCGGAACCGCGGCGGAGATGACCCGTTTTGCGGTGATCACCAACACAGAGACCCATGTGAAGATGATCTTTGCCACGGCCCGCATCACGCCCACCATCGCCATCAACGATCCCGTGCTCATGGTCGGCATGCCGCCGGCGTTGACCGCTTCGACGGGTATGGATGCCCTGACCCACGCCATCGAGGCCTATGTGGCGGCCCTGGCCAACCCGGTGACCGATGCCTGCGCGGTCGCGGCCATCAAACTCATTGTCGAATACCTGCCCCAAGCCGTTGCCAACGGCGACAACATGGAGGCCCGCGATAAAATGGCCTATGCGGAATACCTGGCGGGCATGGCCTTCAACAATGCCGGCATCGGCATTGTCCATGCCATGGCCCACCAGCCCGGAGCCTTGCTCAACAAACCGCACGGCGTCTGCAATGCGATCTTGCTGCCCCATGGATGCGCGTTCAACCTGATCGCCTGCCCGCAACGGTATGCGGACATTGCCGTGCTCATGGGCGTCAACCCCGAAGGGCTGTCGACCATGGAAGTGGCGGAAAAGGGGGTCGAGGCGATCCGCAGGCTTTCCGTAGCCGTCGGCATTCCCGCGGGCTTGGCCGATATCGGCGTGAAGGAGTCGGATATTCCCCTGCTCGCCGATAACGCGAT
>JBFWIP010000130.1:4104-6842 GCA_050255935.1 Desulfobulbus sp.
ACCACCCCTGCCTTGTTCAAGAGCAGGTCAAAGAACGCCCAGGAATCCTGGCCGCCATCGATCCACACATAGGGGGCATTGTCCCCGCCCACATAGCTGTAACCGAGTTCGCCCATCGCCTTGCCGATGATCTTGGCATTGTTCAGGTAGCCGTCGATCAGGGCCGTGCATTGAGCCTTGCCCGCCTCTGAGTAGACGGCCTCGGCGGCCCGCTGCACCGGATAGGAAACGCCGTTGAACTTGGTGCAGTGGCGGCGGTTCCACAACGGATGAATCGCCTGCTTGTTGCCGGCCGAGTCGAAGGCCATGCACTCCTTGGGCACCACGGTATAGGCGCAGCGGGTGCCGGTGAAGCCGGCGCTCTTGGAATAGCTGCGGAACTCGATCGCCACCTCGCGCGCGCCTTCAATTTCAAAGATGGAGTGGGGCAATTTGGGATCGCGGATAAAGGCCTCGTAGGCGGCGTCAAAGAGGATCAGCGCCTTGTTGTCGCGGGCGTAATCCACCCAGAGCTTCAACTGTTCCCTGGTGATGGTCGATCCGGTGGGGTTGTTGGGGAAGCAGAGGTAGATCAGGTCCACCGGCTCCTTGGGCAGGTCGGGCACGAAATTGTTGGCTTTGGTCGATTCCAGATAGACGAGCCCCTCGTAGCGGCCATCCTTGAACGCGCCGGTGCGGCCGGCCATAACGTTGGTATCGAGATAGACCGGGTAGACCGGATCCGGGATGGCGATCTTGGCGTCGGTGGCAAAGAGTTCCTGGATGTTGCCGGTGTCGCACTTGGCGCCGTCGGAGACAAAGACCTCATCCGCCGCCACTTCGGCGCCCCGGGCCTGGAAATCGTTTTGAGCAATGGCCTCGCGCAGGAAATCGTAACCTTGTTCCGGGCCGTAGCCACGGAAGCCGCTGGTGGTGGCCATCTCGTCCACCGCCTTGTGAAAGGCCTGGATGCAGGCTTGGGGCAAGGGATTGGTCACGTCGCCGATGCCCAGTTTGATCACCTCGCGCTCGGAGTTCGCGGCCTGGAAGGCGGCAACGCGTTTGGCGATGTCGGAAAACAGGTAGGAAGCCTGCAGCTTGAGATAATGCTCGTTAATTTTCAACATGGCGTACGTCCCTTCAGTGGTCGGCCCGCTGGCTGCGGCACCGGTTAGAGGAAAATAGCGGTTTATGACCGGCCGTTATCGACCTGATCGTGCGGTTAAAGGATCACTTTCACCCGGTCGGTGAAATCGAAGCCCTCGGAACTGAAATCGTAATTCATGTGGCCGGCATCGATTTTCATGTCCGGGGCCTGGATAAAGACCTTGCCCGGGCTGATCAGTTTTTTGGTGGTATCGTCGTATTCCAGCCGCTCGGACAGGAGCACCTGGTCCTTGGTCGGCTTGGTGACCTTGACATGGTCGGTGAGCACCAGGAAACGGGTGTCGATACGGTAGGAACCCTTGCGGCTCTCGATGTTGATCGGTTCCTTTTTTTTGCCGATGTACATGGCTTTGACCTCCTCCATGTCGATCTCATGCTCGTGCGTTCCGGTAAAGGCGCGCTCGGCATCGATCTGCCATTCCTCCACCCCCTGGCTGGTCATGGTGATGGCCACCCGGTCCATAATGAAATCATGCATTGACGACTCTTCCCGCGGCTGGGCCAGGTTAGCGGTATAGCCGCCGCGCGGGGCGAGAAAGGCACTGACCGGTGGCTGCCACAGCGGACTGGTGACAAAGAGCAGCAGCGGCAACAGCCAGAGAAGGTTGCGGGGGTTGCGGATCATGAATACCTCACCGGTCGCTCACCGATCGAATTTGGCCCGCATCCGGTCCAGGTTGCCCTGGGCCTCGAGGATGAGGTCACAGACCTCGCGCACCGCACCGGCCCCGCCGCGCCGTTCGGCGGTGTAATGGACCCGTTGGCGGATCTCGGCAACGGCATTGGCTGGAGCAGCCGCCAAGCCGACCCGGTTGAGAATCGGCAGGTCCATCAAATCATCGCCCATGTAGGCGGTCTGCGGCGGCCTGAGGCCGGTTTCCCTGAGAATCGATTCATAGGCCGTCAGTTTGTCCTCTTGGCCCTGAAAGACGTGGGCCAGGCGTAGGTCACGGGCGCGCCGCTCCACCATCGGCGAGGTGCGGGCGGTGATGATCCCCACGGACACGCCGCTGTCCTGGAGCAGACGCAGCCCCAGACCATCCTGGGTGTTGAAGCACTTGGCCTCCACTCCGTCGGAAGAGTAGATCAGGCTGCCGTCGGTGAGCACGCCGTCGACATCGAGCAGCAGCAGGTGCACCTGCCTGGCACGGATGAGGGCCGCCTTCCAGGCCTCGGAACGCTCCACCGGGATGTTGCGGGCCATGGCCCGGTTGCGCAGGGCCTCGGTCAGCTCGCAGTCGGTGGGGTAGGCACCGCCGGGGAAACCGCAGGAATCAGCCATTGACCGCCCCGTCCACGACCCGGCGAATGGCCAACAACTGCTGCAACAGCGGCTCGACCTGATCAAGCGGCAGGGAATTGGGCCCGTCGCAGAGGGCCTTGGCCGGATCCGGATGGACCTCGATGAACAACCCGTCGATCCCGACCGCCATCGCCGCCCGGGCCAGCGGGGGGATGAACTCGCGCTGGCCGCCGGAACTGCCGCCGGCACCACCGGGCAACTGGACCGAATGGGTGGCGTCGAAGATCACCGGATAGCCGAAGGAACGCATCACCGGCAGCGAGCGCATATCCACCACCAGGTTGTTGTA
>JBFWIP010000131.1:0-6832 GCA_050255935.1 Desulfobulbus sp.
AGAGTCTCCGTCTCCTCTGATTCATTGCAAAAAATCGTTGAATCTGACACCGCCACCACCTGAACCGATGAGAAATCCGGTCTGCCTTTCCTCCTCTGCGCCGCTCTCAACTGCTGCGGATCATCTCCGCAATCTGAAAGGCCATCTCCAGTGACTGCTCGGCGTTGAGCCGGGGATCACAGGTGGTCAGGTAGCGCTGGCCGAGTTGGGCATCCGAAAGCTGGCGGGCGCCGCCGATGCATTCGGTGACATCGTCACCGGTCAACTCAAAGTGGACCCCGCCGGGGACCGTGCCCTCCACCCAGTTCAACTCGAAGAAACAGCGCAATTCAGAGATGATATGCTCAAAATCACGGGTCTTGAGCCCGGACTCGGCCTTGAAGGTGTTGGCGTGCATCGGGTCGCAGGTCCAGAGCACATGCAAACCCGATTTTTTCACGGCCCGCAACAGCGGCGGTAAATATTTTTCAATGAATTTGTAGCCGAAACGGGTGATCAGGGTGATGCGCCCCGGTTCGTTCTCCGGGTTGAGCCGCTCGACGATCCGCAGGATGTCATCCGCGTCATAGTTGGGACCGACCTTCATCCCCAGCGGATTGCGCACACCGCGGAGGAACTCGACGTGGGCACCATCGAGTTGGCGGGTACGGTCACCGATCCAAAGCATGTGGGCCGAGCAGTCATACCAACCGCCGGCCACCGAATCCTCACGGGTCAGGGCCTCCTCGTAGCCGAGGAACAGGGCCTCGTGGGAGGTGAAGAACTGGGCCTCCTTCATCTGCGGGATATCGGTGGAGATGCCGATGGTCTCCATGAATTTGATCGCATTGCTGATCTGCTTGGCCATGCGTTCGTAGGAACGGCCCATGGGCGACTGCTTGACAAACTCCTGGTTCCAGGCCTGAACCCGGTGCAGTGAACTGAAACCGCCGCGGGTAAAGGCACGCAGCAGGTTCATGGTGGAAGCCGACAGGTGGTACCCCTTGAGCATCCGTTCTGGGTCCGGGATACGCGCCTCGGCAATCGGTTCGGAGGAGTTGGCCATATCACCGCGATAGCTCGGGATCTCCATGCCGTTCACCTTCTCCATATCGGCGGAACGCGGTTTGGCATACTGGCCGGCAATACGGCCGACCTTGACCACCGGCTTGTTGCCGGCATAGGTGAGAACGACAGCCATCTGCAGCAACACCTTCAGCGTTTCCCGGATATTCGGTGCGGTACAGCGGGAAAACTCCTCGGAACAGTCACCGCCCTGGAGCAAAAAGGCCTCTCCCTTGACCGCCTTGGCAAGCATTGCTTTTAAATCTCTGATTTCACCGGCAAAAACCAGAGGAGGCAACAGGGAAATGGTCTGAATAATTTCGTTGTATCGCTCCTTGTCCGGCCACTTGGGTTGCTGCAGGACAGGGAAATTGTGCCAGCTCGTCTTGCTCCAGTTGCGTGTGTTCTCCATGTTCATCGTTCGGGTAAGGGTTTTTCGGCGATTCGTCGGCATGGTTCCGTGCCGGCGAGGTGTCCAGGGCATCTTGAATAATTGCTTTTTCTGCCAATCTCTGCGGTATGCTCAAAATTTTATCCTCGGAATATCATGTATATGCCTGCGGTAAACTATTTTCGCATGCCTTGATCTTGATTGAAAAATCTAATTATTCAAGACCCCCTCCAATTATTTGGGTTCCGGCGCGCAACTGTTGCCTAAACAGCAGACGGCCAGATCAAAAACATTCAAAATACGCAGGGCTTGGTCACGCTTGTCCGGATCGGAAAAAGGCTCAAACGCATACTGCTGCCTGTATTCCCCGGCCTGCCGCCTGGTGGGGATGCACTCCATGCCCGAGGCCAGGACCTTGCCGTGCGCGGTTTCCAACAGTTCGGCATCCCTGCCGTTGGTGACGATCGCCAGGGGGATGCGGTACCCGGGATCCAGGATCCTGGCCGCGGCAATGGCCGCCTTTTCCCGGGTCACCAGCGACCCCGGACCATAGCGGAGGATAAAAAGTCGTTTTCCGTCAATGGAAACGGTCAGCTCAATGGTGGTGACCACCCGGTTGGCATATTCGGAGACAAGGCTCAGCCGCGGTTCCAACTCCTCTTTCCTGTAGCCCAGTTGCTCAACCAGCAGACGGGCTAGCCCCTGGCGAACCCGTTCGTCATCGGTATCCGGCAGGATCTCTCCGGTGAGAAAATCCTCCAACTCACCGTACACAATATGGTGTCCTGAAGTATCAATCATGATGGCCTCGTAAAAATCCAAAATCCGCGAAACCGCCGACCGCTCAAACAGGCCGTTGCGAAACACGAAACATCATTTTCGTGGCTTTTTTCGAGAATGACGGCAAATATCACAATCAGGCGCCGCAAAACTGCGGGACATTTGTACGCGCAACCTGAAAAAAAGATACTCCAACCTGTTTTCAATGGGCGAGGTCGGAACGAATCGGAGGGAACAATGTATGGACAAGAATCGTATGGTGACGATGTCGGCTTGTCCCCCTCGACGATTGGCCGCAACTCCACCATGGGCAATTCCGTGACCAGCAACAAGGAGATTTAAGTAATCGTTTAATGATGATTTTGTCAATCACCAATTTGGCCAGCCGACTCCTTTGCTCCCCCCTTGCCGCCAAGACCAGGAAGAGCTCGCCCCGGTCCTGCAATCCGGGTATACTTGCTGTTTTCGTCGCCAATGATGAATTGTCAGAAGGCGATACCCTCGAAAACCATGTTCCAGGCGTCCCGTCCCTTCAACTCTTTTTCTTGTTCTCAAATCATGACAAACAGCGAACCCAGCGAAGGCCAGAGCCAATGGCTTAAAATCACTTTTTTTTGTCCGACAGAACTGCTCGAGTCCGCCTCCGATCTTGTGGGAGTCCTGAGCGGCACGGGCGTGGAACAAAGTCCGGAAACCGAAACCGGTGCCACAATCAGCGGTTTTTTCCAGGTTGGCGCACCGGTCGAAGCCCCAGAGCCACCTTCCCCGACCGTCGATGAAATCGTGGCCCGGGTCGAAGCCCAATTGGGAGAGCTTTTCGCTCTTTATAAGAAAACTATACCCCAACTGTCCACCACCCTGCTCGCGGATGAGGATTGGGCCACGAGTTGGCAGCAATATTTCAAACCCTTTGCGATTGTCCCTGGCCTGGTGATCAAGCCTTCCTGGGAGGACTATCACCCCCAACCGGGCGAGCAGGTGATCGAGATGGATCCGGGGATGGCGTTCGGCACCGGCCAGCACGCCTCCACCCGAATGGCGCTGGCCTTGATCCAGGAAAGCATGGCCCGGACCGGCGCATCAGAGGCGCTTGATGTCGGCACCGGCACCGGCATCCTGGCCATGGCAGCCATCCTCTTCGGGGCGAAGCGGGCGGTCGCCATTGACAATGATCCGGATGCGGTCCGGGTGGCCGGGGAAAATATCGACCAGAACGGATTGGCAGAGAAAATTGCGGTCAGCACCACGCCGGTGGAGCAGATCCAGACCACCTTTCCTTTGGTGATTGCCAATATCGTCCACGACGTGCTGGTGGAAATGGCGCCAACCCTCACCAGGCTGACCGCTTCCGGCGGCCATCTCGTGCTCGCGGGCATTTTGAGCGGCCCCCAGGAAGAGAATATTATCCGCCTCTATGAAAACCTGGGATATACCTTGCTTAACCGTCGATACCAGGACGAATGGGTGGCCTTGCAGTTTCAGCGGAACTGACTTTTGATCCAAAACAAAAAACGCCACGCCCCGATCATCGAAGCGTGGCGTTTTCATTGATGGAGCCCTGTTTTATTTTGCCCGTCGAATCGAATCCTTTCGATCAGGCCGTGCGATCAATTGATTCCCGGCTATTTTCCATCATCATGGTCAAGAGATCTCCCGTGTTTTGCGATCCCAGGAGCGACATGGTCGTATAGGTTTCCAGGGCCGCGGCGGTCATCCCCTGATCTTCCGGTGGCGGAGGAGGTCCATAGGGCCGGTTCTCTTCCATGGCGGCTACAGCCTCTTCGGTGGAGAACACCCCATCCCCATCACTGTCATACTCGCTGACAACATCCTCTGCCTTCAGAGACGAACCGGTGGCGTTGTTGATGACATCTACCAGCCCCGCAGCCTCTTCCGCGCTGATAACGCCATCCCCATCTTGATCGAGCGAACTGACCAGATCCTCTTCAAAGGACCCGCCCATGCTGCCGGGAGGTGGTGGTGGCGGACCTTGCGGCGGATTGGCCTCCAGGGCCGAAAGCGCCTCTTCTTCACTGAGTGAGCCATCTTGGTCGGTGTCATAGTTTGAAAGAAACTCGTTCAAATCATCCGAAACACCCGAAGCTCTGTTGATCGCATCTGCCAGGTCTTGAATTTCATCGGCCGTATCCAGGCTGCCACTACTGTCCGCGTCCAGTTGCGAAACCAGTTGTGACAGATCCGGTTTTTCTTTGGTCCCCCCATCACTTGAAGAGACCTGGGTCTGCATCCGGGACATCATCTGCCCGATGGAGTACCCGTTGGTACTACTGCCTATACCAGTGAGCGACATAATACACCTCCCTATGACGTATCTGCTGCCTTCCCTTGACCGCCTGTGGCCTCATGCCGGGTGGAAAAAGGGGCAAACATATTATGTTCCCCGCGCGGGTTACCTCTTGCATCGTCATGAACAAAGAGGTTGTTAAGGATGATTGGGTTGGAATTACGTAACGATACGCAACAATCGGGCCGTGTGTGTCAACCATGTGCACCCGATCACGGCAACACCGATTGAGCGCAACAAATTGTTTTGGCAAGGCCTTCACGGACGTTCCGCGTGCGCAAAAACAGCCAACACTCTCATCAAGATATGATACCTTTCTATCGGTATATTGGGCAGTTTTGTATGTTAATCTTCAGAAAACAATTGTAAATTTCTGTAAATCACCTAACCGCCAATCACATTCAGGCTTTAAAGTGAGCGATCAAAAAAATTATGATGGCCGTTCTCGTGACTTTTTGCGCGAACGAAAAAATCATGCAGCACAAAAAATCGAAAACTCCAATGAAAATCCTGATTATTGACGATGACATCGAGCTTTGCGACCTGCTCACCGCCTATCTGGAGCAGGAAGGTTTTGACGTGGCCGCTCTCCATGAAGCCAGGGAAGGGCTGCATGCCGCCCTTTCCGGTGAATACGCTTTCCTAATCCTCGATGTCATGCTGCCCGGATTCACCGGTTTCGATCTGCTGCGCCAGTTACGGCGGACCTCGTCCATGCCGGTCATCATGTTGACCGCCCGTGGCGATGAGGTCGACCGGATCGTCGGCCTGGAGATGGGGGCAGACGACTATCTGCCCAAGCCCTTCAATCCACGGGAACTGGTGGCGCGTATACGCGCGATCCAGCGACGGGGAGAAAACGGACTCGGCAACCGTGCCGCCGTTCCTGATAAAATCATCGCCGATGACATTGCCATCGAGTTGGGTACAAGAACCGTATACCAACTCGATAGCGAAGTTTCCCTGACCGCGGTCGAGTTTTCCCTGCTCTACGCCCTGATCAAACGCATCGGCCGGGTGGTCAACCGCGAGGATCTGGCCCAGGAGGTGCTCGGGCGTAAACTGGAGATGTTTGACCGCAGCATTGATGTCCATATCAGCAGCCTGAGAAAAAAACTGGGCCACCAGGTCAATGGGGTGGAACGCATTAAAACCATTCGTAGTGTCGGTTATATGTACTCCTGCACCGCAGCGGCATCCTGATCCTCATGCGTTCCATTTTCTTTCGCCTGCTGCTCAGCTTTTTCCTCACCATCCTCCTCACCGGTGTGATCAGCGGTCTGGTGATGTTTTCCCTCTCCCGCCGCTCGGTCGATTCCTTCCGCCACAATTTCCTCCAGCAGCTGCAGAACAACATCGCCCGCTCCACAGTCCTTATGGGCCAGGCCGCCTACATCATGCGCCAGCACCGGGGCGACGAGGCCTTTGTCAAGTACATCGATGAAATCCATTCCTCGATGCGGACACAACTCTATCTCCGTATTGATGGAACCATCCTTCCGAGCTTATCGCCGCTGGATCGGCACATCCTCTCCCAAGTGGACACGGCCGATCTCTCCGATCAGCCCTTTATTGCAGATGACGGCAGGCAACTCACCGTTGCTCAAAGGCTGCAGTCGCCGGAGGGAAAGGAATACCTGGTCATCGGCCTCCATCGCCTGGGCCCGCCTCCGGGCATGGAAGGTCCGCCTCCCCCCCCTCCCCATGGGCGGGAAAGTTCTTTCCGGCCGTTTTGGGGTTGGGACAAGGGGGTGCGCCTGTTTGTCTTCCTGCCCGTTGCCGGCGTGATCTGCTACCTGCTCGCCCGTTCATTCAGTGCGCCCCTGGGCCAGTTGCGCCGCATCAGCCGCCAGATTGCCGCAGGAGACCTTTCCGCCCGCGTCGGTACCAACCTGGCCAAGCCGGGCAATGAAATCGGCGACCTCGCCCGCGATTTCGATCACATGGCTGAACGGATGGAGGGGTTGGTCAATGGACAAAAACGGCTGCTGCAGGATATCTCCCATGAACTCCGCTCTCCCCTGGCCCGGCTCAACCTGGCGCTGGAGCTGGCCAAAAAACGGTTTCATGCCGAGGAAGACGACATCCTGGCACGTATCGGCCGGGAATCGGACCGCCTCAACACGCTGATCGGCCAACTGCTGACCCTCACCCGCAGTGAGGCCTTTGTCATCGACCGGGATACCCCCCGGGTCGACTTGACCGAATTGATCAGTGAAATCGCCGAGGATGTGGGATTCGAGACCAGCGATCAGCAAAAACAGGTCGAGTTCCGTGATATGGAACCGCTTGCGGTGACCGGTTCCGAGGAA
>JBFWIP010000132.1:0-6778 GCA_050255935.1 Desulfobulbus sp.
CACCGGCAGGGCTTCAAGCTCCCGTCCGGAGCACACCACCGGGACACCGGCCTTGATGATCCCCGCCTTTTCCCCGGCAATGGCCGCGATGGTCTTGCCCAGATACTGCTCATGATCGCGGCTGATGTCGGTGATGATCGAAAGAAGCGGGGTGACCACGTTGGTGGCGTCCAGGCGGCCCCCCATGCCGGTTTCGAGAATGACAACCTCGGCCTTCTGCTCGGCAAACCAGAGCAGGGCAAGGATAGTGGCCAGTTCGAAATAGGTGGGATGGGGGCGTCCCTCGAGAAAATCAGCCAGCCGTTTGATCAATCCGGTGAAGTCGCTTTCCGGTATCCAGGTGTCGCCGATCCGGAACCGTTCCCGCACCGAGGAGAGATGGGGGGAGGAATACAAGCCGGTCCGATACCCGCCTGCGCTGAGACAGCCCAGCAGGGTGGCACCCACCGATCCCTTGCCGTTGGTCCCGGCAATGTGGATCATTTTGAGGGTGTCCTGGGGATTGCCCAGTTCTTCCAGAAGTTCGCGGGTGGTCTCCAACCCCAGTTTGATTTTGAAAAACTGGTGCCGATCGAGCCAGGTACAGGCGTCCCGATAAGTCATGGCGTGCGGTCTGATAAGTGGAATCGGTCCCTTACCGAGGGAGACCTTAGGCAAGGATTTCCAGCTTGGCATAATCCAAGTGGAGGATTTTGGTGCCGTGGCGGTCGAATTGGACCTCAACCCGCCGGGGACCGGGAATGGAGACAACCCGTCCCAGGCCGAAAAAGGCGTGGTTGACCTGCATGCCCTCTTTAAAAGAAACCCGCGCCGACTCGACGTGACGGGCGGTTGACGGTGCCATGATCGTGTCCGGGCCGATTCGCGGCGGAATCGGTGCCGATTGAGGGCGACCGGGCTCTTCCTTGACATAGAGCCCAGCGCTGACCTCGCGGAGAAAGGGGCTCAGGGCGGCCCGCCTGGTCTGGCGGTCCGCGGTCATCATCTCCCGGGGATAGGAAAGCAGGAGTTGTTGCTTGGCGCGGGTGCAGGCCACATACAGCAGCCGCCGTTCCTCCTCGAACTGCTCGCCGGGAATGGCATTCTGGTGGGGAAAACGGCCCTCGGCCAGGCCGATCACAAAGACCGTGTCCCATTCCAGCCCCTTGGACGAATGGATGGTGGAGAGGACCAGCCGCTGTGTATCCTCTTCAAGGTTACCGTCGCTCATATCCGGCGGATCCAGGGCGGTATCGTCGACAAAGGATTGGAGATCGCCGTATCCGGCGATAAGGACCTTGAATTGGTCCAGATCCCGCCGGCGCTTGGGATAGTCGTCGTAGTAAATTTTTTGGAAAACCGGCTCGTAATAGGTCATGATCAGGTCAAACTGGTCCGAGGGCGACTGCTGCGGCTGCACCAAGCGGCCCAACATGGCGTTGAGCAGGCCAAACTGCTCTTTCCAGGCAGCACCCGGCCGGAATTTTGCCAGGGCATCCACCGGCGAGTCGGTTTCACGGATGGCGTGGAGGATTTTGTTGACCGTTTTCGGGCCGACTTTTTCGAGCTGGAGGAGAATCCGGTTCCAGCTCAGGTTGTCCCATGGGTTGATCACGATGCGGAAAAAGGAGAGCAGGTCCTTGATATGGGCCGATTCGGTCAACTTGAGCCCGCCGCGTTTATCAAACTCAATGCCTTGACCGGCCAGTTCGATCTCGAGTTTGTAGGAGTGAAAACCGGAGCGGAACAGGACCGCCATATCGTTGAGGGGGGTTCCCGCTTCATGACGTTTTTTGATCTCTTGGGTAATGATACGGGCCTCGGCTGCCTCGTTGGGGGCCATGATGAGCAGGGGCCTGATGCCGCCGGTATTGCTGGTGAACAACGTTTTGGTGAATTTTTGCTCGGCATTGGCAATCACCGCGTTGGTCAACTGGAGGATAGGCTCGGTGGAACGGTAATTCTCCTCGAGTTTGACGATTTTGCTGCCGGGAAATTGCTCGGGGAAGCGCATGATGTTGTAAAAGTCGGCGCCGCGAAAACTGTAGATCGATTGGGCATCGTCGCCGACCACCATCACGTTGTTGTGGGTATGGGCCGAAAGCCGGACGATATCCGCCTGCAACTGGTTGGTGTCCTGGTATTCGTCGACCAGGATGTAGCGGAAGCGGTTGGAGAGGTCGGTCCGCGCCTGTTCCGATTCGACCAGGAGCTTTTTCCAGTCAACCAGGAGATCGTCGTAGTCCATCAGCCCATGGTCGAGTTTGAACTGGCGGTAATGTTCGGCAATGGTGTAAAAATCGCCAATGAACTCGGTCAAATGGATTTGGTCCCGATACACCAGTTGCTCGATGCTGGTGGATTTGTTGACCGCGCCGCTGATCAGGTTCATCACCACCCGCTTGGAAGGGAAGCGCTTGCCGGCACCGGCCATGCCCAAGGAGGACTTGAGCAGGTTGATGATTCCTTCGGCGTCGCTCCGGTCGATGATGGTGAAATTGGAGCCGATGCCGATATGGTGGCCGTAACGGCGCAGGAGAATGTTGGCGGTGGCGTGAAAGGTGCCGCCCATGACCCGGCGGCAGGAGCCGGCGGTCAGCTCGCCGGCGCGGTGGAGCATCTCCTGGGCGGCCCGGCGGGTGAAGGTCAGGAGCAGGATCGATTCCGGCTCAACCCCCTGTTCGATCAGGTAGGCCATGCGGTAGACCAGGGTCCGAGTTTTTCCGGAACCTGCCCCGGCGATAACCAGGATCGGACCCTCGCCGTGGGTGGCGGCGGTGTACTGGGCGGGATTGAGGACTTCAGGGGTGACGGCGCTTTTCGGGCGGGAGGTGCCCGGTGCGGACGTCGGGTCGGGTATCGGATCGTCGGTGGTAAAAAGATGGCGTTGCATGACCGGTTTTCTACCACAGCAGGCGGGGAGCTGCAATGGTGTTGACATGGACCGTGGGGAATGGGTAAAGTCGCAGCCGTTCATCACCACTGTCCCTGCCACGATGTGGAATATGGCGCGCCGTTGACCCATTTCATTTCCCTGCAAATGGTCCCAACGCCAATTTTTTGGGGAGTCCGCCGGGTTTGTCGGATAGCCAAGAAATCAAAAATAATCTCGGAATCATCTGTTGCAGGAGCAGTGTAAATAGAATGAGGCATGAAGCGTCATTTTCGCGGTTTGTGCGAAAAGGACATTTTTTTGACGAAAACATGGAACCGTACATGCAACCTGCGCAGATTTTTACTCCGACCGCCCTTGCCGCCCTCTTTCCTCCGGAACGGACCAATGATTTTTTTGATGCCCTTTTGGGAGATGCCGAAGAGGGGGCCTATGATATCACTCTCGACTTTGAAGGGTATGATACCGGACGGCAGTGCCTGAACTTTCTACTCAATCTGCATGAACGGCCGGGGCGATGTCTGGCCTGCAACCTCACCCACGGCCTGACCGAGGTATTCAAACGGCACCCGATCATCAATATCAAGGGGTTGGTGGACGACATCGGCAAACTGCTCGGCGAAGGGATGCGCTGCGAAGACTGGCAGCTTGGCCGCACCATTCAGAAGGGCCGCTCCCTGCACTGCATTCCGCTACAGATCAAACTCAAGAACGCTTGATTGAAAACGTTGCAAAGGCAAAGCCTTACCGGAGAACTAATTGCTTGTATGATGGTGCAAAAGGTAGTTTGACCGTGGTGCTTGGCCTGCAGGATGGCAGGGCGAATCTGCCTGCCCTTTGCTCAACCCCACAGGCCCATCCGCTCCTTCCCCTCCATCAATGGATGAGAAACAAAAAAAACGCCATTTTCCTTCAAGGAAAACGGCGTTTTTTCACGTCGAACGATTGTGTTTCTACGGCTTATTGCACGGTTAACGAAAAGATGGAACGCTTCATTGAACCGCCACCTGGGCCCGACCGTTGGCCTTGGCCTGGTAGAGGATATCATCGGCGTGCTCCAGCCAGCTGTTGAGATCCATCTTGTTTGACCATTCGGAAAGCCCGATGCTGACCGCCAGCCGTCCTGCCTTGGTCACGATGTCGAGTTGCTCCACTGCCCGGCAGAGCCGTTCGGCCAGGAAGCGGGCATCCTGGAGGGATGTGTCGGGCAACACCAGCAGGAATTCATCGCCGCCCATGCGGACCAGCAAATCGGTGAGGCGAATCTGGTTCTGCAGGACCTCCGCCACCTGTTTGAGTACATGGTCCCCCATGAGATGGCCCATGGTGTCGTTGACCGCCTTAAAATGATCCAGGTCCAGGGCGGCCAGGGTCAAGGGGTATCCATGGCGTTTGGCCTGCTCGACGATCGATTTGATCCGTTCTCCAAACACATAGCGGTTGGGCAGGCCGGTAAGGGTATCCTTTCGCGCCTGGGCGAAGACCTCTTCATAATCAAGGGCCCGCTTCAGGGGATCGGCAAGAATCATCAGTGATTCTTCGATAAAATCAAGGTCGTCCCCGCTCAATGGCTTTCCCTTGTGGAGAAGGACCAAGACGCTGGAACACTCGCCCGATTCAATAATCCAGCGGTGGATATGGAATCCCTCCGCCTGGGTGGGACATTTTTTTGTCGCGGATTCGGGGCCGAGCAGTTCCTGGGCCAACTGGATGGCCTGCCGCCGTTTGGGGCCATGATAGGAACAGAACATATGCATCCGTTGCCGGCAGGGATTGTTGTACCCGATCAATTCGTGGCCGATGAATTCCATCAACCAGATCGAGTAGGCCTCGATCATTGCCGGAAGATCGAGGATGCCGGCCATCCTCTGGTAAAGGACATTGATTTTTGTCAGCTTTTCCGACTGTTGCCGATAACGGCTCAGTTCGGTCAGCAGGTTTTCGATGGTGGCGTCGATCTTTGCGTCAATCCGCTCTTCAAACACTTTCATTTCCATGGCATTTTCACGTTTTGGAGAAGTCCTGGAGGTGAAGACTCGTTGATTATTGCCCAAACCGCCTTGAACGAGGTGGCAGACAAGGATTCCGTTTATACTTTTTTGCGAAATATGTGCCTGTTGAAGTAAAATTTTTTTTCCTTTGTGAAAAGAAGGTGTTAATTTTTTGATACTCAATTTGGCCAACGCGTGCAAGCGATAACTTGCTTTAATAGTCATTTTTTCGACAGACGACGATCCAAAGGGATTTTCAGAGGTAATAGATGGGATTGGTTCAAGAAATAGCGCAGATCTTTGTTATCGGCTTCCGGGGCTGCACCCTGCCCCATGACCATTGGTTGACAGGGGCCTTGGCGGAAAATCCACCCGGTGGGGTGATTCTTTTTGACCGCAATATCGATCGTAGCGTACAAAATATTGAATCTCCGTCCCAACTCGCGGCGCTCACGGCAAGGTTGCAACAGGCGAGTCGAACCCCACTGTTGATCGCAGTGGACCAGGAAGGCGGCATGGTCTGCCGGCTCAAGGAGCGGGACGGATTTTCGGCCTCACCTTCCGCCGCCCGATTGGCGGCGCTCGGCGTGGAGGCAACCGCCGGTTCTGCGGATAAGATGGCGGCTCAACTGGCCGCCATGGGCATCAACCTGAATTTTGCGCCGGTTGTCGATCTCAACCTCAACCCGGAAAATCCGATTATTGCCCGTTATGAGCGGAGTTTCGGCGCCGATCCCCTTGCCGTGGCGGCTCATGCCCGGGCGGTGATCGCGGCGCATCATCGTCATCAAGTGGCCTGCTGCCTCAAACACTTTCCTGGCCATGGCAGTGCCGGGGCCGACTCCCATCTGGGGTTTGTCGATGTCTCCACCTGTTGGCAGCCGGTTGAACTTGAGCCGTATCGCCAACTCATCGCCCAGGGGTATGCTGACGGAATAATGACAGCCCACCTGATCAACCGCCAACTCGACCTCTCCGCAACCCCGGCCACCCTCTCATCGCTGGTGATTGAACAGCTGCTGCGCCGGGATTTGGGATTTACCGGCGTGATCTTCAGCGATGACCTGCAGATGCGGGCCATCAGCAACGGCTGGAGCCTGTCTGGGGCCATCCAGCAGGCCATCCTTGCCGGTGTGGACATGCCGGTGATCGGCAACAATCTCGATCCTCGGGAGGATGTGCTCACCATCGGGATCCGCGCGGTCGAGGAACTGCTTGACAGCGGCCGCATCGATAGGCACCGTATTACCGACTCGCTGGAGCGCATCACCCGACTCAAGACAACCTGCACAGGACACGGCACATGGAACTGGAACGTCCCACCCACAACATAGTCATCGGTTACCTGGCCTGGCTTTTCGGCTTTATCGGCGCCCATCGCTTTTATTACGGCAAATCGGTTTCCGGCACGATCTACTTCCTCACCCTGGGGATCTTCTTCATTGGCTGGATCGTCGATTTTTTTCTCATACCGATGATGGACCGCGAGGCGGACCTGCGCTACATCCCGGGGCCGATCGATTACAATGTCGCCTGGCTGCTGTTGGTCTTTCTCGGCATATTCGGCGTCCACCGTTTTTATATGGGTAAGATCGGCACCGGCATCCTCTACCTGCTCACGCTCGGTTTTTGCGGCCTGGGATATATCTACGATTTGTGGACGCTGAACGATCAGATTTCCTTGATCAACGCCCAATACAACAGAAGGCCGTCGTACGACGCTTTTTGATCAAGGAAAAATTAGGGCTGGGGGCGGGTGAAGACCAGGAGACGTTCTTTTGACAGTCCCGGCCTGTAGGTATAGCCGCCCATGGAGAAATGGGTGATTCCGTCCCGTGTTTTGACACGATTTTTTATCAGGTAGTTTGCCATCATGCCCCGGGCCCGTTTGCCATAAATGGCCACCGACCTGTAC
>JBFWIP010000133.1:0-6752 GCA_050255935.1 Desulfobulbus sp.
CGGGGTGGGGGCCGTGATCATCAGGTAGATCTTGCTGCCGATATCGCCCCAGGTTTGGGCAAAATGATGGTCCGCAGCCATGGTCCGCTCGCTGACCGTGTTCATGTCGCTGAGGTTGACTCTGAATTCGGGTTTGGCAAAGCCGAGCAGAAGCACCATCGCCAGCAGGGCGAGGACCAGGCCGGTCGTACCGGTGGCGCTGAATCGGTTGAGCAGCCTGTGGAGCAGGGGACGGCGGGTGGTGGCGGCCGGCAGGTCGGGGAGTATCCGCGGAAAGACCAGATGGATGAACAGGTAGGTGAAGAGAAAGCCCAGGGCCGTGAATTGACCGAGTTCGGTGAACACGGGAAAATCGCTGAGGCTGAGCAGGAGAAAGGCGACCATGCTGGTCAGCATGGCCATGCCGCCCCCGATGTGGCGCACCGTGTGCGCGGCCTCCTTGCCCCGGGAGGTTTCGGGTCGATCCAGGAACAGCAGGTAGGCGATGCCGTGGTCCACGGTAATGGAGATCAGTGCCCCGCCAAAGCCGAGCACCATAATGGAGATCGACGGATGGAACAGGGAATAGGCGAACAGGGCCATCGCGGTCCCGGCCACCGCCGGGACCAGGGACAGCAGCCCCAGCAGGGGCCGGGGAAAGGCGGCAAGCAGCAGCAGGGCGATCCCCACGGTGGAGAGGAACAAGGCCCAGCGCACATCGTGGCGGATTATCTCCTCGTTATCCAGGGCGGCACGGTAGGCCCCAACCGGGGTGAGGGTGACCTGGTAACCGTTGGCCGCATCGAGTGTATCGAGATCACGGGCCGTAGCCGCGAAGAACTCGGCCAACTGCGCGGCAAAGGCGGTGTCGGTACCGGCTGTGTGGGGCCGGGCGACGAGCAGGAGGTGCCGTCCATCCGCGCTGATCAGGTTGCCCTTGTAGAGGCGGCTTTGGGGCGAGGGCGCCAATTGGGCCAGCCGGGCCAGGACCAGGTCTTTCAGCCCCAGGGGATCCGAACGGAGAAGGGCGGTCTGGCCAATGCTTTCCATGCCGCCCATTCCCTGCAACGCATGCTGCAGCCGTTGGTGGATAAAGGAAGCATTCAACCGGGGGGCCACCTTGTGTTCGAGTTCCTCGGCGGTCAACAACAGGGGCAGGGAGCGGGCCGTTTGCCGTGCCAGTTCCGGGAGCAGCAGGCCGATGTCTTCCATGCCGATTTCGCTGAACAGGGAACTGGCAAGCATGCGTTGCTGGACAAGAGCGCTGCAGTCCACCAGCACGTCCGGGGCGGGGCGATCCAGGCCGATATCCACGGCCACCTGATCATGCATGGGGTGGTTGCGGAAAATTTCCAGGGCATCGGCAATGCCCTGCTCGTGGGCCGGCAGGGAGCGCACGATATCGGTATCGATCGTCAACCGTTTGAATCCGAAGAAGGCACAAGCGCCGACCACCAGGGTGACAAGCAGCAGCAAGGGAATATGAAGGCGAATCGGTTGCTTGGTCATGACAGCCGTTGCAAGAGGGCCAGGAGAGCCGCCCCCAGGAGGATATGAGCGAGGATGATCAATCGTTTGTTGTTTTGAAAAATTTCATTGCATCGCTGAATAAAGGCCAGTCCGCCGCACAGGGTACGCAGCCGGTCGATCATCACTGTCCGGTTGTCGCTCATGCTCTTTCCCTGGAAGGCACACATGGGGGAAAGGGCAAAAAAAGCCCCCTGCCGGGAACGGAGAAAATCGTCAAAGGGGATATTGTTCCAGGGCTCTTTGACAAGGTGCAGGGCAAAGGGCCGGGACAGGCAATAAGCATGTGCCAGGCATCGATATTGGATACGGTTGAGCCGGCGGCAATCGGTCGGGGTGCTCCGGTCGATCAGGCCTCCGAGAAACAGCGCGTCCCAACCGGAGTGCTGGCCGAGGAAACAACAGGCCTCTGCAAGGTTGGTTGCACGGAATCCGCGGAAGAGAATGTCGTCCTCAAAAATCAGAATCCGGCGGGCACCGGCGGCAAGGCCTTTATGCAGGCAGGCCATGTGGGAGTGGTAGATTCCCCGGGCCGGATGCTCGCCGTCCTTTTCAAACACCTGAAAAATGACCCGCCCGGCCAGCCCCACGGCGGCGAATTGCCGCCGGGCCTCATGCAGCCTGTCCGTACGGCTTGCCAGGGTGATGCAGAAGATTGCGTCAAAAAAGTCCCAGCAGTCGGCTGCGGGTGGGTGCCGCTTCTCAGCTTCCATATTGCGTCCCCGGGAACTCTGTACTACAATATGCCAATTTCGGCGACAGACACCGCGCCGCGTCCATCTGCCGAAGGCGATTTTGGGAGCGCATCATTGCATGAAACATCGTGTTCAGAAGACCATTTTATATTTCGGGGCAATGGCTTTTGTCCGTAAGGCGATTGCCGAACGTGCCGATCTGAGCGCGTTCCGGGAGAAACCCACCCCCTTGGTTTTTGCCGGAGTGGGGGCGATCGTCCTGAGCTTTGTTCTCGGTTGGCCTGCGGTCGCGGCCCTGGGGGTACTGTCGGTCAAGCTGCAGACCCCTTGGATCGTGGTGATCGGCGGGCCCCTGATCTATGGAATATCGCATCTGGTGTTTCTCTTGGGTATGTCCCTTTCCGGGGCCGCGTATTCCCTGATTTTCTGCCGCTGGTTGACCCGGATCACCATGGAGCCCGCGCTTGCCTGGGCGGCCCGTGAGGAATTTTCCGGAATCCACACCGGCGGTCGCTGATCGTCAACCCCTCTTTTCCCCGCCATCCGCCTTTTTCAAGGCCTTGTTGATCCACTCCGCCGGCTTGATCCGGCCGCCGCTCACATCCCGCATCCGCAATCCCAGAACCGTTTCCCGTACCCGCTGCCGCTGGTCGACAATCTCCAGGTCATAGACCAATTCTTCCCGTGTCTGTCCACGGAGGCAGGCGCGGGCCTGATAGGGTTCGCCGGACCGGGTCGGTTCCCGTACCGTTCGTTGCGCCAAACCCACCGGAAAGGGAACAAAGTCGACCAACCCCTGACCATGCACGCAGGCCAGGTGCATGGCGCCGTCCATGGCAAAGGGGGAACCGAGCAGGGAACGATCCGGGCGGTCACCGGGGAGGAAGGGCGGCACCAGCAGTCCCCGGGCGGAAATGGGCTCCAGGTCCACCTGCCCCTGCAGGGTTCGATAGGCCGGGCCGAACGGAACCAGGTCCCGGTAAATCCGCTCGGCGGCAATCGCCATGACGGGTTTTCCGCAGGAAGGAAGGGGCGGTGCCGGCGGGGCGGCTGCGGCGCCGAAGACGACCTCACAGTGCACGTTCAGGCGGGTCATGGTTCTCAACTGTTTTCGGGTCTGGAGCACGGCCCGGACCCCGCCATCGTTTGTGGAAAAGCGGCTGACCAGGACCTCGATGGATTGCTGCCCGGGAACCAGTTCCAGAAACCGGGGAAAGCGGGCAGCGGTCATCCGGCGGCAGTCGAGTTCGGGACTTTGCCTGTGCACCAGTTCGGCGAGGAATTCGAGCGCCTCCACCGCCGGCAGGATCCCCTTGCCGTCCAGGCAGTGGTCCCGGAACCAGGGTGGAATTAGCAGTTGGGCCGTTGTCTCGGTGGCGGCCGTCATTGGGGGAACTGCTGCCACAGGGCAATGGTCTTGTCGTCGAGTTCCACCGGAATCCCCTTGCTGTTCACCGCACAGTGGAGGGTGTAGCCGGTGCAGGCGATCTCCCCGTTGTCCGCCCGGGTGATCAGGTAGTCGAAGCGGACCTTGACCAGTTCCAACCGGGCCGGTCGGGTGTGAATATACATCAGGTCGTCATAAAAAAGCGGCGAATGGTAGTTGAGTTCGGTCTTGATGATCGGGTAGATATAGCCGCTTTCCTCGATCTGCTTGTAGGGATGATCGGCCTCGCGCATCAGGTTGGCCCGGCCGAATTCAAAGTAGCGCAGATAGTTGGCGTGATAGACCACCTGGGAGCGATCGGTGTCCACATACAGGGTGCGGAGTTCGCAGCGGTGCCAGACCAGGCCGGTGCCCGTGTCGCGGACGCAGGTGGGGTGATCGGGAAGGGGGACGGGACGAAACGGTTTGGGACGCATCAGAGACCTCGAAAAACGATACAGCAGTTGGTGCCCCCAAACCCGAACGAGTTGGAGAGAACGAATTCATGGCGGTGGACGCGGGCGTGGTTGGGGACCACGTCCAGGTCCGCGAGTTCGGGGTCGGGGATGTGGTTGACCGTGGGCAGGACCATGGATTGGCGCATGGCCTCGATGCTCAGGGCGGCTTCGATGGCGGCGGAAGCCCCCAGGGAGTGGCCGATTTGCGATTTGTTGGCCGAGATCGGGATCCCGGAAAGGCGGCTGCCGAACAACTTGCGCAGGCAGTCCGCCTCGGTGCTGTCGCCGGTGGGGGTGGAGGTGCCGTGGGCATTGATGGCGCCGATGTCGGCAGGGGTGATGTCGGCATCGTCAATGGCGTCGCGCATGGCCTGGAGCACGGTCGTCAGGTTGGGACGGGTAAAATGGTGGGCGTCTGAATTCCAGCCGATGCCGGCGACTTCGGCCCGGGGCGACAAACCGTGCGCCCGGGCCGCTTCCTCCGCGGCCAGGACGAGGACGCCGGCGCCCTCGGCAAGGACAAAGCCCTTGCGGTCCACGCTGAAGGGCCGCGAGGCCTGGGTGGGGTCGGCATACGAACGGTCCTTGGGGCCGACCTTGATCGTGGCCAGCATGTTGGCGAAACCGAGAATGATTTCCGGAATGAGGCAGGTCTCCACCCCTCCGGCCAGGGCGAAATCGCAGTCGCCGTCCCGGATCATGCGGGCGCCGATGCCGATGGCGTGGTTGCCCGAGGCGCAGGCCCCCTGGGGCGAGAAGATCGGGCCGGTGAACCCCAGCAGCATGCCGGCCTTGCCGGCGGGCAGGTTGGCGCAGAGGTTGGGCAGGAGGTAGGGGCTGACCTTGAGCGGTCCCAGACGGGTGTAATTGTCCATGGCGATGCGGTAGGCATCGGAGCCGTTGAGCGCCGAGCCGATCAGGCAGGCGGTTCTCGGGCCGGTCTGCGGCGTGATCTCCAGGCCCGCGTCGGCAAGCGCCTGGCGGCAGGTTTCCATGGTGAGGCAGACATAATCCGCGTTCCATTGGGCCGCGTCTTTGCGGCTGACATAGGGCAGGTCGGTGGGCGTCCAGTCGGGAATCTCCCCGACCACGTTACTGCGGGTGGGAACCTCGCAGCGGGTGAGCCGGCGGAAACCGGCCCGTCCGGCCGCGGCGCCTTCCCAGGTGGCGGCAAAGGTCTTTCCCAGGGCGGTGGCCGTTGCATAGCCGAGAACCACTACTTTTCTGTTTAACGGGGCTTTCATGGGACTGGGCGGACTCCTTGGGTTCAGCCGACTCTGCGGAAAATCGCACAGGCATTGCACCCGCCGAATCCAAACGCGTTTTTCATGACATGTTCCTGCTCGATTACCCGCTTGCCTTCACTGATACAGTCGAGTTCCAGCTCGGGATCGGGCCGATAGTTGATGGTCGGCAAAGCGGTACTTTCCTCCATGCCGCGCAGGGTGAAGATGGTTTCAATAACGCTGGAGGCCCCCATGGCGTGACCGATCAGCGACTTGTTCGCCGTGACCGGCGGGAGTTGTCCGCCGAACACCGAGCGGAGCGCCTCGTATTCCACCTGATCGCCCACCCGGGTGGAGGTGGCGTGGGCGTTGACCAGGGCGAGGTCCGACGGCGCGAGTCCCGCGTCGCGCAGGGCCTCCTGCATGCACTGCTGGATCGTCGGCCGGTGGGGCATGACAAAATGGTGGGCATCGGAACTCATGCCCCAGCCAGCCAGTTCGATCCGGTACGGCAGGCCATGGCTGGCGGCGAATGCACGGGTGGCGAGGATGACCGCGCCCGCCCCCTCGGAGAGGACAAACCCCCGGCGATCTATGGAAAAGGGGCGGCTGGCTCGCTGCGGCGGCTCGGTTTCCCGGCCCGGCTTGGGGTTGAAGATCCCGTTCATGGTGTAGAATCCGGCCACGATCGGTTCGACCAGGGCGCAATCCACGGCCCCGCAGATGGCGACGTCGGCCCGGTCCTGGGCAAGGAGCATGGAACCGACCAGGATGGAGGTCAGACCGGTGGCGCAGGCGGTGATGGTGGAGAGAATCGGACCGGTGGCGCCGGTGTGGATGGCGATCTTGCCGCCGATCATGTTGATGCAGGAATTCGGGTTGGCGTACGGATGCGGCAGCTTGTTTTCGGCCTGCAGTCGCCGGTCTGCGGCGAGGACGGCGTCGATGCCGCCGACCGCCGAACTGTAGGTGACCGCGACCCGGGGGGCCAGGGAAGAATCGATGACGATGCTGCTGCGTTCCAGGGCCCGGGTGGCGGTGAGCAGGCCGTAGGTGAAGACCGGCGAATGCCAGGCCGCCTGGTGCCGCGGGGCGAGAAACGGGTAGGACCGCTCCTCAAGTTCCGGTATCTGGCCGGCGATCCGGACCGGGAAGTCGTCGTCCAGGGGAAATCGGGTCAGGGGCCCGATCCCGCTTTCTCCGGCCAGGGCCCGTAACCACTGGACGTCCAGATCGGTGCCCAGCGGCGACACGGCATCGTAGCCGACGACAACCGGGCGCCTGTCCCTGCTCCTTGCCGAAGACTGCTGCAACGGAACTACCAGGGGATGAAGCGATAGAGTTTGGCGAACATCTCATAGACTTCGACCCAGTTCTGCAGGTCTTCGCTGCTGCGCATATGGGCGCGCTTGTTGACCATGACCCAGCTCATGTGGGCGGC
>JBFWIP010000134.1:0-6727 GCA_050255935.1 Desulfobulbus sp.
CGTTCTGAGCCAGGATCAAACTCTCCAGTTTTATATCCTGACCAATCACAATCGATTGGCATTCACCAATTCAAAACCAATTTACTTGGCCCGCTCGTTTACTGTTCAGTTTTCAAAGATCAATGGTGCGCCTCAAGTGCAGCGCATTTATCAATTTACCATCTTTCCGAATCGCTGTCAACCATTTTTTTATTCGGCCTCAGCGATTCCGCCGCCCGCCATTCCTGCCGGCGAGCAACGAGGCGCCAATATACAGGTCCACCCGCTCCCCGTCAATCCCTTTCTGCTCTCCCTTTACCTTTTTTGACGAGAAGGGGATGGGAGGAATATTGGTTTTGCATGTTCTGTATGAAAGGACAGGGAGATGCGATTATTCTCCGTCCTGTTTCGTCCATCGGGCAAGTGTCTCTATAATCTTCTGTGCCTGGGACGCGCTGGAAATATTAAATTTCGATTTGGTCTGGTACTGGCCGTTTCTTTTCTGATAGCGCCGGATGGTGAACTTATCAGGGCCAAATTCGCCCTTGGCCCGATCCAGGTCCTGATAACGAAACAGGATGGTTGTCCAACTCCCCTTGGAGAGAATTTCCTTGTCGACTTCCTTTACCACCAAAACCCCGTCCTCTTCATAGTTGACGGTTAAATCTTCCACTTGTTCAGCCATAACAATCCTGTCATGAATATGTTGATCATAATTTCCCGGGGCAACGTAGCGCAATGCACTCAAAAAGGCAAATTTTCCTAATTTTTCCCATGAGGCCCTTTGGAGTATTCCACCGCGACATTATGTCCTGACCAGTTCCCTTGCTTCAAAACATCAAAACATAAGGGCTAACGCTCAAATTCATATTTGATATCGCCGCCACTTTGTGAAGCACCGGTTTCGGTGAGAAGGGAAAAGCCCTTCCCTAAATTCAACTTGGTGGTGAATGTGCTTGATTCCTTGGCCAACTCCTTACCGTAGCTGACATACAGATCCGGGGTCAGCCAACTGCCGAATACCAGGGATCTATTTTCCGAATCATCCCCGTTTTCAAGTTTGATTTCATCGATCATGGATATTTTTTTGAGACTTTGCAGGTAAGGGACCAAGCCGCCGAGGCCGACTCTCTCCGCCGCAGTCCCCACCACGCCGATATCTTCCCGGGTTTCCCCACCGAACGGGGTATCCTGAAGCAAATTTTGGATGATGGCCGATTGCTCCATGGCCGGAGTGGAATAAAAGGAAATCTCGGGATGCTGAAGGAAGCCGTCAATGGTGACGCCGGTGGTGGCCTTGTCGGTTTTGTGTTCACTACGTAGCTCGATGCCAGGATTGGTAAGGGGGCCACCACTATAGAGCATCCGGCCGACATCAATTTTCAATCGTTTGCCGTAGAGGCTAAAGGTTCCATTGTGAACCGACAGTGTTCCAGCCCCTGTCATGGGGCGGCCCGGCTGACCGTTGATATCCAAATTTCCTTTAATGCTGCCACGTAAGCCATATGCATTGACCTGAACCGCTTCCCCGATAAGGATTTTTATATTGAGATAGACGGGTTGGCCGGCGTTCGTTTTTTCCGGCCCCTCGTCAATGATGACGACATCCCCGGAAGGAGCGGTGGCCTGGTCAAAATTGATCGAGCTGACCTGTGCCTTGGGAATAATGACCTGCCCCTGCACCCTGATCTCTTTTGGGGTGAGAATCGCCATGACATCAGGCGAGAGGCTCAGGTCCATGCCGGGGAGCTTCGCGGCCTGAAAGTTCTCGCCCACAAGGTGTAACCGGATCGGTTGTTTAAACGGGGAAAGAGGCGCCAACGTGCTGGAAGCATGGATGATTCCTGATCCTGATTGGGCGGATGCCCGGATTGCCATTTCATTGGTATCCCCCTTCATCGAAAGGTGCAGAGGTGAAAGCGTGATGCCGAGAGGCGGAATTTCCGCCTTGCCGTCCGTAAGGGTGATGTCCCCTGAAAATCGTGGGGAGGGTAGGGGGCCTTGAATGTTCCATTGCCCCAGAATCGTTCCCGAGGGAATGATCGCCTGGTTGGAGAGAAGTGCGATGAGGCTAAGGTCATGGAGGGCGAGCTGGATGCTGCCCTGAACCGGCTGCGTGCTGAAATTGCGCACGGGATCTGCTGTTGTCTGCCGCGCCTCCGCCCGAATCGAGTTGTGCTCATCAATGCGACTGTTGAAAACAAGATGCAGCTCCCTGCCGGCATAGTCAGCACGCAAGGTGTTGCTTTGCCATTTGAATTTCTCTTCCTGGCCATCGAGCAGGGGAGCCGTGAGTTGTAACGCCTCCGTTTCAGCAGAAAAATGGGCTTGGCTTATTCGCTGTCGGTTTCCTTGTGCCTGGAGAGCACTGCTCAATTTTCCCTGCACCGTGAAGGGGGCATTGAGGTGTTGGGCGAAACCGGCCAATGGCAAGGCTGTGACCTTTCCCCGGAGCTGCCATGCCTGGTCAGCGGCATCCCAGGCCCCCTCCGCGCACAAGGAGCCGCCGGCCGATGTGGTCAGGCATGTTGGGGCGAGTTTCATTCGCGCGGACGCAATCAACAACTCGCTTGCTCCCCGCTGCCGCCAATCACCCCATTCGCTGGATGTGAAATGGGTGTGGCCAAGAGTTCCTTGCCATTGCCCCTCTGCCAGCTTGCCCTCTAATTGGAATCCGGCCTTCATTTCGCTGTTTGTTGCGGTAAATTTCAGACTGTGCCTGTTGAGGGCGCCTTGAATGTCGAGGGCAGCCTTGTCAATCGGTACATCCGCGAGGATGGCCTTGTCCAGTTGCAGTTTTGCCTTGAACAGGCCATCGTTTGCAATCAGGCCGTTGGCTGTTGCGCTCAACCGCCCTATTTGATTTTGATTGTGATCAAAACCGAGTTTGGTCCCTTCCAGACGCAGGTCGAGTTTTGGCTTTGCGAGTGTCCCCCGGAGTTGTGCCTTTGCCTCCAGAGCCCCGAAAGCCTTGGGGACAATTTCAGCAAGGTTTTTCGAGTGGAGTTTTATGTCGAGATTCAAATCCGGCGCGGAAGAGCCCCTAAGCTCAAGACGGGAGCCTCCACTGGTCAGGCTGCATTCAGGAATGATAAGCTTATCTCCTTCCATCTGCAGGCTTCCAGCCCCTGCAAGGGGGTAGCCCCGCAAGGTTCCCTGCAGCCCGGAAAGCTGAAAGTGTGCCCGGAGAGATTGATCCATCTCTCCCCTGGTCGTCAATTTCCCCGAAAAATGACCGGGCCATTGGGGAAACAGGGCCGAGGGGTCGAGTTGGGTTCCCTGAATGTCCGCCTGCCAGGAAAAGAGCGGATTCCACTGCAGGCGTCCCCGGGCGGAAAGGGCGGCTTTGTTTTGCGTTACCATGCAACGTGAAAAGGCAAGGCCATTGCCGTCGCCATTGGCCTCGACGTCAAGCGACACCGGGGAGGATAAACCGGGAACACCGGTTTGGGCCTTCAACGCCAGACGGTAGTCCTCCAGCGTTCCCTGCCCCTGCAGGGAAGCCTGGCGAAAGCTCTGCTCCGGCCACCTGCCGTTGATGGCCGGCAGGGCAATTTCCCGGCTGTTTGCTTCCGCCGACCAGGAGGTCGCACCCAGGATCTGGTTGAGTTCTCCATCAAGATGCAGGGTGACGGGTTGCTCCAGGTCGGCGGCGATCTTGAGTCGGTTCAGGGGCCCGGACAGGTTGGCCGTGGCTTTTATGGGTTGGTAATCCGGAAAAGAGAACTGCGCCTTGGCCGTTGCCTTGATCAAGTATTCCGCATTGGTTTGCACGCCGCCTTTGAGTTGGATGCCGTAGCCTTCCCCTGACAGGCTGCAATCAGCGAAAATGATCTGGTCTCCCCTGTAGCCGAGTTTGGTCAAGCTCGCCTGCTCAACACGGACGATTTCCTCGCCGGCCGAGAGGACAGCGATGTCGATGGCCCGAATATCGTCAACGAGTAATTGCAGGGGCAGTGAGAACGGGGACAGTACTGTTTCTTCTGAACTTTCGCCCAGCATGACCCGGATCTGCTTGCCGGTTACGGTCTGTAGCCTGATCCGCCCGTCGAGAAGCCGGCCGGGTTGCCAGTCGAGCCGCAGGGAATCGATGAGAACGGTGTCAACGCCGTCCGCGTAGCGAAGTTGACGAAGTTCCAGGGGGCCCAACAAGGTGCCCGAAGCGGAACCAATGGAAAAAAAAGTACCGGTCAGCGAATTGGACAGGGCGATCAGGCAATGCAGCCCGGTCTCTGTGGTGGCGGCAGTGATCAGGAGGACAAAGAAAAACAGGCTGGCAGCCGAAAGAACAACAAGCAGCCGTTTGATGATTTTCACAGGTCCGCCCCCAAGGTCAGGTGAATCCGCCAGGAACCTTCTTCATCCAGGGGCTTGGCCAGGTCAAGGCGAACCTGGCCGAAGACCCCGTTCCATCGCAGGCCCACGCCCGCTCCCGAATGCATGGTGCAGTCGGAAAATTTGTTGGTGGAGGTGCCGCTGTCGTAGAACACCGCCCCACTCCACTCCTCAAACAGGCTTCGTTCCAACTCGATACTGTAGAGAAGGAGGTTTTTTCCGCCCAGGAGATTGCCTTCCGAGTCGGTGGGGGCGATTTTTTTATAGCCGTAGCCGCGGACGCTCTGGTCGCCACCGGCATAAAAACGCAGGCTCGGCGGGAGATCATAGATGTCGTCGACCAGGGTGGTGCCGATTTCGGAACGGCCGATGATCCGCCATTTGTCAAGGAAACTGTAAATTCCCTTGGCGCGGAGGCTGGCCTGAACGAAGTCGGCGTCCCCCAACACGTCCTTTTTGCTGCCGATAACCGTGGCGGAGAGCCGCAGCCCTTTGTCGGTCGAGATACGGTCATTGGCCCAAAAGACCGAGCCCTTGATGCCGGGGATGAGAAAGCTGGCCTGATCGCTGTCGAATGCCGCGCCGGTATCGTAATTTTCCCGGAGATATTGCAGATAGGTCGAATACTCCCCCCAACGGCGGAAGTGGTCGTGACTGACAACGGCCTTGAGCGTCTCGGTTTCAGTGTTGTCAAAGTCCTCGGTTTCGTAATTGGCGGAAAAGCTCAGGCGGTCTTGTTTGGGATCGCCGATGGGAATGGTGTAGACTCCGCCGAATTTGCTGAGCCGTTGGGAGGGCTGCCATTGCAGATCCAATTGGTGGCCCAGTCGATTGATATGTCGATTGGTGTACTCCAGGGTGCCGCGTGGCCCGGTGTCGGTGCCGTACCCCAGACCGATACCGTACTTATGGGCCAGATTCGGGGTGAGCACAATGGTGATGGGCACCTTGTTGGATCCGTCTTGCGCTTGGTTGAGGTCGTAATTGATGTCAACATCGGTGAAATACCCTGCGTCATAGAGCGACTGCCGCATGCGGGTGAGGGCTTTGGGGGAAAAAGGATCCCCTTCGTGGACCGGGGTTATTTTTTTGAGCAGGTCGTGGTCGATGAAATCGGCCTGGAAATCCAAGGGGCCGATGCGGTAACGCGGTCCGGTGGCAAGGTCGAGCTGAATGATCGCCCTGCATTCTTTTTTCCGCACCTCGACCCGGGCGAGGCGAAAGCCGGCCTTCTGGTAACCGTTTTCCAGGGCCAGGGCAACCAGTCGATCCTTGCCTTGCCCATAGCGTTGATGGTCGAGGATGTCTCCCTCATGCAGGGGAAATCGTTGGACGGCCTGATGCAGTTCCGCATCTTCCGCGCCCGGACCGGAAAGGATTATGTCGATCGAATCGATGAGCACTGGCTCACCCGGTTGCACCGTAAGCGTCACCTGCCGTCTGCCGGATTCCTGCCGATGCTCGGCGACCGATATTTCCGGGGCATAATAGCCAAAAGGCTCCAGGGCCTTACCGGCTTCCCCGGGGGCCTTGCGCACGAGGCGTCTGAACAGGGCATCGGAAAGCCGCTCGTTGTCATCGATCCGGGCGAGGGAAAGATAGTTGGTGATGTTGGTACGCTGGGCCTCGCTGAGATTTCCCTCAATGTTGACTTCCAGGTCGGGGTGGGCGTAGGCAAGGGAGGCCCCTGCGAGCAGGATGCATTGACCAAGCAGGAGGAGCTTGTGCCGGCGAGGGAAAAGGCTACGCACAGGCGCGTTGCCGGCACCGGCACTTGAGGCGCCGGAGGCAGGGTGAGGATGTCGGTTGAGTAAAAGAAGCAACCGGGGCAACAGGAGTCGCATTCTGTTCATTCCAGAGCAGCAGTGAACAGTCCGGCAGGGACGATCCGAAGTGGATCGTCCCTGCCGGGTCAAAGTATCTTTCTGCAAATGTACTCTGCCCGGCGGTCTTTTAAAAGAATTGTTTCCAAATCCGGGAAATGGGGAAAATCCCCTCTTGCCGCGGGCAAGAGGGGGGAGGCTTACTGGCGATTGAAGCTGAGTCGGTTGTCCTCGCCCCGGTCGATGAGGATCTGATCCCCCTCGCTGAAGTTACCTTCCAGCATTTCCAGGGCCAACGGATCCTCGATATAGCGCTGGATGGCCCGTTTCAAAGGTCGAGCGCCGAACGAAGGATCGTAGCCGACGTCAACGAGGAACTGCTTGGCCTCCTTGGTCAGGACAACCTTGAATTTGCGCTCGGCCAACCGTTTGCTCATCCGTTTGATCTGGATGTCCACGATCTGCAGCAGGTTGTCGCGGGTCAGCCCATGGAAGGTGATGATCTCGTCGATTCGATTCAAAAATTCCGGTTTGAATTGACGATGCAGCAGTTCGTCGACCTGACGGCGCATGGTCTCGGGATCGGTCTG